>JAYTUX010000379.1:0-16390 GCA_043744315.1 Betaproteobacteria bacterium | reverse complement strand
CCTTCGATACCTCAGGGCGAACGGATTAATGTAAAGGAGCAAGGCTTGGCTCGTGGCTATCGCTAGACGATTATTCCCACTATCTCCCCCGCAACTTCGCAATTCCCGCACTCAGCGGTGCCCAGAACAGCATGACCAGCGCCAGAATCGTGATGCTGGCCACCAGGCTATTGGCAAAGAAAATCGACATCGTGCCCTGCGACATCAGCATCGATTGCCTGAACGCGTCTTCCGCGCGGTCGCCCAGCACCAACGCCAGTACCAGTGGTGCCAGCGGGTAATCAAGCTTCTTGAAAACATAACCGATCACGCCGAACACCACCATCAGCCAGACATCGAACATCGAGCCGTGTACGGTGTAGGCACCGATTGCGCAGATCACCAGAATTACCGGGGCGACGATCGAAAACGGAATGCGCAATATGGCCGCGAAGAACGGTACGGTGGTCAATACCACAATCAATCCTGCAATGTTGCCGAGATACATTGAGGCGATCAGGCCCCAGACGAAATCTTTTTGCTCCTGGAACAGCAAGGGGCCGGGTTGCAAGCCCCAGATCAGCAGGCCGCCCAGCAACACGGCGGCGGTGGGCGAACCGGGAATACCCAGTGTGAGCATCGGAAGCAGTGCGGCCGTCCCAGCGGCGTGCGCGGCCGTTTCCGGCGCAACAACTCCTTCCATTTCGCCTTTGCCAAAATTCTTGCCGTTGGGCGACATGCTTTTCGCGATGCCGTAGCCCATGAACGACGCGGGGGTTGCGCCGCCCGGCGTGATGCCCATCCAGCAGCCGACCAGCGATGAGCGCAAAGACGTCTTCCAGTACTTCGGCAGTTGCTTCCAGGTATCGATCACCACCCGCATCTTGATCTTGCCTTCTGCGCCCTTGAAGGCCAAGCCTTCTTCGATCGTCAACAGAATTTCGCCAATGCCGAACAATCCGATGACGGCAATCAGAAAATCAAATCCTTTGAGTAACTCCGTAAAGCCGAAGGTCATGCGCAATTGGCCGGTGACCGTATCGAGGCCGACGGCAGCCAGCGCGAACCCCATCATCATCGCGGCGATGGTTTTGAACGGTGAGCCTTTCGACATGCCGACGAAACTACAAAACGTGAGCAAATAGACCGCGAAATATTCCGGCGGCCCAAATCGCAATGCAAATTTCGCGACCAACGGCGCGGTAAATGTGATCATCAACACCGCAACCAATGCGCCCACGAACGACGAGGTGAACGCTGCCGTCAATGCTTCCCCGGCGCGTCCCTGCTGCGCCATCGGGTAGCCATCGAAGGTGGTCGCCACACTCCAGGGCTCGCCGGGAATATTGAAGAGAATCGAGGTGATTGCACCGCCGAACAACGCCCCCCAGTAAAGGCAAGAAAGCATGATGATCGCCGAGGTCGGATTCATCGAAAACGTCAACGGCAGCAGGATTGCCACACCATTCGCGCCGCCAAGGCCGGGCAGTACGCCGATCAGCACGCCAAGCACGATGCCGACCATCATCAACCCCATGTTGTAGGGGGTCAGGGCGACGGCAAATCCACCCATCAAACTATTGATTTCTTCCATCATCGCCTCCTAGTTCAAACCGAAGGCGGCTTCGAGCGGCCCTTTCGGCAACGGCACCTTGAACCAGACTTCGAACAAGAGGAAAAACACCACCGGTACCGAGATTGATACCGCGAGTGTGATGGGCCACGCATATTTGCCGAGCCACTTCATGAACAAGGCGATGAAAATCGCCGAGGCCACATAAATACCCAGCGCCGGAATCGGCCCGACTCCGCCGATCAGCGTGACATAAATAATGGTGGGGACAATCACCGAGAGAATCATTTTCAGCGACGAGACACTGACGAACGATTCGCTCGAATTTTCTTTCAGCGCCAACGCGAAATTGATCGCACTTGCGATACAAAGAATCAAGCCAATATAGAACGGAAAATACCCCGCCTCAGGCCCGTCAGAACCCCAACTGGCCCCCAGTCGCCGACTGTCCCAAACGACGATCGCGCCCATGACGAAAATCAAAACGGCGGTAATCGCGTCAATTGTTTTGATCGACGATGCAGATTTCTCTTCCGGTGATTCCACAAGCGCTCCTCATTGATTGCGCCGACCCCGTCTGATGCGGTGTTCGGGCAACATTTTTTAGGACGAAAAAAACCCCGAACTTTTTTGGTCCGGGGTAATACAGACTTATTTCTTGGCGAGGAATCCGGCTTCGGTCATCAACGTCAAATGCCGTTTTTCTTCTTTTTCCACCCATTTCGCATAAGCGTCGCCATTGAGCGTGGTCTGGTCGAAGGCACCCTTTTCGAGGAAGTCATGCCACTCGGGTGTTTCGCGGACTTTCTTAAGCAAATTGACATAAAAATCAACCTGCTCCTTGGTCACTCCGGCTGGCATGAATATGCCGCGCAGCATTTGGTAATCGACATCAAGGCCCTGACTCTTGCAGGTGGGTATGTCACCCCACGATTGCGTCGCGGTGACTTTCGCCTTATAGGGCATTGTCTTGTCGTCGAACACACACAACGCACGCAATTTGCCGGCGCGCCATTGTTCAACTGCCTCGATCGGGTTATTCACGGTGGAATCGATATGTTTGCCGACCAATTGCACCGCGACTTCGCCGCCGCCTTTATACGGAATGTAGGTGAACTTGGCGCCGGAAATCTTCTCCACCGCGACCGTGATGATCTGGTCTTCCTGCTTCGAGCCGGTACCGCCCATTTTCATTTTGCCCGCACCCGCCGCTTTCGCCGCATCGACATATTCTTTCGCGGTCTTGTACGGAGTTTCTGCATTCACCCACAAGATGAACTGGTCGAGCGCCATCATTTGCACGGGTGTGAGATCTTTCCAATTGAACGGTACACCCGTCGCCATCGGCGTCGTGAACAGATTTGACAAGGTGATGACGATCTTGTGCGCGTCACCTTTGGCACCCTTCATGTCCAGAAAGCCTTCGGCACCCGCGCCGCCGGCTTTATTAACGACCACCATCGGCTGTTTCATCAGATTGTGCTTCGTGACCACGCCCTGAATGAAGCGTGCCATCTGATCGGCACCGCCACCGGTGCCGGCTGGCACAACGAACTCGACTGTTTTGGTCGGCTCCCATGCGGCGACCGGCCCTGAAAAGGACATCACTCCAAGTGCTGCCACCACTGCCACAGCCAACTTCGATGCGCGTGTATTGATTCCGCAAAATACTTTCATGTACCCCTCCGAGATATTGTCGACGAATGGATCGACTGTTTTGTAACGACTGATCCTACGAATTGGTTGGCGCGACGCTGTCGTGCGACGCAGATTTTTTGGCGAGCAACTTGCCTGCCATGATGACCACAATTGCGCCCGCCGCGGCGGCAAGGTACTCGAACCACTTCGGGAATTGCGACGTGAACGATGAAATCACGATTTCGTCCCACGCCATCTCACCCGCCACCCAACCGATCAGCGCCGCACCAATGGTGATAATGATGGGATAGCGTTCCATCAATTTGATCAGCAGGGTGCTTGCATAAATAATGAGTGGGATGCTGATCGCCAGGCCGATCATCACCAGAAGCGTATTGTTTTTTGCCGCCGCTGCGACCGCAATCACGTTGTCCAGGCTCATCACCAGATCGGCGATCAGGATGGTCTTGATCGCGGACAGCAGTGTGTCATGGCTCTTGACGCCATCGTCGCCTTCTTCGTTGTCGGTCAGTAATTTGATGCCGATCCACAATAGCAGTACGGAACCGATCAGCTTCAACCAAGGCAATGCCAGCAACGCAACCGCGAACAGGGTCAACACGATGCGCATCAGGATCGCGGCACCGCTGCCCCAGAAGATCGCCTGTTTTTGCTGCTTCTCAGGCAAGCTGCGAGCGGCCAGGGCAATGACAACGGCATTGTCCCCCGACAAGATGATATTTACGCCAATGATTTTTAGCAGCGCGGTCCAGAATATGGGGTCTAGTGGTGTCATGAGTGGTCAGAGGTTGGTCGTAGACAGGGGAAACGCATCAAGTGAGACTAGACTATAGAATAAGTCAACCGTTACCGGGCGAAACTCATTATTTATCCATGCACGTGCCATTACATTTTGACTATCGCTTCCTGACGCCATCGGCATCCCAAAAAAATGCCTGGCCCGCAGGATTACTGCGCCTTTTTTACGCTGCGCTCTTCGCGCTTTCATTGATGCCGAGCAATTATTGTCTTGCATCAACTCCCGCGAAATCAACGTCCTCGTCAAACGGCAAATCCGGCAGCAGTGGCAGTATCGGTTCGTTAAATGCGGCGGAGCGTGATCTTGTGCTTGCGCGGGACGCGTTTGAGCGGCGCGATGTGAAATTGTTGGGCGCAGTTCGCGACCGGTTTCGCGTGGCATACGCAGAATATCCACTTGTTGCCTATCCCGAATATTGGTTTCTGATCGCAAACATTTCGCAGAACGCGTCGACTGCGGTAACAAATGCGGGCGAATTTCGCGCGTTTCTCAAGACGCACGCAGATAGCGTATTGGCCGAAAGCCTTCGCAAAGAGTGGCTGCGGGCGCTGGGCAAGCTCGATCAATGGGACATCTTCACGGCAGAATTTCCGCGACTGAACGTGGACGATGCGGATCTCATTTGCCACCAGTGGCGCCAGCGTATCGGCACCGGCGATCGTGGCGCGCTGACCGAAGCCCTCGCGTTTTGGCGCGCGGGAAAAGTGGTGCCTGATTCCTGTTACGCGGTGTTCGAACAACTTCGCGCGGCACGCATGATCGATGCCGAAACCGTCTGGCCGCGGGTGCGCAAGTTACTGGAGGACAATCAACTCGCCGATGCACGTCGCAGTACCACGTTGATCGATAAATTGCCCGCCAGCTTTGAGCGTACCACCGCATCCATCTGGTTGAACGCCGGTGGATACATCGAGAAACTGAAACCCGATTGGCGGGCACGCGCCAATATCGAGCTCTATTTGTTTGCATTGAATCGCGTTGCGCGCGCCGACGCGGGCAAGGCAGCCATCGCGCTCGAAAAATCCGGAAAAGATTTGCCGGTAGCGGATCGCGCCTACGCGTGGTCGCAAATCGGCTTATACGGCGCGATGCAACACGAGCCGTCGGCGATTGGATGGTTTGAAAAGGCTGGTGACGCGACGTTAAACGATACGCAAGCGGCGTGGAAAACCCGCGCCGCATTGCGTAGCGGCGACTGGACCGGCGTACGCGCGGCCATCGCAGCGATGTCGCCTTCCGAAAAACGCGATTCCGCATGGCGCTATTGGCTTGCGCGCGCAGAAGGTGCGGGCGGCAACGAGGCAGGTGCCGCCAAATTGAGGGAATCACTCGCCCGCGAAAACAACTTTTATGGTCTCCTCGCAGCTGAGGAATCAGGGCTCGTCAATACACCCGCATGGAAGGGCTGGAAACCATCGCCCGTCGATCTCGATGCGGTTGCAAAACGGCCCGCAATTGCCCGCGCATTGGCCCTGTATCGGCTGGAGATGAAATCCGAAGGATTGCGTGAATGGCAATTCGCGATCCGCGAGATGAATGACCAGCAACTGCTCGCTGCCGCCGAGCTTGCCCGCGCTGCGAACGTGCCCGACCGCGCGATCAGTGCGGCCGACCGTACCGTGATGTTGCATGATTTTTCGCAGCGCTTTCCAACGCCCTTTCGCGACGATTTATACGCCAGCGCGAAGGCCCAAGGCCTCGATACCGCCTGGGTGTACGGGTTGATTCGGCAAGAGAGCCGTTTCATGGCAGATGCGAAATCACGCGTCGGCGCCGCTGGCCTCATGCAATTAATGCCGGCGACCGCCCGCTGGGCGGCGAAGCGCGTCGGCATGTCGGAATTTTCGTCTCGAAACGTCACCGATATTCCGGTCAATCTTGCGCTGGGGTCGTTTTATCTCAAGCATGTGCTCGATGATCTCGGACATCCCGTGTTGGCAACAGCGGCCTATAACGCAGGCCCCGGGCGCGCGCGGCGCTGGCGGGCCGATGCGGCATTGGAAGGTGCCATCTACGCCGAGTCGATTCCGTTTTCCGAGACCCGCGACTACGTTAAAAAGGTCATGGCGAACGCGTGGTTTTACGCCCATCAAGCCGGCGCAACCAACATCAGCCTGAAGCGAATGGTGGGCACTGTGCCCGGTCGCAACGATGGTCAGGCGGGTGTCAGCAGCCTTTCCGGTTTGACGCCACCATTGATGGCAGACGCGGTGCGGGTGTCAAATGTGGTTAGCGTGACGCCGTAATTGAATTTCAAAAAACCTAGCACTGGTGCGGCGTTCGGCGGATAAATGGCTGAAACGCCTCGCCGATATTGGACTTTCTTCCTTCGGCATTTGATTGTTGTCATACCGATCGCCGCAGAATTGGCGGAAAATAATCACCACGACTATTGCGAAATCAGCATCGGTCTTTGACCCGACACCGCCGCAAGCGGAGAAGTGCACACATGAACATCAATAAAGTTTTACTCATCGGCGGCACGGGATTCCTGGGCGCGTCAGTGGCCGAACAACTGGTCGCTAACGGGGTTGCCGTGACGGTGCCGACGCGGCGCACGCTACGCGCAAAACACTTGTGGGTATTGCCGACGCTGCAGGCGGTAGAAGCCGACATTCACCACCCGGATCAGCTGGCCGAGCTCATATGCGGCCAGGACGCCGTGATCAATCTTGCCGGGGTGTTGCACGATTCGAACGGTGATTTTGAACGCGTGCACGTGGCATTGCCAAAAATGATCGCCGAAGCCTGTGTGGCGACCGGCACATCGCGATTGATTCATATGAGCGCGCTGAACGCAAGCATGGACGGACCGAGCGCGTACCTGCAATCGCGCTACCGGGGCGAATCCGCGGTGCTGGAAGTGGCACGCAAACATCCGTCGCTCAACGTCACGGTGTTTCGTCCGTCAATCATTTTCGGTGAGCGTGACCGCTTTCTGAACATGCTCGCCACACTTGCTCGCTTTTCGCCGTTCGTTCCCCTGGGCTCGCCCGATGCGCGTTTTCAGCCGGTGTGGGTCGAAGATGTCGCGCGCGCAGTCGTGCAGAGTCTCTCGATGCGTGAGACCTTCGGGCACACCTATGCGCTGGCCGGTCCGCACGAATTCACGCTACGCGCGCTGCTGGAATTCGCCATGACCACCAGTGGCCACCGGCGACCGATTCTGCCGCTAGGTCCGGCGTTATCAATGGCACAGGCTGCTGTGTTTGAACGATTGCCCGGCCAGCTAATTACCCGGGACAACGTCAAATCGATGAGCATTCCCAACATTTCGCGTGAGCCGTTTCCTGCAATATTCGGACGCGCGCAGGCGATGGAGGCGATCGTCCCCGGTTACATGCAGGCGAGCACGCCGGATGCGGTCGGCACGGCGCGGTATGATCGTTTCCGCCAACGCGCGCGGCATATACACTAAGCGCATCGATAATTTTTTGCAAAGAAAAATTTCCATGTCCACACCCGACATCACCCTCGTCATCGGCAACAAGAATTACTCTTCATGGTCGATGCGGCCATGGGTGTTGCTGAAGCAGTTCGGTATTCCGTTCACCGAAATTTTGTTGAAATTTCACAGCGCCGAGTGGGATGCAGAGATTGCGCGGTTGTCACCATCAAGACTGGTACCGGTGTTGTGGGATGGAAAAGTAGGCAGCGAGAAATCAATCTGCGCCTGGGAAACGTTAGCGATCGCCGAATACATTGCGGAACGCGTTCCACAGCATGCCATCTGGCCGCGCGACGCGAACGCACGCGCACGAGCGCGCTCGATCGCGGCGGAAATGCACTCCGGATTTCGCGCGTTGCGAAACGCGATGCCGATGAATATTCGCAACCAGCATCCGGGCAAGGGCTACCACCCTGATGTCGCCAAAGACATTGAGCGCATCGAAAAACTCTGGCGCGACGCGCGCGCCGATTTTGCTGGCGGCGGTGCGTTTTTGTTCGGGGAATTTTCCGCCGCCGACGCCATGTTCGCACCAGTCGTGATGCGGTTCAATTCCTACCACCCGCCTATCTCGGCTGACACGCGCGCCTATTGTGAAGCGGTCACGCACGCATCGGGCGTTGCCGCGTGGATCGCGGCGGCGATGCTGGAGACGGAATTCGTCGCCGACGATGAACCTTACGCCAGCCCGCCGAAAACATAACGCCGTTCATGAAGATCTACGCCGTGGGCGGCAGCGTCCGCGATGAGTTGCTGGGGCTTCCGGTGCAGGATCGCGACTATGTCGTCGTTGGTGCAACCCCAGAAGAAATGATCGCCGCCAATTTCAAACCGGTCGGCGCCGACTTCCCGGTATTTTTGCATCCAGACACGCATGAAGAATATGCGCTCGCCCGCACCGAACGAAAAACCGCGCCGGGCTACAAGGGGTTTGTGTTTCACACCTCGCCCGAGGTCACGCTCGAAGAGGATTTGCAGCGCCGCGATCTGACCATCAACGCGATCGCCAAGGATGCCGAAGGCAACTTGATTGACCCCTACGGCGGTGTTGGCGACGTGCAACGCGGTGTTCTGCGGCATGTCAGCGACTCATTTGCCGAGGACCCGGTGCGGGTGTTGCGCGTGGCCCGCTTTGCTGCAAGATTCGCGAGCCGTGGTTTCGTTGTGGCACCGGAAACGCTCGCGCTCATGCGAAAAATTGTCGACGCGGGTGAAATCGATCATCTGGTGGCGGAGCGGGTCTGGCAGGAAATTGCCAAAGGCTTGATGGAAGATACGCCGTCGAAAATGTTCGCGGTGTTGCGCGATTGCGGTGCGTTGGCCCGATTGCTGCCGGAAGTCGATCGCCTGTGGGGAGTGCCGCAACCGGCAAAATCCCATCCCGAAATCGATACCGGCGTCCACGTCATGATGGTGGTGGATTATGCGGCGATGAAAAAAAATTCGTTGCCGATCCGCTTCGCCGCACTTTGCCATGACCTCGGCAAAGGCACCACACCGCAACAACACTGGCCGCGCCATCCTGGCCATGAAGAAAGCAGCGTCGAATTGGTGGATGATCTTTGCGCGCGCTTGCGAATTCCGGCCGACTGTCGCGAACTTGCACGCATGACCGCGCGCTGGCATGGCGACGCGCATTCGGCGATGCAATTGAGCGCTGACAAGCTGCTTAGTCTCATGGACGGCACCGATGCGTTGCGCCGCCCGGAACGCCTTCACGATTTTGTCGACGCCTGCGCGGCAGATCATCATGGCCGCGAAGGCTATATCGATGTAATCTATCCCCCACGGGAGTATTTGCTTGCAGCACTCACAGCGATGCAGGAAATTTATTTCGCCAGTATTGCCAAATTGCATCCAGAGGATGTGGTCGGCGCCATTCGCCGCGCCAAACTCGAACGACTTCAACAATTCATCAACGAGAGGAATACCGCATGACACACGCCATCCGCATTCACGAACACGGCGGCCCGGAGGTAATGAAATGGGAAACCGTTGAAGTCGGCAACCCCGGCGACAAAGAGATCTGCATTCGTCACACCGCGATTGGCCTGAATTACATCGATACCTATCACCGCACGGGTCTCTACAAAATTCCCTTGCCGACCGTGATTGGCCGTGAAGCAGCCGGTGTGGTCGAAGCCGTGGGAAGTGGCGTGACCGATCTCAAGGTCGGCGATCGCGTCGCCTATGCAGCGACACCAATAGGCTCATATTCCGAAGCGCGCCTGATGGCGGCGGATCGCGTCGTCAAAATTCCCGACGGTGTCACCGATCAGCAAGCAGCCTCGATCATGTTGAAAGGTATCACTGCACAATATTTGCTGCGACGCACTTATCCTGTGAAAGCAGGCGACACCATCCTGTTTCATGCGGCGGCAGGCGGCGTTGGCTTGATACTCTGCCAATGGGCGAAGCACCTGGGTGCCACCGTTATCGGCACCGTCGGTTCGGACGCGAAAGCTGTGCTCGCGAAGGCGCATGGTTGCGATCATGTCATCAATTATTCGACTGAGGATTTCGTCGCACGTGTGATTGAAATCACCGGTGGAAAAAAATGCGCGGTGGTATACGACGGCGTCGGCAAGGATACGTTTCTGAAGTCGCTCGATTGCCTGCGCCCGCGCGGCATGATGGCGCTGTTCGGCAATGCATCGGGAAAGGTCGAGCCGTTTGATCTTGGTGTACTTGCGGCCAAAGGTTCGCTCTACGTCACGCGCCCAACGGCGGACACGCACATCGCCACGCGTGAAGATTTGGTCGCGACCACGAATGATTTGTTCGACGTGGTGGGTCGCGGCATCGTTAAAGTGGAGATCAACCAAACCTATGCATTGAAAGATGCGGCACAATCTCATCGTGATCTGGAAGCCAGAAAAACCACGGGTTCCACCGTTTTGATACCCTGACGGAAAATAGCCACATTTTTAGAATTGGCGACCCAGCATCTTCTTAACAATTATTTGAGGAGTTCTTTATGCACCACATCAAATCCATTGCTCTCCGATTTGCGACCATTGCCGCGGCGCTCACTGTGCTCATTGCCGCGCCCATCTCCGCTAACGCGCAAAGCTACCCGAACAAGCCGGTCAAACTGATCGTTCCCTTCGCGCCCGCCGGCACCACCGACATCGTTGCCCGCATCGTCGCCGATCAATTGAGCAAAGAACTTGGCCAAACCGTGATCGTTGAAAACCGCGCCGGTGGTGGCGGCGCGATCGGTGCCGATGTGGTCGCCAAATCGGCTCCTGACGGCTATACCCTCGGCGTGGCAACGGTGTCCACAATGGCCGTCAATCCGGCGGCGAATCCGAAAATACCCTACAACAATTTCACCGATTTCATCCCGGTGACGAAGTTTGTCGCGGTCGCCAACGTATTGACCGTGCACCCCTCGGTGCCGGCGATGACGGTGCAGGAATTGATCAAATTGCTGAAAGCCAATCCCGGCAAATATTCGTTCGCGAGCTCCGGCACCGCGGGGATCGGCCACATGATGGGCGAACTTTTCATGGCCGCGAGCGGTACCGACATGGTTCACATTCCGTACAAAGGGGCAGGCCCCGCCGTCATCGACGTGATTGGCGGTCAGGTGCCGGTGCTGTTCGATAATTTGCCTTCATCCAAAGCGCAGATCGATGCCGGCAAGATGCGTCTGCTCGCGGTCGCCTCCGCCAAGCGGTTGCCCGCCTATCCAAACGTACCGACCTTTGCCGAGATCGGCATGCCGGAAGTGAACGATCCCGCTTGGTACGGCATGGTGGTGCCGGCGAAAACGCCGAAGGAAATCGTCGACAAGCTGTATGCGGCATCAGTGAAAGCCGTCAACGCACCCGCCACCAAAGAAAAACTTTCACAACAAGGTGCTGATCCTGTCGCCAACACGCCCGCGGAATTCGCGAAAGACATCAAGGCGGAATACGACAAGATGAAAGCGATTGTCGTGAAAAAGGGCATCAAGCTGGATTAATGCGCGCACACACTGTGCCTTGAATTGTGTTCGGCTTTACATTCATCAGTCGATCAGGAAATTTCCATGGCCAAGCAAAGGCCCGGCAGCAATCAGACGGCATTGATCACTGGCGCGTCTTCGGGCATCGGGGAAGCGTTGGCGACGTGCTTTGCGCGCGATGGGTTCAACCTGGTTCTGGTTGCGCGCAGCGCCGACAAACTAAAAACGCTGGCGACGCATCTGGCGGCCGAACACGGTATCAAGGTGTGGGTCGCGCCGAGTGACTTGTCGAAGGCGGGCAACGCCGCCACGCTGGCGGCGAAAATGAAGAAAGCCAGGCACGCGATCGACGTGTTGGTGAATTGTGCCGGTGTGCTCGAACACGGCCAGTTCATTAAGATGCCGCCACGCCGTCATCAGGAGTTGATTGATCTGAATGTTTCCGCGCTGACCGCAATGCTTAGCGAGTTTGTGCCGCCGATGGTGGCACGCGGCAAGGGCCGTGTATTGAATGTGGCGTCGGTCGCCGCGTTTCAGCCGATCCCTTCGCTCGCGACCTATGCCGCCACGAAAGCCTTTGTGCTTTCGCTCAGTGAGTCATTGGCAGAAGAACTCAAAGGCACCGGTGTCACGGTTTCCGCGCTATGCCCCGGCATTACCGCGACCAACATGATCAGTATGGCAACGCAATCTTCGGGCCTGAAACTTCCCGGCATCCTCGTTGGTGATGTGGAAAACGTGGCGGAGGAGGGCTACAAGGCTTGCATGAAGGGTGAAGTGATCACGGTGCCGGGCATCCTCAACCATGTAACCATTCTGGCGGGGCGTGCCACACCGAAGTGGTTGCTGCGAAAGGTGACGGGTACTTTTGGCAGGGCGACCGTTAAGGGGTAGCTCTGGCGAGCGGCTGGCCGATGTGTTGGCGCGAGCCTGTGCGTTGCATGATTGGCAGCGCTTGAAGAAAACTAAACGGGTCAGCGTGATGTGTTTTGACGCAAATGGGCCCAAATATTTTCCCCCGCCGTCACCACTGCCTCTATCTGCTGAAACGTCTTCAAGGAATCAACGCCGTTCCAAGCCGCCACCACCTTCCCGTCGACCACGCGCAACGCGTGTCGTGCGAATCCTGCGCCTCCCTTGTTTAGAAAGAGAGAAGCGCGGTGAAGAACACATGGCGGCGATTGATGATCGAATTTCAATGGGCCCCTCGTATTGGCGCGATCCAAATGCCAAAACATCTCTGATGTGTCGCGCCAAATGGCGTTCTGCATCGCCATGTTCAAAATGGCGCGTGACGTCAATTGCTCTTTCTTTGCTTCACTATCGTTTGCCAAACGGAAAGCCGCCGCTTTGCCCCAGCCTGTCGCTTGAAGTTTCGTGCAAGCGATGGCGGTTGAATGGAATGGCGCGACCGACTGTCCGCGTGTCATCGAAACCATCGTTGATTCGCGAGAAAGTTGATTGAAGTTTATTTGCCCCGTACCCGTCTATCAGATCTAAAGCGGCTGCACAACAAATGGCATGCGCGGGGTATCCTATGATATGCACGACATTACTCGCGATCAGTGGACGTATTTCACATTTACCCGTGCGCGACCCCATGTAGTATTTTCCGGATTGGGTCGTTAGACTGAAGTCGCCGCGCTCGTGAAAGCCGATCGAACATGCCCATTGATGCCATGGCCCCCAACACACGCCACGAATAGATGAACCGCACGACTTTCCATACGCTTGGCACCCGATAACTTCGCCCACCTCGATGCGACACCAGGTTAGCAAATTTTGGCGCCAAATGCGCCCCACGTTTCTGATGGCGGTGGTCTACTTCTCGTTGACCCGGCTTGCACTCGCGGCAATCGACTTGCATCCCAATGCCGGCTCGCTTTGGCCTGCTTCCGGTGTTGCATTTGCCGCATTGATTCTTTACGGAATGCAATTGTGGAAAGGGATTTTGGCGGGCGCTTTTGTTGCCGTGATTTTGACCGACGCTACCTTGCCCGCTGCTGCGTTAATGTCGGTTGGTAACACCCTCGAAGCGGTAGTGGGCGCATGGCTGGCGCTGCGCGTACTGGATTTTCACAAAGCGCTTGATCGCCCTCGTGACGTGATCGTGTTGTTTATCCCGGTCGCATTGGTGACCAGTCTCATATCGGCAAGTCTGGGAATCGGCGCACTCTTCATGGATGGTGCGGTATCAAGTGATACCGCGTTGCCACGCGCCATCGTGTGGTGGCTCGGCGATGCACTCGGCATTGCGATCATTGCGCCGCTGCTCCTGACCTGGCATGTCCGCTTGACGCGTGGCCCCGGATCCAGCGGTGTGCGCGATTGGTTCCTGCTGATTCCCTGCCTGGCGTCGCTGCTAGCGTTCGGTACACCGCCGAAGTTGGCCTGGATCCAGAACCTGGCCGAATTCTCCATTTTTGTCGTCGGCGTTTGGTGCGCACTGATCGTTGGGCGAGGCGCAGTGGCCCTCGCCAGTCTGGTGATTACGATAATCGTCATTGCAGGCACCTCGCTGGGACTTGGCCCGTACACTGAGCTGCCGGCGATCTATAGCAGCATCGTGCAGCAAGGTTACATCTATGCGCTGGCGTTGATGATGATGATTCTGTGCGCCGCCCGCATTCAGCAGCAACAGTCCAATATCCAGCTGCAGGAAAGTGAAACGCGTTTTCGCACGTTGTGGGAAACAACCAATGATGTAGTGCTGGTGATTGATGATCACGGCATCATCCAGTTTGCCAATCCCGCCGCAACGGTAACCTTTGGCTACACGCCAACCGAGATGGTCGGTCAGCCTATGGCAATTGTCCAGCCCAACTACTTGGTATCGCCACACAGCGAAGGTATGCAACGGTATCTGACAACCGGAAAAAAGAAACTCGACTGGCGCGGAACCGAAACCCTGGCAAAACACCGCGACGGGCGGGAGTTTCCGATCGAATTGGTATTTTCCGAGATTCCGGTCAACGGACGGCGCGGATTTGCTGGCTTTGTGCGTGACATCAGCAAACGCAAAGAAGCGGATCACGCAATGCGGCGTTCGCAAGCGCTGTTTGCAACGGTATTTGAAGGGAGCCCGATCCCCATTGCATTCAGCCGTCTCAGTGACGGCCGCTATGTCGAGGCGAATCAGGCATGTCTCGATTTGTTTGGCTACCAGCGCAGCGAGGCCTTGGGTAAGACCACCATCGAACTCAAACTCTGGCCCGATCTCAAGCAACGCGAACAAATGTTGCATCTGTTGAAGACCACAGGCGTTGCAAATAGTCTTGACTTGCAAATGCAACGCAGTGACGGCCAGCAAATCGACGTGCTTTTTTCGGCACACGTGATCGAATTCATGGGTGAAAACTGCATCATTGCAACGATCATCGACATCACCAATCGTAAACGCGACGAGCTTGAGCGTCGGCTTGCCGACGAACGATTCGCGCGAATCTTCAATTCCAATCCGGACGCAATCACCATTTCCCGGCTGGACAACGGTGTCTACATTGAATTCAATGATGCATGGACCGAATTGAGCGGATTTACGCGGGAAGAATTGATTGGAAAGGGCACTATCGAACTCGGCATTTGGGCGAATCCGGCACAACGCGCCGAGCTGATTGCGCAACTCGAAACGAGTGGGCGGGTGCGAGAGTTTGAATTCCAGTTACGGCGCAAGAACGGTGAACCCGCCGATACCCTGATGACCGGTGAGGTGATCGAACTCCATGGCGAACGCTGTCTATTGGCAATCCTCGTCAACGTGACCGAACGCAATCGCAACACGCGTCGCCTGCAGGAGAGCGAACAGCGGTTTTCAGACGTGGTGGACGCGGCCGGTGAGTATGTCTGGGAGACCGACGCTGCCGGCAATTACACCTATTTATCGGCGCGAATCGAACGTGTATTAGGGTACACGCCAGCGGATTTGATCGGTAAGCGGCCCTACGAGTTCATGCCGGTTGACGAAGCAGAGCGCCTCAAGTATTGGTTCGACTCCCTGGCCGACGCTAACACCGACGCGACCATTCGAAACGTCGAGTTCGTTTCGATCACCAATGATGGCAGGCAAATTTGGCAGCAGGTCTCGGGTGTGCCGATTTTCAATAGCGTCGGCGAAATCATCGGCCGTCGCGGCACCGGCATGGACATTACCGAGCGCAAACTCGCTGAGCAGCGGATAGAGGAACTTGCGACCCGCGATGCGTTGACGCAACTGCCGAATCGGCGGCTGCTGACGGATCGATTGTCCCAGGGAATCCTGTCGGCGCAACGCAGCGGCGGCCTGATCGCGGCGCTGTTTATCGATCTCGACCGTTTCAAGACCATCAACGATTCGCTGGGGCATACGGCTGGCGATGAATTGCTGAAACTCGTTGCGGACCGTTTGCAGCAATTGATGCGCAAAGGTGACACGCTGGCGCGTATCGGCGGCGATGAATTCGTGGTTGTGCTCGAGGCATTGCGTGTTCCGGAAGATGCCGGGGCGGTCGCACAAAAAATAATTGCCGTGTTGTCAGAGCCCTGCACAATCGCGGGCACTCGGCTGACGACCTCGGCAAGCGTGGGTATCAGCGTTTTTCCGGGCGATGCCGCTGACGGTGTGACACTGGTACGCAATGCCGACATGGCCATGTACTTCGCCAAGGAGCACGGCCGACGGAATTACCAGTTCTACTCCGAGGAGATGAACGCCCGTGCAGTCGAGAAACTGACCTTGGAGAATACCTTGCGGCGTGCCATTGAACGCGAGGAATTTGAACTCTATTACCATCCAAAATTCAGCCTTGCCGATGGTCAAATGGTGGGAGTTGAAGCGCTGGTGCGCTGGAATCATCCCGATCTTGGCATCGTGGGACCCGGGCGCTTCATTCCGATTGCTGAAGATACCGGGCTCATCGTACCCTTGGGGGAGTGGGTGCTCAATTGTGCCTGTCGGCAAAGTCGGTTGTGGGCGGGTGCCTTTCAAGGCGACATTCCTATTGC
>JAYTUX010000378.1:0-16527 GCA_043744315.1 Betaproteobacteria bacterium | reverse complement strand
TGTTATGAAGTGACGACGCGCACTTCGCTGGTCTTCCTGTGGTTGAATGCGGCATCCCAATGGCAAAGGATCAAGATGAAGCCACACAAGTTACTTATGCTGGCGCTCGCATCGAGCATGACGATGCTTGCATTCACTGGCGCACTGGCGCAATCAGCAACGTCAATTGCCGCCGGCAAGCCCATCAAAATCCTCGTCGGTGTGACACCCGGCGGCACCACCGACGCGCTGGCGCGCTTTCTTGCGCAAGAAATGTCGAAGGAACTGGGGCAGCCGGTGATTGTGGAAAATCGCGCGGGTGCGGGCGGCAATATCGCGGCCGACGCGGTCGCCAAGAGCGCGCCGGACGGCCTCACGCTGCTGTTTTGCAACACCAGTCACAGCGTGAACCCCGGTCTCTACGGCGCGAAATTGCCGTTCGATGCCATCAAGGATTTCACACCGATCACGCAGGTCTCGACGGGGCCGGCAGTACTGATCGCGAGCAACGACTTTCCCGGCAAAACCGCGAAGGACGTGATTGCGATGGCGAAGGCATCACCGGGCAAATTGAATTTTGCGATCGGCGGCGTCGGTACGTCGTTGCACATGGCAGGCGACTTGTTCAAAAACATGGCGGGTATTGATATTGTCAATGTGCCCTACAAAGGCAGCTCACCTGCGCTCACCGACGTGATGGCTGGCCAGATCGAACTCATGTTCGCCGCCGTCATCAATGCAGTGCCGCAGATCAAGGCGGGCAAAGTGAAAGCGCTCGGTGTCACCGGCAACATGCCGATCCCGGCGCTGCCCGGCG
The DNA here is from genome assembly GCA_043744315.1 of Betaproteobacteria bacterium. Taxonomy (GTDB): domain Bacteria; phylum Pseudomonadota; class Gammaproteobacteria; order Burkholderiales; family Usitatibacteraceae; genus UKL13-2. The sequence goes on along the minus strand of JAYTUX010000378.1, from coordinate 15,731 downwards.
TACCAACGATTGGTGCGTCGCTGCCGGGTTATGAATCCACGGCATTTTTCGGCCTGCTCGGCCCGGCGAAATTGCCGAAAGAAGTACTCGCCAGATTGCACGCGGCCGCCGCGCGCGCGGCGCAATCCGATGAATTGAAAAAGCGCCTGGAACCCGATGGTTCGCGGGTGGTCGGCGGCACGCCGGAGGAGTTTGCCGCGTTCTTGGTCGAGGATGTCGCGAAGTGGAAAAGAGTCATTGCGGCGACGGGGGCGAAGCCGGAGTGAGGAAGGTACCTGGGCACCGCGCTGTTCTCATCAAAATGAACTATTGAAATTGCGCCATCAATGCTCAGACAAATTCTCAGCGACCAAATCGCGCTCCTTACCTTTCAGCCTTTTCGTCCGGATCTGCGCACCCATTACCGCGCGTATCTTGCTTACGGATTGGTGGTGACATGGCTTGTCGGTATCGGACGCTACTGGGACAACCCAAATGCCGACTGGTGGCAGCTTGCCGGCCTCGGCTCACTGGCGTATGTGTTTATTTTGGCAGCACTTCTTTGGATCGTCGTTGCGCCGTTTCGGCCTGCGCGTTGGCATTATCGCGAGGTGCTGTTGTTTTTGACGATGACCTCGCTTCCCGCTTGCCTATACGCGATACCAGTGGAAATGATGATGCCGTTGCCCGCAGCGCAATCGGTGAACGGCTGGTTGCTGTTGATCGTCGCGAGCTGGCGCGTGATCTTGCTGGTGTAGTTTTTTGAAACGTGCGGCGGGACTCTCCGGCTTCGCCATTGTCGTCGCCGCTTTGTTGCCCCTCACAATCATCATCACCGCGCTCGGCATACTCAATCTCGAACATGTGGTTTTCAACATCATGGCGGGCAATGGCGGCCCACCACCACGATCCGGCAACGACAAGGCGTACTCAATTATTTTTCTATTGACCCTGGTGTCGATGATCGCGTTGCCGGGGTTGTTGGCGGCATACATTGTTCTGGCCATTCAAAGGCATCGCGCACAAAGGCACGGCGCGGTGTGACATTTCGCACATTCTGCTTACGGTAACCACGACAAGATTGGATGAGCCGTTTTGCCTAACGGCTGCGCACCGCCACTAACAACGACACAGGCAACCGGATGCCGGATTATTTCTCACCAACCTATTGGTTCGCGTTGGGTTCGCATCGATCCCTATCCACGCTTTGCTGGCGTAGATGGCACCCATTTTCCACGGCAATTACATCGATCGTGTGTGCAATGAATCTGGGTGCACAGACACCGGAATGGTCGGTACTGGTTGCGCAACCTCCACTCATCTACTCGTTGGCTGCATGCCCATCGGCCTAGAATGTGCCACAAGCGTCATGTGCCGCCGAAGGTATCGTGCGCGGCGCACAGGGGGACGCCTTCGCGATCTCGTGTCCAGCCACTCCGCGTGATTTTAGGACGGCATTTTCAGTCGTACGGCTTGATGCGGCGACGGGAAGCGAGGTGTGGCGTCAAAACTTCACAGGCACGAACTCCACCTACTACTCAGGCATCGAGAATTTCATTGCGCTCGATGCGGTAGGCAATGTCATCTCCGCCAGCAGTGTCTTCAGCAATGAAAGCCACGAGTTCACGTATGTAGTCAAGTATGACGCTGGCACCGGGCAGAAACTTTGGGAGAAGATGTTGCCTTCGCCTTCGTTTGCGATTGAACCGCTCCCCAACGGCGACGTGCGTATCAATCAGGGCAATGTATGGTCATCGTGGAGCAGTGTGTCCGGAGCGGTGGTCTCAGGTGATTACTACTATTACTACAACAATCTGCAACCCGCATTGCCTCATCGTGGCGGCGTACCGCTAGTGAGCAGCGGCGTCGCGTATGTTGAGTTGACGTCGGCGGATGGAATGGTGCGTCGCGTGGCGAAGTATCTCAACGCTGCGCAGCCCGGGGCACCAACGATTACCAGCGGTTTCTCTGCAAACGACATTGTCTCTTTGTCGTTTCTCCCGCCGGCAGACGATGGCGGGGCACCCATCATCGACTACGCGATGACCTGCCGCGACGCTGCCACCCCGTCTTACTCGTTTACGCGCACGACACTTGCTTCGCCGGCCACATCGTCGCTGTCCTTTGCCGACCCAGACTATTATTGGCAAAGCGTTACGTTGCAATGCTCCTTGCGGGCGAGAAATCTGTTTGGTTATGGCGATACCTCCGCGCGTAAAACGTTTTTTGCCGCGACCACACAGTTCGCGTTGATCGATGCGGTCTCTCGAAAAACCCACGCCGCCTCAGGCAACGTCGATTTGGTGATCGCACGCGGCATCGGCGCAGCCGGTCCCGTCACCGTTGAACCTCGCATCGCGGGCGCAGGGCATTTGATCGTATTTCAATTCAACGACCGCATCAGCGGCTTCAACGGTCTCACGGCAACCATTGGTGCCAGCCCTGCTGTTCCTGCGACCGACGTGACCATTTTCGACAATGAGCGACGCGTTTCACTTCCCGCCGCCACGGTGCCTGACGGCAGTCGCGTCAGAATCAGCGGCAATGTCGCCAATAGCCTCGTGACCATCGCCATCACTGAATCAGTGGGGTTTTTGCTGGGAGACGCGGACAACTCTCGCGTGGTCGATCAGACCGATGTCGTCGCCAGTCGCGCGCGTTCGGGTCAACGTGTTTCCAGCGGAAATTTTCGCTTCGACATCAATCTGTCGGGAGTTATCAGTGCGTCCGATATCCTTGCGATTCGCGGACGCAAAGGGCGATCACTGGCGAATTGATGGTTGTCGTTGGCCGACGAGCCAAAGGAGTATTTATTTGGATTTGGTGCCGGTACGGCTTTGACGATTTCCGGGCAACACAATACGGTTGTCGACAACGCACTTTGCGCGGCGCGTTATTCATCGCATTGAATTGTTCCGGCCCGCCAAGTCGCGTTAACATTTGCCGTCGATACCAACGAATTCCCCACATGAATGATTCACTCGCTGACTATCCATCCATTGCCGACATCCGCGCAAACCGCGCGCGCCTGGGTGATCGCATCGTCACCACGCCGATCCGCCAACTAATTGATGACGCGGTCGCGGCCGCAGTCGGCGCATCCACACATGTCTGGCTGAAGGAAGAACTGTTTCAGCGCACCGGCAGTTTCAAACCGCGCGGCGCATTGTCGGTGATGCTCGATCTCGACCACGCGGCACTCGCACGCGGCGTGACCGGCGTCTCGGCCGGCAATCATGCGATCTCGCTCGGCTATTGCGCGCGTGAACTCGGCAGCACCGCCAAAGTGGTGATGCCAAAAAGCGCCAACCCCTATCGTGTGCAGATGTGCCGTGACCTCAACGTCGCAGTCGAACTGGTCGATAACGTGCATGACGCGTTCGCGCGCGTGAAGGAAATCGAAGCGACCGAGGGCCGTACCTTTGTGCATCCCTATGAGGGCCCGAAGACTGCGCTGGGCACCGCCTCGGTCGGTATGGAGTTTATCGACCAGACGCGCGCCGCGGGCGTTGCCTTGGACGCCGTGATCGTTGCAGCGGGTGGCGGAGGATTGACGGCGGGTGTTGCGTGCGCAGTGAAATTAATGAGTCCGACAACGGCTGTGTATGTGGTTGAACCTGAAGGTGCCGATACGCTATACCGTAGTTTTATTGCGGGTTCGCCGCAGTCGATTGACGCGGTTCGCACCATCGCGGATTCACTTGGCGCGCCGCGTTGCGAGCCGTACTCGTTCGCGATGAATCGGCGATTCGTCGATGAAGTGGTGCGGGTAAGTGACAATCAAATACGCGACGCAATGAGATTGCTGTTTCGTTCGGCAAAGCTTGCCGTGGAGCCGGCGGGGGCGGCGGCGTTGGCGGCGCTGATGTTTCCATTGCGTGAACGGCTCGCGGGCCAGAAGGTGGGGTTGGTGGTCTGCGGCGCGAATATCGATGCGGTGACGTTTGCCAAACACTTGCTGGACGCGTGACGCTATGCTGCATGAGGCGACATACATCGGTATCTTGCGCGATCTTACTTTGCATCTTACAATCACACGAAAGTCTATTATCCATGCGGTTTTCCGGAGGATAAAGCTCTGAACGCCCCGCCAGTGCTAGCGTTTGCCGTGCGTTGCGAATGCCTCAAAAACAACTGTCCTCCTCGCGCGGAGTTGCAACACACGCAAGATACTGGTCAAATAATTCGTTAGCAATCGCGAGCCACCCACTGCCATTCAACAAGGGATGCCAATCATGATGGACCGAAGTTTGCAGGTACTAATCCTCACCACCCTTTTCGCCACCAGCGGGTCACTGTTCGCCGCCGAGTCCGCGGGCACTATCAAGTCCGTTCGCGGGGGTGCGCAATTGCAGCGTGGTGCGCTGACGACGCCGCTCAAGGTCGGTGATTCGGTGGAGGCCAAGGATCGAATCGTGACCGATGCCATGGGTAGCGTCGGCGTGACCCTCAGTGACGACACGTTGATTTCAGTCGGCCCGCGCAGCGCGTTGACGATTGAAGTATTCGCCTTCAATCCCACCACCCAGGCCGGTGCGCTTGGCGTGAATGTGGTTTCCGGCACATTGCGCATGGTCACCGGTTTGATCGCCAGACAATCGCCAGGCTCGGTGCGTATCAATACGCCGAATGCCGCCATCGGTGTGCGCGGTACCGATTTCATCGTTGAGGTGCCCACACCATGATAACTGCCAAACATTTTCTTGCCGTGACCATTTTGGTGGTTTGCGCCGGTTGCGCGACACCCGAGCGGATCGTATTGCTGCCCGATGCGGCCGGAAAGCAAACGGCAATCGAGGTGACCGGTAAATCCGGTAGCGCCGTGCTGGCGGCTCCGTATGCCGAAGCGGCTGTCACCACGCGCGATACGGTCGTGGGAAAAACCGATGCCGAGACAGTTGCCAAGCGCTACGGCGATGTCATCAGCGCGACACCCGCCGCGCCCAAAGTGCTGGTGGTGTATTACCTCACGGGTGGCAATGAGCTGACCGCCGAATCATTAACTTTGCTTGAATCCATTCCGCGCGAATTGGCAGCCCGGCCCGCGGCCGAAATTGTTGTCACCGGGCACACCGATCGTGTCGGCAGTGTGGAAGCTAACGATGCGTTATCGGCGAAGCGCGCCGCCTTCATACGCGACGTGCTGATCGCCAAAGGTGTTGCACCCGCACGCATCATCGCAATTGGGCGTGGCGAGCGCGAACCGTTGATTGCCACAGCGGATGAGGTCGATGAACCGCGAAACCGGCGTGCCGAGATCAAGATTCGCTGAATCCAATTTCGACATGGCCGTGGACCGATGCCGATGTCATTCCTGTCTGTCGATTCGGAAATTTCGTTTCGCATGATGGTTGCGGCACTCGCCGCCTGCATGCTTCAGTTGACCGGTTGTGCGGGTATGCCACCTATAACTGGCTCTGAGCCGGTGCTCGATCTTTCGCTCACGCGCACCTCCCCCAACAAACAATTTTTGATCACGCTGGTGCCGCCGCGCGAGGCGATCCGACTGCAACAATTCCACGCGTGGCAAATAAGAGTGGCGACGCCCAATGGCGAGCCGCTCACTGACGCGCTCGTGTACCTGAACGCCGGCATGCCGGAACATGGTCACGGATTACCGACGCGGCCTGCGGTGACCAGAGAAATTTCGCCGGGAACGTACCTGGTCGAAGGTGTCAAATTCAACATGAGTGGATGGTGGGAAATCTACGTCGCCGTGCAAAAAGTGCCGGCATCCGATGTGACCACGTTCAACTATGTTCTTGCCCTGCCGTCTGGCGGTAGCTGACCGATGTGCAAAGTCTTACGTCGATGGCGATCCCGTCGCAAGGTACTCGCGTCAAAAGTTATCGGCAGACTGCTGATAGTCTCGGCAAGTCTTTTTGCCGTTTCGCACTCGAACGCGGCGCCTTCAGGCGTCGATTGGAGCAAGACCGACATCGCGTTGCTCGCCTCGCTGCGATTGAGCCAACTTCCCGCCCCACCGCCAGATCCATCCAACGCGTTCGAAAATAATTCCGCCGCAATCGAACTCGGTAAACGATTCTTTTTCGAGACGCGCTTCAGCCGCAATGAACGTATTTCATGTGCAACGTGCCACGACCCGGCCAAACAATTTCAGGACGGCAACGCGCGCGGCGTGGGGCTCGGCCTCACGTCGCGTCGCACACCGCCGCTCGCCGGCGTCGGGCACAATGCGTGGTTTTTCTGGGACGGCCGCAAAGACAGTCTCTGGTCGCAGGCGCTCGCACCGATCGAAGACGCGAATGAATTTGGCGGCAATCGCACCCGTGTCGTACATGTATTGCACCAGCATTATCGGCGTGAGTACGAAGCGGTGTTCGGCAAATTGCCAACACTCACAAATATTCCCGCAGATGCTGGCCCGCAGGGCAACGCTCAAGAAGTCGCCGCATGGAACGCGCTCGGCACCGAATCCCAGCATGCAGTATCGCGAACATTCGCCAATGTCGGCAAGGCAATCGCGACCTTCGAGAAAACCCTGCGCCACCGCGACACGAGATTCGATCACTACGTTGAGGCATTGATGCGCGGATCGAACCCGTTGAATGCAGATGCATTATTGTCCCCATCTGAAATCCGTGGCCTGCGCACCTTCATTGGCAAGGGTCGTTGCGTGAGTTGCCATAATGGCCCCTTGTTCACGGACCATTTTTTTCACAGCACGCGCGTGCCGCCGCTTGACACCGCCAGGCCCGATCCCGGACGCGAACAAGGTGCACTCACCGTGCAAATCGATCCGTTCAATTGCCTCGGGCCTTTTTCCGACGCGAAATCCGCCGACTGCCGTGAACTGAAATATATCGTCGTCTACGATCCGTCATTGCGGCGCGCGTTCAAGACGCCGGGTTTGCGCGGCGTGGCGACGCGCGCGCCGTACATGCACGCCGGACAGTTTTACACGCTTGAGGAGGTCGTGCGCCACTATGTCAACGCACCGGAGGCCGCGCCGCCAGCGGTGGCGACGAATGGCGTGCGTGGACACCGCATCGGTTCGGAATTGATTCCACTCCCGCTCGACGAACAAGAAATTGCGGATCTGGTGGCATTTCTCGGCACGCTTTCTGATCGGCCCCAGCCCTAAACACGCGAATGAAATACGTTGCCCTAACACTCGGCTTCACTCTCAACACCAAAGGTACATCATGAAACATTTCTTGCAACTTGCCGCCGGTCTCGTTTTCGTTCTGATTAACTCAACGCACAATAGCGCGGTTGCGGCCGAGATGACGTTTCAATTGATCAACGACACGGAGCGCGCGATGAACATGAAGCTGTTTTCGCGCGGAGAATCGCTACAGCAATGGCCATCAAAAACCAAGGCGTATTCGATGCGACCCGGCACCGACGCGCAACAAGTCAAGATCACCTGCGAGGAAGGCGAACAGATTTGCTGGGGCGCGTGGATGGTGACGCAGTCATCATCGGGCGAAGTCGTCGGGCCCGGCGGCGAGCGGCGGGAGCGAATGACCGCACGCATCAGTTACGGCGTCGGCGAACGTGGCGTGCGGCCTTGTCCGCGTTGCTGTCACGTTTGCAAGGATGGCGCGCTCACGCCGGTGGCGACCTTGCGCGATCCGCGACCTGCGGCAAAATAGCGCGAAACAGATTCTTCTGCTCGCGCCTTCACCCCTGCCCGCGCACCCCGCGCCAGCAGCGCTCTACCAACGCGCGCATCACCTCACGCCAGCCAGCATCGTTTTTCGCATCGCGCCACGCGGCGACGCTTGCGCGCACGCTCTCCAGTTTCACCACGTCCTGAACCTGCGCGAGCGTCTTTCCGTCCCGGATATGTGCCTCCACTTCGCTCATCGCGGCGTCCAGCAACAGGCGCACACTGCGAATGTATGACGCATCCCGCATTACTGGCCCGTGCCCTGGCACCCATTGCCGCGCCGGCCATTCTTCGATTTGCCTCAACACCGGAATCCACTTCACCGGCCATGACGCCCCCACGAAAGGTAGTGGCGATTCCACCACGATGTCGCCGGTGAAAAGGATTTTTTCATCCGGCAAATAGATGACGGTGTCGTTGGGGCTGTTGGCGTGGCCGAGATCACGCATCTCAATCTTTCGCCCGCCGATCGTCATTGCAAACTTCTTGTCAAACGTCACGTCCGGTGTCACCACCTGAAGACTGGCGAGTTCCGCGAATTCGCTCTTTTGTTTACGAATGTTGTCGCCGAGCTCGCGTTTCGCCGTCTCCGAGAGTTCTTTGCCATCGGCGTCTTTGCCAGAGTCCAATTGCTTTTCCAGATCGGCATGAGCAAGTCGCCGTGGTGAATTGGCGGCAATCGACATCTTCGCCCACCAGCCGGCGTTGAGTTCAATGTATTTTGCCGTCGCGCGCTCGCTCACGACCTTGAGACCAGGAAATGCTTTCACATAGGCGCTGGTGCCGTTGTTGTGATCGAAGTGCCAGTGCGTGTTCAAGACATATCGCACCGGAAGTTGCGTTACCTTGCCGATGAGCAAAATGTCAGCCGCCGCGCGCGAAGGCAGATAGGTCGTGTCCACCACCACCACGCCATCGCGCGTGACAATGACACCAGTATTGCCGTGCGGCCAATCGTCGGTGGCGTCAGCATGGATGATGACGTAAGTATCCTTTGCAATCATCAACATTTGTGCGCCATTGTCGCGCGCGACCACGGTCGACGGTTGCGCTTCCAGGCGCCCGACGAACAAAAACGTGATCAACAAAATTGCCGCAATGACATTTCGCATAGGTGCCTCGTCGATTCGATTTGCGCCGACTGTCCAGCGATTGACATTAAGCCTAGCGGCGATTTTGTAACGGGTGTGCACCAAAGGGTGGCGTTATGTATCGAGACAAGTAGCGACGGGAGAAATGCCGTAAGCCCAATATCCACGGGCCTTTCCAGCCGGTTTATGCCGCTGGGATTGGCATGCATTCAGCCAGGAACAACGATGGCGTGCGAAAGCACAACCGAATCTGAACGCAAAGTTTGTCGCGCACCGCAATCCACGATGCGCAGTGCGTAGAATAGTTGCAATGGTTTTCGCTGATGGTGAAACGATCGACAAAGGACACGGCAATGAACACGCAATCGGCTATCGAATTCAATTTTTCAGCACGGTGCAAGGCAACGCGTTTGCGCAGTCGGATCGTTTCGCGCGCCGCGATCGCAATACTTGCCTTGGCGGCGGTACTTCCCGCTGCGATGGCGCAGTCTCCCGCCAGTTATCCCAACAAGCCAATCCGATTGGTGGTGCCCTTCACGCCGGGCGGTGTGACCGACACCAGTGGTCGATTGATCGCGGAACAACTATCGAAGCGCCTCGGCCAGCAAGTCATTGTTGAAAACAAACCAGGTGCGTCGGGAAATATCGGCACGCAGCAGGCCGCTGCCGCGGATGCCGATGGCTACACCTTGCTGCTCGCCTTTGATGGCACGATGGTTATCAATCCGCACGTGTTCGACAAGATTCCCTTCGATACCGAAAAGGATTTCGCGGCGGTCGGCAAGATCGGCGACGCGACTTTGATTCTGGTCGCGAATCCGATGGTGCCCGCGCGCACGCTGCGCGAAGTGATCGCGATTTCAAAGTCGCTCGCGACCGGATTGTCCTACGGCACCTCCGGTACTGGCGGCACCCCGCACATCGCGGGTGAATTACTTAAGCAGCAAACCGGCGCGAAACTCGTGCATATTCCCTACAAAGGCGGCGGACAGGCGCTGATCGACGTGCTGGGCGGCAGCGTGCCGCTGGTGTACACGGCCGTTGCAGGCGCGCTGCAACATGTGAAAGCCGGCAAACTTACGGCGATTGCGGTATCGAGCGCGCAGCGTTCATCGTCGTTGCCGGATGTGCCGACCTTCATCGAAAGCGGCGTCGCGGATTTCGTCATCAATTCATGGGTCGGCATCATGGCCCCCGCGAAAACGCCGAAGCCGATTATCGACAAATTGAATACCGAACTCAATGCGGTATTGAACGATGCCGAGACGCGTGCGCGACTGGAAACACTAGGCATCGCTGCCACACCGGGCAGCGCCGCGAAATTCGCCGAAGAGATCAAGCACGATCTGGCGCGCTATGGAAAAGTGGTGAAGGCGGCGGATATCAAAGCGGGCGGATAGGTTCCTCCATCGCGATTGTTGGATCCGTGTAAGCGGGGTGCCTTGCGCGCGGCGTGCGATGCGAAGTATCAGCCGACAGCGCCAGGTTGCGCAGCTCGCCCGCGCTTGAACCACCCCACCGCTAACGCCACCGCGCAAATCACCAGAAATGGTGTCGCCGCCCATTGCAGGGTTGTCCAGCCGGCGGTGTTCACCAGCACGCCGGAGGCAAAGGACGACATCGCGGTCACGCAAAACACCAGAAAATCGTGTGTACCTTGCGCCTTGGCTTTTTCGTTGGGACGGTAAGTTTCGGTGAGCAAGGCCGAGCCGCCGACGAACATGAAATTCCAGCCGAGCCCCAGCAACACCAGCGCCCACCAAAAATGCGCGACGTCGATGCCCGATAGCGCAATCACCACACAACCGCCTTCAATGGCGATGCCGGCGGCGATCACGGTGAAGACACCGAATCGCGCAATCAACGCGCCAGTGAAAAATGCCGGTGCGAACATGGCGATCACATGCGCGGAGATCACGCCTGCCGCGGCACCATAGGGATGCCCACAGAAACCCATCGCCAGTGGCGTCGCGGTCATCAACAAACTCATCACGCCGTAGCCGATGGCGCTCGTCATCACGGCAACGATGAACATCGGCTGCGCCGCGATTTCTTTCATTGGCCGTGGTGCGGCAGCGTTATGGTCAACGGCCGGGTTGGGAATCGCCAATTGCGACACCACCAGCATCGTCACCAGCGAAAATACAATCAACGATGCATAGGAGGCAATGAATTCCGGCGAGGCCGCGCCGCGCGTATAGGTCGATAATGCCGGGCCGATCAAGCCGCCGGCAAGGCCACCCGCAACCACCAGTGAAATCGCCTTCGCGCGAAATTCCGGCTCGGCGCTATCGGCCGCGGCGAATCGATAGTACTGACCGAATGCGCCGTAAATGCCGAGCACGAAGGTACCGAAACACAACAACGGAAAACTGCCAAGCCACATCGCCAGTGTCGCGAGCATCGCGCCGACCACGCCACATAAGGAACCAACCTGAAACCCTGCGCGCCGACCGATCTTCTGCATCAGCAACGAGGCCGGCACCGTCGCCATCGCGGAACCGATAATTTGCGCGCTCACCGGCAGCGTCGCCATCACTTTCGATGGTGCCAGCACATAGCCGGCCAAGCCATTGATCGCGATCAGCGTGACGTTGTTGGTAAACAGCAACGCCTGGCAAGTGGAGAGAAGTGCGATATTTCGATGGGTGGGGGTCATGGCAGGGCGCGCAGGTTGTGAGGTGACATTGTGCCTGTAGGCGAAGCGGATGACGAGGTCCCGCAAGCAATTGTCGAGAGTTCACCGTTTCGCATAAGTCGCTTCGGATTGTCATTCCTTCTCCGTTCGCCCTGAAGTATCGAAGGGCCATTTCACATACGGCCATTCGATACTTCAGGGCGAACGGGGAGCGGGGACCGGGGAGCGGGGACCGGGGAGCGGGGCGCGGGGCGGCCAAATCTACTCCGCATCACGTGCAAACTGTGTTTCACTGACCTCGTTGGAATTGCTACTCCGCCCGAATCTTCGCGAGCGTGATCACCGGCCCCCAGCGCGCAATCTCTTGCTCGACGAACGCGGTGAACGACTGTTGTCCGATGCCGGAAACAACAATACCCATCTCGGCCAATCGCATCCGCACCTCCGTGAGCGCCAGCACCCGCTATGCGCATTCCTGCAAATGCGAGATTGTTTCGCGTGGTGTTGGCGCGGGCGGCGCGATAATGCCGACTCGCGCACGGATGGTGAATCGACTCATAGCCAGAGGTATGCCGCAGGCGCAATTTGATATCGCTGCGTGGCGTGATGGCAGACAATCCAGCCGCCAGCAAATTGCGTGTGAAACGACTATGATGGCGGCGTCGCATCGACATCACACGCCTGTTTTCAACCCCATCGGAGGATCAATGAAGTCTGCAAAAACACTGTTTCTCGCACTGCTCTTCGCCAGCACCACCGCGCTTGCATTTCACTGTCCCCAGGACATGAAAAAAATCGATGACGCGCTCGCCAAGAAACCAAAATTGACGGAAGCGCAAATGACCGAAGTTAAAAAACTGCGCGCCGACGGCGAAGCGCTGCACAAATCGGGCAAGCATCAGGACTCGGTGGATACGCTCGCCAAGGCGATGAAAATTCTCGGTATCTAATAGCCACTGCATGTCTGTATGAAAACGCCGCGCGTGATCGCGGCGTTTTTTTTGTGCAACATTTATCATTGCGAGACGACCTGCTTAACCTCAACCGTCGCCTTGACCGTGAGCGGTACGCCGTTTCTCAACGAACTGACACCGATCACAGAGCGCGCATGCACGCCGGATGCGCCAAACACGGCCACCAGTAAATCGGAGGCACCGTCCAGAACTTGCGCGTGTTCCTCAAACTCCGGAACGCAATTGATGGAGCCATGTAGCTCGACTACTCGCTCGACCTTGTCGAGAGAACCTAGGGCTTTTTTCATGGCCGCAATCAGATCGGTGCATGCCGAACGTGCCAGCACATAGCCTTGTTCCGTCGAATATTCACGCCCCAGGCGGCCCTTCGGCGATCTGCCGTCAATCGGCAGTGGCGCTTTTCCCGAGAGAAATAGCAGATTGCCAGACTGAACCGCCACTGCATAGTTGCCGGCGGGTGCGCTGCCGGACGGGAGTTCGAGACCGAGCTCTTTGATTCGCTGTTCTGCATTCATTTGCGACGCGGCTCCTCTCGTGTGTGGTGTGGCACTTATGGTTCAAGTTGAGGCGTAGTTGAAGGCATGCAAACGGCGACGGCCGTAAACGACTGGTCGAATTTCAGTTTCTGTACGAATCTCGGCAAGTGCGGGTCGGTACGACCAAACGGTACATCTGCAAAATGAAACCAACGCACATCATTGAATTCTTCAGTGTCGTACCGTCGCGTATGGCCCGGTTCCGCGCGAACTACATACCAAAGTGATACATCTGTGTGTCCGGAAGTCAGCCCGACCGTTTCAGTTATCGTGATCATCAATGGAGAGCCAATCTCGTGTGGCGCATTGAAGCCGAGTTCCTCAAATAACTCCCGGGCGACTGCCGCTCGCGGATGTTCGCCTGGTTCAACGTGCCCACCGGCGGGTAGCCATAGCTTTGCATTCTTGTGATCGACAAGAAGAATTTTTTCATCGTCCACGACAGCGAAATAAGACACGAGGTGCTTCGGCGGCGTAGCGGGTTTCGCCAGACGACACAGCTCGGCACCTGACTCAATCCACGCGAGCGCCTCCTCACGATGCCGGGCCTCGATATCATCGATGGGCACGATGAATTCAATCTCTGCGTGAATCTGTTGGCGCATCGCGTCGAGACTAAACGGCAAGGTGCTATTGCGGCGTTCTGCGGTCAACGTGAGCGAACCTGAATCGTGTACGCCGCCGATTGGCGCCGAGGCCAACTGCAGGGATCATTGGCCGGCGGGCGGTTGCCAAAGTTCTACTTTGTTTCCTTCCGGATCGATAACCCAGGCAAACTTCCCGTACTCGGAATCGTCGACCTTCTCGAGAACGTTGCAGCCTTCTTCGCGCAAAACTTTGACTAGGGCGTGCAGATCCTCCACCCGGTAATTGATCATGAACGTGGCCGAACTGGGCGCAAACTGGTCACCCTGTGCCGAACCAATGGACCAGATGGTTGTCCCGGCAATAGGCTTACCGTCACCGTCTGCCCAGGTAAAAGCCGTGCCGCCCCATTCCTGTACATCGACGCCGAGGTGCCGCTTGTACCAGGACTGCAGTGCGGTCGGATCTTTTGCTTTGAAGAAGATACCGCCAATGCCAGTGACTCGTTTCATAGGACCTCCGATATCGGGTGGTGGTGAGGGTGAGTGTGTATTCCGCGGACTATCGCTTGACATAACCGGCTTGACCCGGCTTGCCGGGGCAGGTCCGAATGATGGAAGGGTGGTTAGGCGCCGCCCGCACTGGACACCTGCTTTGGCTTGTAGCGCGGATACATTACTCCGCCCTCAACTTCAATGAGTACTGGCCACTCCGAGCCACGAAGTGCGTGGAGCGTTGCTCGTGTTTGGCCTTCGATCGGCTTCCAACCCAGCGGAATGAACTCAAACCGCCACCTGCAGGATTGTTCACTTGCTACCGTTGCATAGAATTTATCGGAATCGGAAGAAGATTCGACTTCAATCTTAACCTCACCGTCACTTTTAGTACCTGAGCGGATGGCTTCCGATGCCGCGCGGATATATGGCCCATTGTGATGTGCTGAGACGGCTATGAGCAAAGGCAAGATCATGAACATGAAGAATAAAGGCTGCTTCGTGAATAGACCAAATGCCAGTAGTACGACGGAAAGCACCATGGAGAACCACTTTAGCCATTGCATATGACTTCGAGCCATCAAATGAATGGCTTCCTTCTGCTTGCGAACGTCCATGGCCATTTGGCGGCGCCTAACGTTTGAGTTCACCCGCCTGCTACAGCGGGCGAAGCCCGCTTTCGCAAGTCGGGTGGAACGAATGGTTAGGCCGCAGCATTCCGAAGCAGCCATGCCGCCCAGAGCAAGCAAGCGACGATGAGCCCAGACAGCACTGCGGGGACGAGAAAGAAGTAAAGGACACTGAGAACAAAGATCGCCAACTGCGCAACCAGGAAGACCCAGGCCAGGACGCCGATGGCTTTGGGCTGGCTCGCGGCGAGATTGCCCAGGTGCCACGCCAGGAACGCGCAGAAGAGCAGATAGGCGGTGACCATCAGGCCGAAGCCCGTGTAGAGCCCGGCATACGTGCGTGCCGCGCCGTCGAGATCAAAGGGCACGCTGTTCATTGCGTCGTAGACAGCGAGACCCTCGGCAGACGCAGGGCGGAACGCGAGGAGGCCAAAGGTGTGACCTACAGCGAAGAGCACCAGAACGATGGCGGCGATACGGTACGGCAGTTTTGCGGTCATAGAAGCACTCTCCTTGTTCCTCGCGGTCTAACTCAATTTTTTAGGCACAGCATCCGCATAACATTCCTGGCTACGAACTATCGTGCTGTGAAAATTATGGTAAATCGCTTCATGAACAATAGCTTATCACCAGAGGCGCCTTATAACAGCCCCCATAACAGAAGCACGAAAAGCATCAACGCCGCTTCCGGGAATCTCTCAATCGTAGAGCCACCATCATTTACATTAAAACCCTATGCAGTGATGTCGCGCTACGGGTAAGCACCATTTCGATCATAACTTTCACTACCGCACCACTACCCACCTTAAATCCAACCCATTGTCCAACCGCGTTGGCGTGTCTATATTTTTCCGCATCGCCCACGATGGCAATTGTTGATGGATGGGGATAATCGCGATGTCTTCATTCGACAGCAATTGAATGTCTTCGAGCAGTGCAACACGTTTTGCGGAATCGAGTTCAACGCGCGCCGCCTGCAACAGCGCATCCATTTTGGGATTGCTGTACCGCCCGGTATTATTGTCGCCGGCACCTTTGCCGTTAAAAGTATGCAGCACGCCTTCGAGCAACGCACCGGCATCGACGGTGGTCGGGTAGTAGCCGATCAGCATCAGGCTGGTTTCGCGCTTGGAGGCGTCGGTCTTCTGGAAAAACAAAGCCTTCGGTTT
>JAYTUX010000377.1:0-4541 GCA_043744315.1 Betaproteobacteria bacterium | reverse complement strand
ATTTTCGCTTGCAGAATTCGCGCATTGGCCGCGCCTGGGAGGCGATTCGCGAGGATGAAATGGCAGCGCGCGCGATGGGTATCGACACCACGCGCATCAAGTTGCTGGCGTTCGCGATGGGGGCATCATTTGGCGGCATCGCCGGCGGCATGTTTTCCGCCATTCAAGGTTTCATCAGTCCGGAAAGTTTTATTCTGAATGAAAGCGTGATGGTGCTCGCGATGGTGGTGCTGGGCGGCATGGGCAATATCTGGGGCGTGGTGCTGGGCGCGATCCTGCTGTCGTTCGTGCCGGAAGTATTGCGCTATACCGTCGAGCCCGCGCAGATGGCGCTGTTCGGCAAGATGTGGATCGAGCCGGAAGTGTTGCGCATGTTGTTGTTCGGTTTCGCGATGGTGTTGATGATGCTATTCAGGCCAGCGGGAATTTTGCCCTCGGCATTGCGCAAGCGCGAACTCGCAAGGGTTGATTCATGAGCGCGCCAATTCTTGAAATACGCGGCATCACCAAACGCTTCGGCGGTCTGACGGCGCTCTCCGATGTAGGGTTTGCAATTGACGAGGGCACCATCTTCGGGCTGATCGGTCCTAATGGCGCCGGCAAGACCACGCTCTTTAATGTGCTGACGGGTTTGTATGGTCACGATGAAGGCACGTTTTCGTTTCTCGGCAAACCGCTCAACAATTTGACGCCGGATCGCATTGCCGCACTTGGCATCGCACGCACGTTTCAGAATATTCGTCTGTTCGCCAATCTTTCTGCGATTGAAAACGTGATGATCGGCCGACACGTGCGCACAAAGGCGGGCGTGTGGGGTGCGATCACGCGCAACGCGGCGACGCGCATCGAAGAAGCGGCAATCGAGAAGCGCGCGCATGAGTTGCTCGAATTTGTCGGCCTTGATCAACGCGCCAATGAAATTGCCAAGCAACTCGCCTACGGTGACCAACGCCGGCTGGAAATTGCGCGCGCGCTGGCGACGGATCCGAAAATTCTCGCGCTGGATGAACCGGCGGCCGGCATGAATGCCACCGAGAAAATGTCGTTGCGTGCGTTGCTGGAATCGATCCGCAGTGAAGGCATCACGATATTGCTGATCGAGCACGACGTGAAACTGATGATGGGCCTTTGCGATCGCATTGCGGTGCTGGACTACGGCAAGAAAATCGCGGAGGGATTGCCGGTGGAGGTACAGAAAGATCCGAAAGTGATCGAGGCCTATTTGGGCGTTTCGGTCGAGATTGCGGCGTAGCCAACATGGCACTGCTTGCGCTCAAAAATTTGCACGTTGGCTACGGCGGTATCAAAGCGGTCAAGGGCATTGATCTGGAGGTCAATGCGGGTGAGCTGGTCACGCTAATCGGTGCCAACGGTGCGGGGAAAACCACCACCCTGAAAGCGATTGTCGGGTTGCTGCGCCCGACCGAAGGCACGATCGAATATGACGGCAAAGACATTGCCGGTATTCCATCGCATCGTATTGCGGCAAGTGGTCTTGCGCTGGTGCCCGAAGGTCGCGGCGTATTCCCGAGCCTGACCATCGAAGAAAATCTGCAAATGGGTGCCTACATTCGCGATGACCGCGACGCCATTGCAGTCGATATCGAACACAAGTTTCATCTTTTTCCGCGCCTGAAAGAGCGTGCAAAACAAACGGCGGGCACGCTTTCCGGAGGCGAACAACAAATGCTTGCGATCAGCCGCGCCTTGATGGCACGACCAAAATTGTTGTTGCTCGATGAGCCTTCAATGGGCCTCGCGCCGATCATGGTGCAGAAAATATTCGAAGTCGTGCGCGATATTTCGAAAAGCGGCATGACGATCTTGTTGATCGAGCAAAACGCCAAGCTCGCGCTACAAATTTCCCAGCGCGGCTACGTGATGGACGGCGGCTTGATTACGCTTGCGGATGAATCGCATGCACTGCTGGCCAACCCGAAGGTACGCGAGGCGTATTTGGGTGAAGGTTAGTAGCAGCGTCAGTGTTTCGCCGCCGGCAAAATGCGGCTGCGGCGCAGGCGGAAGCGGGCGACGAAGAAAAGAATTTCGACAATTCCCAGCGCGATCGCATGTACGAGCAAATCATTGATTGCGAAAAATGCGATCAACGCACCGACGCCAATCAGGTTCAACGTACAAACGCGCCGCATGAGCTTGTCGCGCAAGCCGGTGTAGCGCGCGATCAGCAAATTTATCAAGCCCGCCCACATCAGCAATATCACGAACGCTGCGTTCAAGCCATCGAACAAATCCGTCATCAACGGATTGCCGAACATCAATTCAAACCGGAACGCCTGCATCGCGGCAAACGCGGGACTGGCCGCGAACTCCTCCACCGCCGCCGAATACTGGCCGGCAATATGCAGCGCCGCGACCAGGATCAAACCGATCGACGCGATGGAAAACAGCCGATGACCGTGGCGGAACATTACGCTCCTTACTTGGGATGGCTTCCCATGGTAACGTAACCACGCCGCAATTCAACCCGTCGAAAGCAACGAATCATGAGCGACATCCCAAGCAAGGATTTGTCCGATCTCAAGCGCGCCAAGCAGTTGCTCGAAAACCCCGGCCTCGCGGCCAAGATGTCCTCCGCACTCGGCTCACCGATCGAGAAAAGTGTGGCGATGCTGCCCAAGCGCGTGCAGCAGGGCATCCACAAGGCGTCCGAAGCGGCGATGATGAAGGCGCTCGATGTCGCGGTGAAGTCTTTGGGCGACAACAAAATGAAACCTGCGCAGAGCCGCCTGCACACGGTCGCGGCGGCCACCAGCGGCGCGGTCGGCGGCGCATTCGGATTATTTGCGTTGTCCATTGAGCTGCCGGTCTCGACCACCATCATGCTGCGCTCGATCGCCGATATCGCCAAAAGCGAAGGCGAGAATATTCAGCATATCGACACCAAGCTTGCCTGTCTCACGGTGTTCGCGCTCGGTAGCGAAAAGAGCGAGAAAGACAATGCCGCCGAATCGGGCTATTTCGCCGCGCGCGCCGCAATGGCGGGCGCGGTCTCGGAGGCGAGTAAATTTCTCGCCGAGAAAGGATTATCGAAAACCGGCGCACCGGCACTGGTACGGCTGGTCTCGCTGATCAGCGGGCGCTTCGGCATCGTCGTTTCGGAAAAAGCGGCGGCACAGGCGATTCCGATCATCGGCGCGGTCGCGGGCGGCCTTATCAACACGCTTTTTATCGGCCATTTTCAGGACATGGCGCGCGGGCATTTTATTGTGCGGCGGCTGGAAAAGATTTATGGTGCGGAGCCGGTGAAGTTGGCGTATCGGGATTTGTAGAAAGGAAATAGCGATCGACGACGTTTGGCCAATAACGGACCGTAATAAACAACGTCTTTTTGGTCCGGCGAACGGCGCCGACTGCTCAGGCGGGGGCGAAGACTGAAGATGGCCAATGACTTGCATATGGGGGCGACTCGCATTGGCGAGGTGACTGCGTGCGACAGCGTGGGATTTCGGACGGCGGCCAGATTGTTCACGCGTCCGCAGCCAGTGACGATTTCCATGATCGCGCTTGCCCTGATTATTCCGTTTTACCTCGTCATTGGCGGTGCTTTGGTACCGGGGCGGACGGTTTACATCCCTGCAGTGTGGCTTGATCACGCGCTGCCTGTGGAACCTGCCTGGTCGGTCATCTATCTCTCGCTTTTTCTCGCGGCGTTACTTCCGGTATTTGTCGTGCATCAGCAGGAGTTGGTTCGGCGCACGGTGCACGCCTTTCTGGCCATCTGGCTGGTCGCATATGTCTTCTTCCTGGTATATCCAACTATCGGCCCCCGGTCTTCAGCCAGGATTGTCGGTGACGGTTTTTCGAGCTGGTTATTGCAGAGCATCTACTCGTCCGACGTTCGGCACAACTGTTTTCCCTCGCTTCACGTCGCGCAGTGCGTCCTTGCTGCATTGGTCTGCGATCGAGTCCATCGGGGTGTAGGAGCGGCAGCGGGCTTGTGGGCAGCGTTGGTCGGAGTGTCTACGGTCTACACCAAGCAGCACTATGTGCTCGACGTCATTTCGGGGGCCGTGCTCGCCTATCTCGCGCATTGCGTTTTCCTTCGAGGCTATCCGCGCGAGGCGACACCTGAAATCGAACGCCGCATGGCGCCTATCCTTGCGCTGGGTGCCGTGGGTACTTTTGGGATTATCGTGGGCATCATGTGGATCGCGTACCTAAATGGTTTGGTGGTCACGTAATTGTTGAAATCGGCCCGGACCGGCCATCGGGCAACTAGATCAGATTGATCAACAGAAATGGATTGGGGGATGGAAACCGTGTCGACAATTGGGCGCAGGAGTCCGGGCTTTGCGGTGCTGTATCGATGGAAATTGCATCCAGGCACTGAGTCTTCATTTGTGGAGGCTTGGTCGCGCATATCGGCGCGCCTGTTGGAGCAAAGGGGCTCTTTGGGTTCTCGCCTGCACCAGGGCGCTGACGGGCTCTGGTATAGCTACGCGCAGTGGCCTAGTGCGGAAGCAAGGTCAATTGCATTTGCAGGCGAACCGGTCGACGCGGACGCGTCAAATCGTATGCGG
>JAYTUX010000376.1:0-4549 GCA_043744315.1 Betaproteobacteria bacterium | reverse complement strand
GTTTGTTCCGGCCGCCCTCATGGGATTCGAACGCCTTGACATGGTGGCTGATCGCGATGTTGTTGCTCGTGTATGTCGCTTTCAGCATGGTGCAAATCAGCTACCAGGCCTATGGCGCGGAAATTTCCGACGACGCCAACGAGCGTACGCGCGTGACGTCCTATCGAGAGGGACTCGGATTGGTCGGCGTGTTTCTGGCGGCGGCATTGCCGGAAATATTGGCGCAATCCAACGGCCCGCGCGCAGGTTTCGCGACCTTCGCGGCATTGTTCGCTCCACTGATATTGTTGTTGGTTGCGGCGACGATCAAATTTTCTCCCGCCCCTCGAGTTGCGGCGAACACCGTTGGCGAAACGAACTTTTCCGCACGCGATGCGTTGCGTTCAATGTTGCGGCCATTGCGCAATGCGCGCTTCAATCGCCTGCTTTTGATCTTTGTGTTCAGCGGCATTGCCGCTGCCATTCCGGCGACATTGGTGTTGTTCTTTATAGAGGATGTAGTGAAGCGGCCCGATTTGTCCGCACATTTTCTGGTGACCTACTTCGCCGCCGGTGCGCTGGGCATGCCCGCCTGGGTGTGGCTGGCCGCGCGCATTGGCAAAGGCCGCGCCTGGTGCGTGGGCATGATGTTGTCGATCGTGGCATTTGTCTGGGCATTCACTTTGACCGCGGGCGATTCGATACCGTTTATGTTGATATGCATCGTCTCCGGCCTGGGCCTGGGTGCCGATTTGGCACTGCCGCCTTCGTTGCTCGCCGACGTGATCGACGGCGATGAAAGGCGAGGGAGGGCGCGCAGCGAAGGTGCCTACTTCGGGCTATGGAATCTGGTGACCAAAATGAATCTCGCCCTCGCAGCGGGAATCGCCCTGCCCGCTTTGGCCGCTGTGGGTTTTCAATCGCGCGCCACCAATAGTACAAGTGCACTGTTTTATCTGGCGGCCATTTACGCGTTGTTGCCGTGCATGCTGAAAACTATTGCGGCGGGATTGTTGTTATTTTCGCCGTTCGTACATCGTCCCGTTGGGTCGGGAAACGTTTCAACATCAGGAGTCGTTCGATGAAAAATATTTTGTGCGTCTTTATGAGTGTGTTGCTCGCCGGTTGCGCGGCGGTGACACCCGCCGACTACGCGAACCAGTCGCCCAAGCTCGACCTCGCCACCTACTTCAACGGCAAAGTCGACGGCTGGGGCATGGTGCAGGATCGCTCGGGGAAAGTATTGCGGCGGATGGTGGTGGAAATGAATTGCACCTGGAACGGAAATGAAGGCGTGCTGGATGAGTCGTTCCAATGGTCCGATGGAAAAATCGAGAGACGCGTGTGGAACATCCGTCAGGACGGCGATCGCTACGTCGGCACCGCCGCCGATGTGATCGGCGCAGCGGCAGGTGTCGCTGCCGGTAACGCCCTGCAATGGCGCTATGTATTGAAACTGCCTGCCGACGCAGGCGGCTATGAAATGAGTATGGACGACTGGATGTGGAAGATCGACGACAAGACCGTCACTAATAGAACCTCAATGTCTAAATTTGGTGTGAGATTTGCAGAGATCACGATATTTTTTCGCAAGCGCTAAGTACCCGCCGATTTGCCTGAAACCTCAACAGGAACGTAAATGTCTCTCAACCCGAAAATCACCGATTGGTCTCAAAAACGCGTATGGATTGTCGGTGCCTCCAGCGGCATCGGCGCAGCCCTCGCGGGTGCATTGCACGCACGTGGCGCGCGGTTGGCGCTGTCCGCGCGCAATGCAGAAAAGTTAGATGAGATCGCCGCGACACTTGGTGACGGGCGAGCGTTGGCATTGCCGCTCGATATCACCAAGGTCGAAACGATCTCGGCCGCGGAAAAGAAACTCGTCGCCGCATGGGGCGGCTATGATCTGGTGATTTTCATGGCAGGCAATTACACCGCGATGCGCGCGTGGGAGCTGGATCTTGCGGTCGCAAAAGAGATGGTTGCGGTCAATTGGGAAGGATTTCTCAATGGCCTTTCGGTGGTGATCCCGCGCCTGATGAATACTGGTGCCGGAGGCATCGCGCTCGTGTCGAGTGTTGCAGGCTATCGAGGCTTGCCGAAGAGTCTCGTCTATGGTCCGACCAAGGCGGCACTGATCAATCTTGCCGAGACACTTTATCTCGACCTCAAGGACAAGGGGCTCGACGTCTATGTAATTTGTCCCGGCTTCGTCAAAACACCAATGACCGCAGACAACGATTTCGAGATGCCGTATCTGATCACCCCGGATGAAGCGGCCGATGAAATCATCAAGGGCTTCGGCAAAGGAGAATTTGAAATTCACTTTCCCAAAGCGTTCACGCGCATGCTGAAGACCCTGCAGAGTCTGCCCTACTCTGTCTACTTCACGGCGGTGAAACGATCAACAAAAATATGAAAACTTCACGCAGTGAGGCATTGGAATCGCTGGTCAATTACTGGCAAACACTGACACCGGCATCCGTTGCGACGATCGCGACGATCTATGCGGATGACGCGACGTTTCGCGATCCTTTCAACGACCTGCGCGGACTTGATCGTATTCGCGATGTTTTCGCGGACATGTTTGTGAAACTCATTGAACCGCGATTCACGATCCTGGAAACGATTGAGCAGCCGCATGGTGCGCTATTGATCTGGAATTTTGATTTTCGAATGAAGTCGCTCAAGCCTCATCTGGCGCGGCGCATCCACGGCACGTCGCATGTGCGCTTTGGTACCGATGGGCGCGTTGTATATCACCGTGATTACTGGGATGCAGCCGGGGAGTTATATGAAAACCTGCCGGTGATCGGTGGCCTGATGCGCTGGTTGAATCAGAAAATGGCGTGAAGCGCAACACGCACAAAAAACCAAAAGGGGCGCGGAGCCGCCCCTTTCATCATTTGGACGTGCACCCGCAAATCAAATGAAGTTCCGCATAGGCTCACGTTATTTTCCAGATGTTGCCGAAGGCTAGCCTGCCATTTTTGCACCAGCCGCTTTTCCGTCCGCAAGGTCCTTTGCCATCGTCGCGCAATCGGACACCTAGAAGCCGTCACATACGAGAACCTTTGCGTGCGCATTCAGTCGGCCTTCCATCGCGGCAAACGCAATAGCTTCCTTCGGATCGATCTTGCCACCCGCTTTGGCTTTTTGATAAATCTCCACGATCGACTAGTGTTCGGCCTGATTCCTGGCTCGACACTCGGCGACTTTCGGGTTGACGGGAGCAACTGATTTTGGTGGTGCCAGGGCAGTGGGTTGCGCGAACGCGACGCCGGTAAATAAACCGGCCGCAAATAACTCGGCGAGTGTTCTATTGGTCATTTTGTGCACCTCCGGATTGATTCAAAAGTGAGTGAGATCGGGCGGGATGACGGCAAAGCGCTGGAATGCTGGCGCAGGCGCGCTTTCCCTGCTGCCGCCCCTATCGTGCCGCGTTACGTTTTACGCGGGTCGCGGCGCGTGCGTTACGCCATTTTGTGAACAGCTAATTGGCGAATGAGTGGTACGCCAATGCGGTTCCGGATAACATCCTTTAATGTATCGCACATCCACTGCCACATCCGCGCTCAATCCGGGCGTAATGAAACGCGAGGTTTTCGCCTGGTCGATGTACGACTTCGCCAATTCCGGTTATACGACGGTGGTGCTGACGGCGGTCTTTAACGCTTACTTCGTCTCGGTCGTCGCACAGAAAGCGGAATGGGCGACGTTTGCCTGGACGGCGGTGCTGGCGGTATCGTATCTTGCGGTGATGATCGCAGGTCCCTTCATCGGCGCCTACGCAGACGCACGCGCGGCAAAAAAACGTGTGCTGATGATCGTGACCACCGGATGCGTCATCTCGACGGCACTCCTCTCACTCGCCGGCCCGGGCATGATTATCTGGGCGGCCGTGTTCGTCATCATCTCCAATTTTTGCTATGCCATTGGTGAAAACATCACCGCGGCATTTCTGCCCGAACTGGCCAAGCCGGAATCGCTGGGCAAGGTCTCGGGCTGGGGCTGGAGTCTCGGCTATGTCGGCGGCCTGGTCGCGCTGGGAATCTGCCTCGCATGGATCATGACTGCCGAGACGCGCGGCCAATCGACATCCAACGCCGTGCCGGCGACCAATCTCATCACGGCAGTCGTCTATGCACTGGGTGCAATCGTCACGTTTATCTGGCTAAAAGAGCGGGCGATTCCCACACCGATTTTAAGTGACGCCTTGAGCGCCTATGCGCGACTCGCCAAAACCGCACGCGAGGCGGCCCGCTATAACGATTTGCTGCGCGTGTTCGTCTGCGGCACCTGCTATCAGGCGGGAGTTGCGACGGTGATCACGCTGGCCGCAATTTACGCGCAAGAAGTCATGGGGTTTACAACGCAAGATACCTTGATACTGGTGCTTGTCGTAAACGTTACCGCCTGTATCGGCGCGTTCGGCTTCGGTTATGTACAGGATGCGATCGGCAAGAAAAAAGCGCTAGCCATCACTTTGGTGGGTTGGATGGCGATGGTGGTTTTCGCCTGGTTTGCAACCACGCCGCCGCTTTTCTGGGTGGCGGCAAATCTGGCCGGA
>JAYTUX010000375.1:0-4557 GCA_043744315.1 Betaproteobacteria bacterium | reverse complement strand
CGCAAGACGGCATGCACTTTCTCAAGCAGGACGGCATCGATAAGGTGGTCGCCGGGATTACCGATATCAAACAGGTGCGCGCGGTTTGCAATTAGTCCGAGTCAGATCGTGGTCGCACGCTGCAAGCGCCCAAGCCGTTGGTGGCGCGGCTAAGCCCAAACACTGTTGCCGTAGGCCAGAACCGGTACGGCTCGTGTGATGGCCGGTTTCGATCAATCGATGGCCCGTTCGCGCGGGGCGGACAACCGCCGGCCCGTGTTCGCATGTTCGAACTTCGAGGTCGCCTGTGCGCGATTCATCACATTCAATTTGCGGAAAATGCGCTGCAAATGATTTTTTACCGTAAACGCGCTGATGTCGAGGATCGACGCGATTTCCGAATTGGTCTTTCCCAGCGGCACCCACCCCATGATTTCGCGTTCGCGGGCGGAAAGTTCATTAGTTTCAGTTTCCTCTGCGGGATGGAGGAACAGTTCGATTTGATCTTTATTGACCTTGTCCAGCGTCGCCGTACTGGCCGTTTGCTGGCTCGGCAGCAATGCGACGCGCCGGAGTGCGGTATCGATGTAAGGCAACAGCAGTTCGAACGCGCGAACCGCATCCCCGCTGAATGGGCTGGTCCCGGAATTGAATGTCAGGTAAAGGCAGCTATGCTGATTGCGCTCATCGGTGATGGCGTGTGCCAGGCTCGCGCCCAATGCAGGAATCAGCGTGCGCACATTCGCCATACCCCTCGCACGCACCATAATGTCGCGGCTGTCCTGCAATGCCAAAGCGAGTGGCCGGCGACCGGCCGCGTTCCAACGGTTGAACAGTTGCTGCAGGAGGGGAATCATGTCATGCCGGTCAACATTCTCGGTGCGCAAGCCCGGCACGTTCGAGACAACATCGACGTGGAGTTGGCCGGTGGCAAAGTCCCCCCAGGCGGCGATTAGTGTGTGGTGGGGTACCAATTCATTGACGTCGCCATTGAGCCAGTCCCGCAGCTCTTCGTGCCGCACGACGTTGAGCGAACCCTCGATCAGATTCACCAGACTACTCAAGTTCTTTGATGGCACGCCAGTTAAAGTGCGATTTGGCATTTTTTTCTCCCGCTAAAACTTCATCAGCAAATTTCGTACCCCAGAACCGGACGTTGCCAGCAAATAGGGTGAAAGAACTATAGGCCGCACGCGCCAATAGTCCATACGGGCTATTGTTAAAAATTGTCAATTAATTTGTACTACGTGACGTAAATCACGCGAAATTTGTTAATTTTTGTTTCTCATGCCGGGCGAAGTCGCAATGATGCGATTTTGTTGCCCTGAAGACAGATAACTCGGTGGGCCGGATTGCGGAAGATTAGCCAAATGAACGCGAACTTGTCAGAGCCGACACCACAGCCCGAGAGCTATTCCGGGATGCATTATTTGGGCGCAGGGGCAGGGTTTTCCGAGGAAATCTGCACGATTTTGGGCGGCACACCCCTGTTCCGGCAATTGAGCCCCGCGGAATTGAGATTGCTGTGTCGATTCTTCCATTGCTACGCGGCGGAGCGCGAGGCGACGCTGTTCGATGGCGGTGATCGCACTAGCCAGCTGGTCGTGACGCTAACGGGCAAAATTGCGGTTTGCCAGCCCAACGGCGGCGGAAATTTCTTGATGGTCGATATGCTTTCACCGGGCGACTTGACGGGTGAGATGTCGCTGATTGCGGGAGCGCCGCGCTCTGCCAGGTACGTCGCGGCTGAGCCCTGCGACATTGCCGTGTTGACGCGTTTCGAATTTGACCGTTTGGTCTTTTCGCACCCGCAACTGGGCTGCAAGCTGTTCGCCGGCCTGCTGGACGGCGCGATTCAATATATGCAGAATCTCAATGCGGGCTCTGAACGGGTGCTGCCGGATTGTTTTAGCCGGCCAAAATCATGGGAAGCGGTGGTCGGTCAATTGAGCCGCACCGAATGGTCGCGCACTGAAACTCGCCACTAGAAGCGAACAGTGACGGTATTCACCTGACACCCGCTTCTGGCGGGTGTTTCGTTTTTGGCGGATCAGGTCATGAGGTCAGGCCGCTAGTGTCACTCAGGGCGATTACCATCAGGCGATGAACGAAGTGCTCGGCTTGGCCGGCATGTAATAAACTACGCCTTCAAAAAAACGCCGACGTGCGTCTACGCCGTGGTGCCTCATTTCTCCGGACTCCCATGCCAGCAAGGTATATCGGCCAACGGTCGGTGCTCGAAAGTCGCAACAGTGTCAGCCACACAATTCAGGCCGTCCTCGACGGCTTGGCGGTGGTCGGCATCGCCTATGGCCTGATCGACTACCACATCGGTCTGTTGACTCAGGAATACGTCATCCTGATTCTGGTGCTGATGGGCGCCCTGGCGGTATCGTACGATCGATACGCCATCTACCGCAGCTACGCGAGCGTGGGCGCCAGCATAGTGCGTCTATGGAAGGGCTGGACCCTGGCTTTTGCGTTCGTATTCTTGTTGGCGTTTTTGGCCAAGCAAAGCGAAATCTATTCGCGGCTTCTGGTTCTGGAGTTGTATGTCGGCGGTTACCTTGCCCAATTGGCGCTGCACCTCGGCATGCGGCAGCTCCAGCAAACCATGCTCAGACACTCGCATGAGCCGGACAATGTCATATTTGTTGGCTCCGGATTACTTGCCGAATTTTTGGCGCAAAAGATCGCCGGCAATCCCTGGCTGCGCCAGCGCGTCGTCGGCTGCGTCACGATTGGCGATGGTCCAGACCGGGAAAACGCTCCGGACCGGGAAAACGATCCGGTTGGCGCCGCAGCCCCGATTCTTCCGGTCCTGGGAAAGGTTGGCGACCTCAATCGCCTGATCGACCAATGGCGCGTGCACTCTGTCTATGTTGTGACGGCGCTCGATGCCACGGTGGTCCTCAAAGACCTTTATTTTTCATTGCTCGATCAGCATGTCGCGGTGCACTGGGTGCCCGATATTTTTGCGCTGCGCCTGATCAACCCGAGTGTGCGCGAGATCGCCGGCATCCCGATCATGACGCTGTCCGAAACTCCGCTCACCGGCGGGCGGTTGCTGGCCAAGAATCTGGAAGATGGCCTGCTCAGCATCCTGATTTTTATTCTGATCGCTCCGGTGATGGTGTTGATCGCGATCGCCATCAAGCTCGACAACCCTGGTCCGGTATTTTTCCGGCAAAAGCGCATGGGCTGGAACGGCAAAATATTCAGGATCTGGAAATTCCGTTCAATGGTGGAGCATCAAGCGGAGGACGGGGTGATCGTGCAGGCATCAAAAAACGATCCCCGCGTGACCCGCGTTGGCGCCTTCATCCGGCGCACCAGTCTGGATGAATTGCCGCAAATATTCAATGTGCTCAAGGGCGAAATGTCGCTCGTCGGCCCGCGCCCGCACGCGATCGAACATGACAAGCAATATTCGCAGCGCATTACGGAATACTTCGCCCGACACAACATCAAGCCGGGCATCACCGGGCTGGCACAAGTGCGCGGGCTGCGCGGCGAAACCAGGAACCTCGAGCAGATGATTCAACGGGTACAGGCTGACATCGAATACATCAACAACTGGTCGGTTTGGCTGGACTTGGTCATCCTGGTGCGTACCTCCGCTGCGTTGACTGGTAAATACGTCTATTGAGGCCGGCGCATTTAACAAAAGTTGACATAAATAGTATTGAATCTGGACGGCGTTTGCCTGACAATCCGGAGCATACAACAGGGCAGCGGCAGTTGCGCAGACGCCCGGAATAGCCCGAACGGACCATTGATTTTGTTTGGCAGTAGCATATGATCAGGACATTGATACATTTAACGTAAAGTTTTGGGTTGTAATCGTTGAATGGATCTGGTCACGTTTAAGGTAGTTCAGGTGTGGTTCAGGTGTAGTTCAGGGTGTGTTGGCGCCAGCAAGTTGGTTATTTGGTCAGTCAGCGCAGACAACGAGTACCATCATTTTTTTTGTTTACAGGAGTCTTTATTATGAACATTGCTCGGAAAGTATTCGTCGCTCTGATCGCTGCCGCCGCTTTTGCAAGCGGAGCTGCTTCAGCTAATCCCATCCCCGTTGCGAATAGCTATACCCTCACTCCAGGAACCAATTTCAATTTTCCAGTATCAGCTGGTTACCCGTTTATTTCTAACAATCTGAGTGGGACGCAGTGGTTCCAATTACTGGTGAATCCGACCTACAACGTTTTAACGACGTTTAATTTGATTTCCACGGTTCCCGGCGGCAGGATTGTGTCCTGGAATCTTTATACCGATGTCAACCCATCTCTTGGGTTTGTCGATCCTGCGAGCCCGGTCGCTGGCGGTTACACGCAAGATTTGCCTGGTAATACCTTCATGTTTACGGCGCTGCTGACAGCGGGCAACCAATATGCCTTGAGCCTTGATCCAGATACAAGCTTGGGTCCGATTGCGTATGCTGATATAAATGTCTCTAACGTTCCGCTCCCTGCCGCCATTTGGCTGTTTGGTTCGGCGTTGTTCGGATTCATCTCGCTCTCCAATCGGCGTCGCAAGCTGTAATGCTGTGGGGCCTCTGTGGGGCGGGCTTGACGTCCG
>JAYTUX010000374.1:0-4567 GCA_043744315.1 Betaproteobacteria bacterium | reverse complement strand
ATTTGATGGGTGCCACGGATCCGAAAAAGGCGGCACCGGGAACGATCCGTGCCGATTTCGCCGATTCGATCGACGCCAACGCCGTGCATGGTTCCGATGCGGCAGAGACCGCAGCGGTTGAAATCGCGTATTTTTTCCCGGCACTGAACGTTTATTCGCGTTGATTGACGCGTAAGCCTGTCGAATAGCCGTGGCCGTCCCACAACACGCGAAAGGCGAAAAACCCAATCTGCTCGGCATGACATTGCCGGAGATGATGGCGTTTTTCGCCGAGTTGGGGGAAAAGCCGTTTCGTGCGAAGCAGGTGTTCCGTTGGATTCATCATTTAGGCGCCGATAATTTTGAGGCGATGACCGATCTCGCGAAGTCATTGCGGGAGAAGTTGCCGGGTGTTGCGACGATTTCCCCACCGACCTTGATGACCTCGCAGGCCTCAAAAGACGGCACGCGTAAATGGTTGCTCGACGTGGGTACCGGCAATGGTATCGAAGTCGTTTTCATCCCCGAGGATGATCGCGGCACCCTGTGCATTTCGTCTCAGGTGGGTTGCGCGCTCGATTGCACGTTTTGTTCAACGGGCAAGCAGGGTTTTAATCGCAATTTGACCAGTGCAGAAATTATTGGCCAGTTGTGGTGGGCCAACAAAGCGCTGGGTCGCGACCCGAAGGGCGAGCGCATTGTCTCGAACGTCGTGATGATGGGCATGGGCGAGCCGCTCGCCAATTTTGATAATGTCACGGCGGCCATGGATATCATGCTTGACGATCACGGCTACGGGCTTTCACGTCGGCGCGTGACGCTTTCCACCAGCGGTGTTGTGCCGAATCTGAAACGCCTGAAGGAGCGCTGTCCGGTCGCGTTGGCGGTATCTTTGCATGCGCCGAACGACACATTGCGCGATGTGCTGGTGCCGATCAATCAGAAATATCCGCTGGCAGAATTGCTCGCCACGATCCGTGATTATCTTGAAGCCGCACCTCGCGATTTTGTGACATTTGAATACGTGTTGCTCGACGGCGTGAATGATTCGGTGCAGCAGGCGCATGAATTGGTGGCGCTGGTGGGGAATCTTTCCTGCAAGTTCAATCTGATTCCGTGGAATCCATTTCCGGATGCACCTTACAAGCGTTCCAGCAACAATGCGATCCATCGTTTTCGCGAAGTCTTGCAAAGCGCAGGTTTCGTCGTCACAGTACGGAAAACACGCGGCGACGATATTGATGCGGCTTGCGGGCAATTGGCAGGGCAGGTGGTCGATAAATCCAATCGCGTGCAGACCATGAAGTTTGCACGTACGACGGCGTAAACAAGCGCAATATGATGTTCATATTTGAGGGGAATTCGCTTTGAAAAATACGCGCATCGGCATTGTTGCTTGCACATTTGCGTCGGTTTTGCTGACGGCATGTGTGTCGCAATCGACCATCGAGGTGAAGGTGGCCGAACAAGCAGCGAACAGCGGCCCGATTCAGCGCGCGCAAATTCATACCGAACGCGCCGGCGAATACTATCGGCTGGGAAATTACAGCGTCGCACTGGATGCGGCGCAACAGGCGGCGAACGTGCTGCCTTCGCACGCGCCGGCTCACAACATGCTGGGCATCATCTACATGCAATTGCGCGAAGACGCCAAGGCTGCACAGGCGTTTGAACAAGCCCTGAGACTCGCGCCAAATGATGCGGAAATATTAAACAATTACGGCTGGTTTGTCTGCCAGCGGCAAAATCCCGCGCAGGCAATGCAATATTTTCGTGCCGCGTTGAAAGATCCGTTATACAACAGCCCCGAGCGTGCAATGCATAACGCCGGTGTGTGCGCGCGCAAAGCCGGTGACAACGCCACCGCCGAAAGCCAATTTCGTGCCGCCTTGCAGCGTCAGCCGCTCTATGGACCGTCATTACTGGAGTTGGCCGACCTCGCCTTCTCTCAAGGCCGCCCAAAGGACGCAGAGGCCATGCTGATTCGGCACATGCAGGTGATGCAGGCGTCAAGCGCCGACGCGTTGTTGCTCGGCGTGCGCATTGCGCGCGCACTAGGCGACAAGATGGCGGAGACCAGTTACATTCAACAATTGCGGCGACGCTTTCCGGATGCACCGCAGACGAAATTCATCTCCGAAAGCCGTTGAGGCCGCGCATGACACGCCCACACCGAGCCATTGTCGCGCTGACTCACGCAATCCATTGATCGTATGGCAATCGAAGAACAACCCAAACTTGTCAGCACGTCATTGCGTGCTGGCGTCATTGCGTCGAATGACGCAACGACGAACGCGGCTACCCCATTGCCTGTAGAAACAATGACCGCTGACGCATCAGTGGCGGCGCCTTCCGCGACGGTCGGCAGCGTGCTGCGTGAGGCGCGCGAAAAATTGGGATTTTCGCCAGCCGACATCGCCAATAAACTTCGCATGGGCTTGAAGCAGGTCAGCGCGCTTGAAAACGCCGATTACGTGGTGTTGCCGACGGGCACATTTCTACGCGGGTTTGTGCGAAATTATGCGAAAGCGGTTGCGCTGAACGGTGATGAAATTGTTGCCTTGCTGGAAAAAACCCATCGCAACGCAGCGGCGGTCAATGCGTCGCACGAGGTGGTTCCCAATCAGCAGAATATCAATGTTCCTGCGCTAGGTGGTGAACTCGCGACCGGCAAAGGCCGGTTCCTTGGAGTCGCCTTCGTTGTGCTATTGCTCGTCGCCGCAGGCTGGTATTGGTGGGAATATGTGTTACCGCATCGAAGCGAAGGTGGGCGCGGTGCGTCCAATGTGACCAACACGCCGCTCGTTGTATTGCCACCGCCTGCGCCAGTCACTCTTAACCAGTCGGCTGCGCCGTCTGAGCCGGTGCAAGCGGTCGCCGCGACGCCGGTTGCCGATGTGCCCGTGGCAGAATCTACGCAACCTGCTGGCGCGATCAGCGCACCAGTGTCCAAAGAATCTCAGACGCGCCCTTTGTCGCTTGGTGCACCGACTGTTGCCAACATGCCGCGCGCGAAAGAAGATGATCGCGATGCGATCGCTGCCCGCGAGCGCGTGGCGGCGACGGCGTCGGCAGGCGGCGCTGCGCTGGGTTTTACGTTCAGTGGCGAATCGTGGGTCGAAGTGATGGATGCGAGCGGCAAGAAAGTGTTGTCGCGCCGCTTCAAGGCCGGTGATGCAGAGGAGGTGTTGGGTCGCGCACCGTTCACAGTCACTATCGGCAATGCCAGTTCGACGCGCATGGCATTCAACGGTCGCGAATTTGCACTTGATCCGCATGTTCGTGGCGCGGTCGCGCGCGTCGTCGTGAAATGAGCCGCGCTACACCGAACTTCGCCACCGCAGATATCGACGCCATCGATCTTTTCAGCAGGAACCCGCATGTTTGACAATATTGTTCGCCGCCGTTCCCGGCAAGTCATGGTTGGCAATATCGCCGTCGGTGGCAACGCGCCGATCATGGTGCAGTCGATGACCAACACCGACACCGAAGATGTCGCCGGTACCATTGCACAAATCGCGGCACTCGCGCGCGCAGGCTCGGAGGTGGTTCGCATCACGGTGAATACCCTCGAGGCCGCGCGTTCGGTGCCGAAAATTCGCGCTGGACTTGATGCACTTGGCCTGTCAGTTCCGCTGGTCGGCGATTTTCATTTCAACGGTCACAAGCTACTGACTGAAGTACCTGCCTGTGCGGCCGCACTCGCAAAACTCAGGATCAATCCCGGTAACGTAGGCCACGGTAGCCGCCGCGACGATCAGTTCGCGGCAATGATCGACGCAGCAATCAAGTTCGACAAAACCGTGCGTATTGGTGTGAATTGGGGTTCGCTCGATCCGGAACTGATCGCGCGGATGATGGATGAAAATGCACAGATGGCTGAGCCCCTGGCCGCTGACGCCGTCATGCGCGAGGCATTGATCGTGTCGGCATTGCAAAGCGCCGCCAAAGCCGAGGAGCAAGGCCTCGCCGGCGACAAAATTATTTTGTCCTGCAAAGTGAGCGCAGTGCAGGATTTGATCGCCGTTTATCGCGATCTGGCAAAGCGCTGCGATTACCCGTTGCATCTGGGCCTAACCGAAGCAGGCATGGGCTCAAAAGGCATCGTTGCCTCCACGGCGGCATTGTCGGTGTTGTTGCAGGAGGGTATTGGCGACACGATTCGCATTTCGCTCACGCCAGAACCGAACGGCGACCGCACCAAGGAGGTGATCGTGGCGCAGGAAATTCTGCAAACCATGGGCCTGCGCGCGTTCACACCGATGGTTGCCGCGTGCCCCGGTTGCGGGCGTACCACCAGCACATTTTTTCAGGAACTTGCCGAGAAAATTCAAACGTATTTGCGCGATCAGATGCCTGTCTGGAAACGCCACTATCCGGGTGTCGAGGACATGCATGTCGCGGTGATGGGTTGCGTCGTTAACGGTCCTGGCGAATCGAAGCTAGCGGACATCGGTATTTCTTTGCCTGGTTCCGGAGAGCGACCAGTGGCACCGGTGTATGTCGATGGCGAAAAAGCGGTGACGCTCAAGGGCGAGCGGATTGCTGAGGAGTTTCAGGCGCTGGTCGATGACTACGTCAAGAAAAA
>JAYTUX010000373.1:0-4578 GCA_043744315.1 Betaproteobacteria bacterium | reverse complement strand
GCTGACGTCGCCGGCCAACAAATACAAAATGGCCGGTGCGCGCATTCACGACTACACGCACCCTTCGTGGCGGCAGGATGTCGATATTCTTGTCGGCGGCGCGGGCAAGTTGCTAGCCTATATCACGATCCCAAAATGTACGGCTTATGCGGAGGCCGAGACCATGATCGTGTACATTCAGGAAGCGGCAAAAAAAGCCGGTGTCGGGCACCCAATTCCCACACACATTCTTGTCGAAACCCACGGCGCCTTGCGCGACGCGCACCGGATCGCCGCATTGCCTAGCATCCAGGTACTCGATTTCGGTTTGATGGATTTTGTCTCCGGCCACCATGGCGCGATTCCCGCCGCCGCGATGCGTTCGCCTGGTCAGTTTGAACACAAATTATTGGTGCGCGCCAAGACCGAGGTCGTTGCCGCCGCGCTCGCAAATGGCGTGGTGCCCGCACATAACGTCTGTCTCGATCTGAAAAACACCGACGTCGTCATGGCCGACGCAAAGCGCGCGCGCAACGAATTCGGCTTCCTGCGCATGTGGTCGATTTATCCTGCGCAGATTCAACCAATTGTCGACGCGATGAAACCCGATCACTCCGAAGTCGAAGACGCGGAAAATATCCTGCTCGCCGCGCAAACTGCCGATTGGGGCCCTATTCAGTACAAAGGCGAATTACACGACCGCGCGACGTACCGCTACTTTTGGGAATTGCTGCAAAAAGCGAAAGTTACCGGCGTTAAAATATCTGACATAGCGAATACCGCATTCTTCTCCTGATCTCTCAAGAAATCCAATGACTCTCTCCTCTCCCGGCGTGAAATTCCGCCAAGCCCTCAAAGACGAAGCACCGCTGCAAATTGTCGGCGCAATCAATGCCTACACCGCGCGCATGGCCGAAGCCACCGGCTACAAGGCGCTCTACATTTCCGGCGGCGGTGTGGCGGCCAATTCGCTCGGCATGCCCGACCTCGGCATCAGCACGATGGAAGATGTGTTGATTGATTTGCGGCGCATCACTGACGTGACGACTTTGCCGGTAATGGTCGATATCGATACCGGCTGGGGCGGCGCATTCAACATCGCGCGCACCATCCGCTCGTTCCAGAAATCCGGCGCGGCGGCGGTCCATATGGAAGACCAGGTCGGCACCAAACGTTGCGGCCACCGGCCCGGTAAAGAAGTGGTATCGAAAGAAGAAATGGTCGATCGCGTCAAAGCGGCGGTGGACGCCCGCACCGACGCCAATTTCGTCATCATGGCGCGCACCGATGCATTGGCGGTCGAAGGCATCAATGCGGCGATTGATCGCGCCTGTGCATACGTGGAAGCCGGTGCCGATATGATTTTTCCCGAGGCCATTACCGCGCTGCCGATGTACCGGCAATTCAAGGACGCCGTGAAAGTCCCGGTCCTTGCCAACATTACCGAGTTCGGTCACACACCGTTGTTCACGACCGCGGAATTGGCCTCGGTGAATGTCGATATGGTGTTGTACTGCTGTGGCGCCTATCGGGCGATGAACAAAGCGGCGCTGGGTTTTTATCAGACCTTGCGTACGGAAGGCACGCAGAAAAATGTGGTGCCATCAATGCAGACGCGCGCGGAGTTGTACGAGTATCTCGGCTATCACGCGTATGAACAGAAGCTGGACGCGCTGTTTGCGGCCAAGAAGTAAAACTCAAGCACTGGCGCGGCATTCCGGCAGTTAATGCCTGAAGAAGCCTACCAATGCTAGGGTTCGGATTTTTCACCTACTTACAGTACATCGGAGTAAGCAATGACCGACGCAACCGCAGCAACCACACCCGCAGGCCCCAAACCTAAAAAATCCGTCGCCCTTTCCGGCGTCACTGCCGGCAACACCGCACTCTGCACGGTCGGCCTGACCGGCAACGATTTGCATTACCGCGGCTACGATATTCTTGATGTCGCCGAGGCCTGCGAATTCGAGGAAGTCGCGTATTTACTGGTGCATGAAAAATTGCCTAACGCCGTTGAGCTTTCACACTACAAAACCAAACTGAAATCGCTGCGTGGCATCCCAATGGCGGTGCAGGATGTACTCGAATCGCTGCCCGCCTCCACGCATCCCATGGACGTGTTGCGCACCGGTTGCTCGGCGCTGGGTTGCGTATTACCGGAAAAGGATGACCACAATATTGCCGGTGCGCGTGATATCGCCGACCGCATGATGGCCTCGTTCGGCTCAATGCTGTTGTACTGGTATCACTTCGCAATCAACGGCAAACGCATCGACGTCGAAACCGACGACGACACCATCGGCGGGCATTTTCTGCACTTGTTGCACGGCAGAGCGCCCTCCGACCTATGGGTGCGTTCGATGCACACCTCGCTCGTGCTCTATGCCGAACATGAATTCAATGCCTCCACCTTCGCCGCGCGCGTGATTGCCGGCACCGGTTCGGACATGTATTCCGCCATTACCGGTGGCATCGGCGCGCTACGTGGCCCGAAACACGGTGGTGCCAATGAAGTCGCGTTCGACATCCAATCGCGTTATCAAAATCCGGATGAGGCAGAAGCCGATATCGTCAAACGTGTGGCGGAGAAACAAGTAGTGATCGGTTTCGGCCATCCGGTCTACACCGTGTCTGACCCGCGCAACGTGGTCATCAAACGTGTCGCCGAACGGCTCTCGAAAGTCGCCGGCAACATGAAGCTCTACAACATCGCCGAGCGGCTTGAAGCGGTGATGTGGCGCGAGAAAAAAATGTTCCCGAATCTTGATTGGTTCAGCGCGTGCAGCTATCACATGATGGGCGTGCCGACCTCGATGTTCACGCCGCTCTTCATCATTTCACGCACGTCCGGTTGGGCCGCGCATGTGATCGAGCAGCGTATTGACGGCAAGATCATTCGGCCGAGTGCGAATTACATGGGGCCAGATGATTTGAA
Organism: Betaproteobacteria bacterium; assembly: GCA_043744315.1. Lineage (GTDB taxonomy): Bacteria > Pseudomonadota > Gammaproteobacteria > Burkholderiales > Usitatibacteraceae > UKL13-2. Next base: position 1,664 of record JAYTUX010000373.1, on the reverse strand, counting down.
ATTTGTGCCGCTAAAAGAGCGCCTGTAGCCGATCGTCGTCCCCGCGACGGCGGGAATTTTTTTGCACGACACAAGAATCTTGAATCGCAACAATTGAAAGAAAGCCATGTCCGCACACATCTCCAACGTCCGCCCCAAACCCGACAAAGTATTGGTCGATATCGTCGACTACGTCACCAAATACAAAATCAAATCGAAGGATGCATACGACACGGCACGCTATTGCCTGCTCGATACGTTGGGCTGCGGATTTGAAGCGCTGGAATATCCCGCCTGCCGCAAAATGCTCGGACCGATTGTACAGGGCACGCTGGTGCCGAACGGCGCAAAAGTGCCGGGCACGCAATTTCAAATGGATCCCGTCAAGGCCGCGTTCGACATTGGAGCGATGATTCGCTGGCTCGATTTCAACGATACCTGGCTCGCGGCTGAATGGGGCCATCCTTCGGACAACCTCGGCGGCATTTTGGCCACTGCCGATTGGCTTTCGCGCAATGCTGTCGCCACCGGGAAAAAGCCGCTGACGGTGCAAAACGTCCTCACGGCAATGATCAAGGCGCACGAAATTCAGGGCTGCATCGCACTGGAAAACTCGTTCAACAAAGTCGGCCTCGATCATGTGGTGTTGGTGAAAGTCGCCTCGACTGCGGTCGTCGCCGAAATGATGGGTTTGTCGAAGGACGAAATTCTCAACGCGGTGTCACTCGCGTGGGTGGATGGCCAATCGCTTCGCACCTATCGCCATTCCCCCAACACGGGCTCGCGAAAATCCTGGGCGGCCGGCGATGCCACCTCACGCGCGGTACGCTTGGCACTCATCGCGAAGACTGGCGAGATGGGTTATCCGTCAGTGCTCTCGGCGAAGACCTGGGGCTTTTACGATGTGCTGTTCAAAGGCAACGCGTTCAAGTTCCAGCGCCCCTATGGCTCGTACGTGATGGAAAACGTGTTGTTTAAAATTTCCTTTCCCGCCGAATTCCATTCGCAGACAGCAGTGGAAGCGGCGATGACGATCCATGGCGAACTGAAGAAGCTCGGCAAGACCGAAGCCGACATCAAGAAAATCACCATTCGCACGCATGAAGCCTGTATCCGCATCATCGACAAAAAAGGCCCGCTCGATAACCCGGCCGATCGCGATCATTGTGTGCAGTACATGGTGGCGGTGCCGATTATTTTTGGCCGCCTCACCGCGAACGACTACGAAGACAATATCGCCGCCGACAAACGCATCGATGTATTGCGCGACAAAATCGTCTGCGTCGAAGACCCAAAATTTACCAAGGACTATCACGATCCGAGCAAACGCTCGATCGCCAACGCGCTCACGGTCGAATTTACCGACGGCAAGAAACTGAAGGAAATCGTTGTCGAATATCCAATCGGTCACAAGCGCCGCCGCAAGGAAGGCATGCCGGTGTTAATGGCGAAACTCAAAACCAATCTCGCTCGCGTGTTCGCTGAAAAGCAGCGTGGTGCGATTTGGGATTTGTGCATCGACCACAAAAAGCTGGACGCCACACCGGTTAACGAATTTGTGGATATGATGGTTATATGATGTTAAATTATTGATAATAAACAAGTAATTTTATTGTTTACGCAAGCCACCATCGGTCGATGGTAAAGAATCCGCATCAATAAGTATGCAAAATATTCGCATACTT
>JAYTUX010000372.1:0-4589 GCA_043744315.1 Betaproteobacteria bacterium | reverse complement strand
CTAGTATTGGCGCGAGTTTCGGGGCGTTTTATGCTGGAAAGCTGCGCCAGTAGCGGAGTTTGCCTCGAAAAAATTGAAACCGCCGATCTATCGCTGCAGTTTTAGCCAACCCATCAATTGTTCCGCAGGCAAAGCGGGGCTCATCAGAAATCCTTGCGCCAAGTCGCAGCCCATTTTTTTTAGCTCCTTCAGCGTTGCCTCGTCTTCGACGCCTTCGGCAACCACCGACAGCTCGAAATTATGGGCAAGGTCGATCACCGATCGGACAATCTGCTGATCGCCTTTCGATTGGCGCATTTGCTGAACGAATTGCTTGTCGATCTTGAGTTCGTCCAGCGGAAAATCTTTCACATAAGACAGCGATGAATAGCCCGTACCAAAGTCATCGACCGACAAGCGCAGCCCAATCGCTTTCAATCGCTTCATCACCGCGATTGATTGATCGGCATCGACAATGGTGGCACTCTCGGTGATTTCCAGCGTGACTGTTTTCGGATCTGCGCGCCAGGTGCCCAGCGCCTGCGAAATGATTTCGGGCAGATCAACGTCCATGAAGTTGAGCGTGGAAAGATTGACGCTGACATCCAGAGCGACCCCGTGTTCTTTCCACTCTGACTGATGACGCAGCACCGTGCCCAGTACCCAGCCAGTCACGTCGCCGATCATGCCGCCGGCTTCAGCGACGCGAATGATTGCCGGTGGCGCGATTGCGCCTTGCCCCGGTATGGTCCAGCGCAATAGTGCCTCCACGGCTCGGCACTTGCCGTTTTTCACCGCCACCTGTGGCTGGTAATGCACTTCGAGCTGGTTGGCGCGCATCGCTTCGCGCAATGGCGCATCGAGCCCCAAATAGGTATCCACGTCGCGTCGATCTTCGCGTTGAAACACGTGCTGCGCGACATCGCGCGATCGCGCCACGCGCCGCGCGATGTCGGCGTGAACGATCAACTCTTCGGCGTCCTCGGCGTGTTCAGGATAGCAGGCGATGCCGGTGGTCGGTCGCACGCTGCTGGGCAAGATATCGATTTCATAAGGTATCTCAAGGATGCGGTGTAATTTGCTTGCGGCGAGTGATGCCATTGCACCCGACTTCAAGTTGGGAAGAATCACGCAAAGTGTCGTGTCCGAAAGTTGCAGGTAGCGATCGGCCGGACGCAGCGCTTCCGGCAGGCGGGCCAGAGCGTGGCGCATGATTTCTGAGTTGGCGACGCCAAACAGCGCATCGAGGCGATCAATGCGGCCCAGCGACAGAATGAGTACCGCCACCGAACGCTGTGCGATGCGTGCATGATCGAGCGCATTTGCGATCGTCGATCGCAGGCTGTCACGCGACAATTCCTGAGTGACCACTTCTCGCACTGGTGCGGTCATCGGCTTAGGTGGAATGACGGTTCTGCCTCCGGGCGGCGTACTCATGCGAGATAGTACTCGCTGGGGTCAATGCCGTAAGAATTGCTCGGCAGACCGCGCCGGATGTGTGCAGGCGTTTCCGATACATCGTATAGCAGATCGCGCAACACAGGATGTTTGCAATGGGACTTGTCGGCCTCGGTCACGACCAGTACTTTTGGTTTCAGGCGTTTCAGTTTACCGTGCGTGACGACCACCGCAACTTCTCCGGTGGAAAGCTCTACCAGGCTGCCGACCGGGAACACGCCGATCGACTGGATGAATTGCTCGACCATCTCTGCGTGAAATTGCGTGCCGCTCCAATTGGATAACATTTGCAGAGCCTGGTGCGGCGATACCGCCTCGGCGTAAGGGCGGTGCTTGGTGATCGCGGAAAACGTGTCGGCAATGGCGCTCATGCGGCCGAACACACTTATCTTGTCGCCCAACATATTGTTTGGATAACCGGTGCCATTCATGCGTTCGTGGTGCTGCGCGACACCGTCGAGAATGTCCGGATGAAGATTAGGGGTTTCGGCGAGAATCTCGAGGCCGAGATCGACGTGTTCCTTGATTTTCTCGAATTCGTCTGAGCTGAGGCGCGACGCGCGCTCGAGCAATTCGCGCGGCAATTTTATTTTGCCGATATCCAACAACAATCCCAACAAGCCCAAGTGCGAAAGCGCGTCCTTTGGGTAGCCCAGGTGCCGCCCGAACGCGACCAGGCAAATTGCCACCGACAAACCGTGATCGTAGATGCCGGCACTGCGTTCGCGCATACGCGCGACCCACATCAGCGCGTCGGGATTTCTCACCATGCTCTCGACCATGTCGCTGATAACTTCTTCAACGCTTTCCAGTTTCAGATTGTTGCCAGCACGGATATCGTCGGCGACGCGGCTCAGCATGTCAGTCGTGCGTTGAAACGCAGCCGATGCGGCACCGATTTCTTCTTCAACCGGCTTTGCGTCTTCGTAAATGGTCAGTTGCACGGTTTCGGGGATGAACTGCGCGCGCGTCTGGGTGGTCTTCTCCGGTACAAATTCGACCGGGCTCTCTTCAATCACATCGTCGTCGTCGCGCTTCGCAAACAGGCCCGAAACACCCGCGCGCATCTTGCCCCAGAGGCCGCGGACATTGTTGTCGGACGATGGGTCGTTTGACGATGCCGGGTTGCGTGCATCACCGTTGCCCGCGAGCATGCGAGCATCAAACTGCCCGGTCGATTGGCGACTATCTTTGATCGGAATCGCGAATTCTCCCGTGCGTTGCCGGGCGTCGCCGGGTTTGACCGGCGACGCGGATTTCGCGGAAGGGGTCGGCGCGGCGCCACGGGCCGTGCCCGACTTGAGTGCGCTACCGGTTGCCGCAGGAGGAGGTGGCGTAGATACCCTATTCACATTCACGCGCGGTTCGGTGCCGAGGTCGCGCGTTGGCAACGGGGCTTTCTTCGCAGGCGCGCTAAATTCTGTTCCGACCGAGCGTTGCGGATCGATCAGGACCCACTTGCAATGGGCGCGCAATTGCCGCAGTTGCTCCTCATCTTCCACCAGAAAACCTTGTAGCAGAAATGGCGTGTCGATCCACGGACGATCCAGATCGACGACGAACATGCCGGCCTTGATATTCTCGGCATTGATTTTCTCTGACATGGGGTAATTTTTTGCGGTTAAGCGTGAAGGTCGAAATAGTCTCGGCGTAAATGGCGGGCGCCAATACCCGGAATGTTGCAAGGCCATAGTTTACTGCGTTACGTGTCGCTTCGGCAGAATAGTCAACACGCGTTCTCCTAAAAGTCTGATTTTGGTCTGCCAGATTGGCAATTCCGGCGTTTGCGATTATCCTCGCGCATCCCAATTGCATTGAATGCAATCGGCAGATCCACCCAAAGAATCGTCGCCAGAAAGTCACTGCCTCGTGGAATTCAAATTACTTGCCACCAGTGGCCGCGCCCGCCGCGGTCAAATTACGCTAAACCACGGCGAAATCGAAACTCCCGTATTCATGCCGGTGGGCACCTACGGTTCGGTAAAAGGCATGAGCCCCACCGAGCTGAACGAGATCGGCGCGCAAATCGTGCTCGGCAATACGTTTCATCTTTGGCTGCGACCGGGGATGGACATTATCGGCAAGTTTGGCGGGCTCCATCAATTCATGGCCTGGAACAAGCCGCTACTGACCGATTCGGGCGGATTCCAAGTCTGGAGTCTGGGTGAATTGAGAAAAATTTCCGAGGAGGGTGTTGCTTTTCAGTCACCGGTGAACGGTGACAAATGCTTTCTGTCTCCCGAAGAGTCGATGCGCATTCAGCGCACACTCAATTCCGATATTGCGATGATTTTCGACGAATGTACCGCCTATCCGGCGAGCATCGATGAAGCGGCAGCATCGATGCGCTTGTCGTTGCGCTGGGCGGAGCGCTGCAAACGAGAATTTGCTCGCCTGGAAAATCCCAACGCACTATTCGGCATCGTGCAAGGCGGCATGCACGAAACACTGCGCGATGAATCGGTCGAGGGATTGAAAGATATCGATTTTCATGGCTTCGCCATCGGCGGGCTCTCTGTTGGCGAACCGAAAGAGGACATGCGGCGGGTACTCGCGCATACGGCGCCGCTGCTGCCGGTGGACAAGCCTCGCTATCTGATGGGCGTTGGCACGCCCGAGGATCTGGTTGCCTCGGTCGCGGAAGGCATCGACATGTTCGATTGCGTCATGCCAACCCGCAACGCGCGCAACGGTTGGCTGTTCACCCGCCACGGCGATATCAAGATCCGCAATGCGCGCTACAAGGACGATACGCAACCGCTCGACGAATCGTGTGCATGCCACACCTGCCGCAATTTCAGTCGTGGTTACTTGCACCATCTGCAACGCATCAACGAGATGCTCGGCGCGCGGCTAAATACGCTGCACAACCTTTACTACTATCAGGAATTGATGCGTGAAATGCGCGCCGCCATCGAGATCGATTCATTTCCCGCATTTGCCAGCCGTTTCCTCGCCGACAGGCAAGCTGGCCCTACCTGAACTGGTATAATTTCAGGTTGACTAATTTAGGGAAGCGCCGATTCATTCCCTCGCGGGACGCGCATCCTTGCTTTGGGCGGTCTGCGGCGTTGCAAATCCTCGCCATAGCGGTGCTATGGCTGTGGTTTGCGCCTTGCAGCCCATCCCAAATCAAGGCGCGCGCCCTCGCG
>JAYTUX010000371.1:0-16788 GCA_043744315.1 Betaproteobacteria bacterium | reverse complement strand
GCCCGGAGCCGGAATCGAACCGGCACGGCAGTTTGACCCGCCGACGGATTTTAAGTCCGTTGTGTCTACCTGTTTCACCATCCGGGCATGCGTGGATGTCGCGCGAGGGGAATTTTAACCGACGTACAGGTGCCTCGAGCGGTTCTGCGATCCACCGCGTTGTCAAACGCGTACTCGTCCTTTGCACCGGGACGCTGAGGAGATGTCACCCCACGGTTGTCATCCTGAGCAACGCGACGGATCTCGTTTGCGCCCCGAGATCCTTCGCGTTGCTCGAAATGACATGTTGCGGTGGTGATTTGAGCGCGAAACGACGCTTTGTCAATGCGACTTTCCACCATGAAAGTCTAGCACTGGTGCGGCTTTCGGGACATTTTCGGCCCGTAAGGCGCGCTGGTTATTGGATTTTCAGTTCAATGCAACTCGTTCTTGACAACGTTTCCCGCCCGCACAATCGCACGCAGATTGCGCCCATCCGCCGCCATCAGCGAGATGTCTTTTAGTGGATCACCATCGACCACGATCAAATCGGCGTGCGCACCGACGGCGACACAGCCGATTTGCCCGGCCAACATCATCATTTCGGCTGCAACCGACGTGGCCTGCCGCAATATTTCCACGGGTGTAAAAACTTCGCTGCGCAATGTGAATTCCCAGCACTGTTGCGTGTAGGTACTACCCAGCAAATCGGTGCCGTAGCAGACCTTCACGCCGGCACGGCGCATCGCGTCCATGCCCGACAGCGCCGACTTGAAGGCGAAATCCATTTTTTCCTGGCTCTGCGGCGGGAAGCCAAGTTGTCGTCCCTGTTCGGCGAGCGCGAAGATCACCGCCATGGTCGGCACCACGTAAGCGCCCTTTTCCGCTACGAAGCGTGCGGTGTCGTCGTCGATCAAGGTGCCATGCTCGATGGCGCGCACGCCGTACTCCACGCAACGCCGCACTGCACTCGCCGGGTGGCAATGCGCCGAAACATAGGTGCGGCGTTCGGTACATTCATTGACGATGGCGCGAATCTCGTCCTCGCGGTATTGGTTCATCCAGATCGGGTCCGTCGGCGACGCAACGCCACCTGACCCCATGATCTTGATGCAATGCGCGCCTTGACGAAGTTCCTCGCGCGCGGCACGGATGCAGGCATCTACACCGTCCGCCAGCACGGAAAAAGTATTGAAGATCGATCCATCGCTGCATCCACAGACGGATTGATAATTCGGCCGCTCTTCAATTTGCCGCATGTCACCATGGCCACCGGTCATGGAAAGAATTTTCCCCGCATAAAAATAGCGCGGCCCGGCCATCAATCCATCCGCCATGGCGCGCGCGAGGCCATAATTGCCGCCACCGATATCACGTACCGTGGTAAATCCGCACTTGAGCGCGTGATCGAGCATGCGCACCGCATGCGCCGTGCGATAGGATTCGCCGAAGGCTTCGATTTTCTGCACCGCAACGTCGCTCGCGAACGCATGCACATGCGCATCGATCAAGCCCGGCATCAGCGCGCGACCGCCGACATCGATCGACTGTGCGTTGTCGGCGCGGATCGGCTGATGCGATATTTCCTGAATCATGCCATCGGCGACAAGTACATTCATTCCCGCCGCGCAATTTTCATTTGCACCATCAAAGATGCGCGCGTTCTTCAAGAGCAATTGAGTCATGGTGGTGGCGCTCCTTGGCGGGTACTCAGAAACACACTATCAAAAAAGACTTCTCCGGCAGGGAAAGGCCGTGAACGGCCCTCCCCGAGCTTGGAACATTTGCGCCGGCAAGAACGCGCCGGCTATTTTTTCGGTTCAGCTGCGGCGGGCGCTTTTGCGGGCACAGGTGGCGCGGGCGGTGCCGACGGCGCATCTGCATTCCATGTGTCACGGAAATAAAGCCACTTGCCATCTTTCTTGCGCGAAACGGACAGAAATTTTCCGGTCTCGACAACCGCACCCTTTACCGTCACCTTGTAGGTGCCGGATTCCCATCCCATGTCACCCGAGACGCCCACATCGGTTTTTGGATTGATCACAAACATCGCACCTGCTGCTTTTGAGCTGGCGATGTCCTTGGTGATATAGGCGAGTATTGCCGCCTTGCCGCTCACGCCCGGCGCGCCCGGCGGCATCAGCAGCGCGTCATCGGCATATTGGGCCGCAACGCCTTTCGCGTCGCCCCCGTTGTAGGCCTTTTCCCACGCAAGTGTCTGCGCACGGATGGCGGTTTCATCTGCGGTTGCGGCAGCCTGCGCCGTAAAAGTGAGTAATGATGACAGCACACCAATCAACACGCCGTATCCTGCGGCACACCATGAATTTTTTTTCAACGTAATCATCGGTTCTCTCCTCCAGTTGATATCGACTCGCGGCGACCAATGCCGCGTTCGACCATGATACGCGAACAGGCACCTTGCGGTTGCCGTTGCGGCGGCTCATTGGCTGGCGGTGCGATATCCAAAGAAAGCAATTTTTTTGCGTGCCGCATAATGTGCGAATCTATTGATTCATCACGGAGGTCGCATTGAGTTCGCCGCAATTCATCGATTCGATAGAGGCCAGCGTCGACTATGTGCTTGATCACATTCCCGGCGAGATCGTGCTGGGCATTCCGCTGGGGATCGGCAAGCCCAATCATTTCGTCAATGCGTTGTACCGGCGCATCAAGGGCAACCCCGCGCGGCGCCTCAAGATCATCACTGCGCTGTCGCTGGAAAAGCCGGTTGGCAAAAGCGAGCTTGAGCGGCACTTTCTCGAGCCATTGGTGGCGCGCGTTTTTGCCGACTATCCCGATCTTTGGTATGTGAAAGATTCACGTGCAGGCACGTTGCCGCCCAATATTACCGTGCATGAATTTTTCATGAAGTCCGGCGATTATCTTGGCAACGATTGCGCGCAGCAAAACCATATTTCCACCAACTACACCTTTATCGCGCGCGATATGTTGCTGCAAGGTGTGAATGTTATCGCGCAAGCAGTGGCCGCGCGCGGCGAAGGGGAATCGTTGCGGCTGTCACTTTCCAGCAATACCGATGTGACGTTCGAGATCGTTGAAAAGTCTCGCGCGACAGGTCGGCCGTTGTTAGCGATCGGCGTGATCAATCGCGAAATGCCGTTCATGCCCAATGCGGCCGACGTCGCGCCAGGTTTTTTTGATATCGTCCTCACTGATCGCGCATCAACTCACGCGGTGTTTGCACCGCCAAATGGCAAGATCAGCACCGCCGATTACGCAATCGGCCTTCATGCGTCCAGCCTGGTTGCCGATGGGGGCACCTTGCAAATCGGCATTGGCGCGCTGGGCGACGCGATTGCGCAAGCGTTGATTGTTCGTCACCAGCATGGCGAGAAGTATCGCGACATCTTGAATTCGCTTTGCCCCGATGGCCTGAACGAGCGCGAACTCGGTCGCTTCGACAAAGGTCTTTACGGCTGCTCTGAAATGTTCGTCAATGGCTTTCTCAAGTTGATTGAGGCGGGCATTATCCGCCGCGAGGTTTACGCCGACGCCGTGTTGCAACGGCTGATCAACGAGGGGCGCATTGATGACACGGCAGTCAGCATCGATACATTACGAGCGCTACTGGAAGAGGGGCGAATTTCCACGCATCTATCGGCGAGTGACGTTACGTTTCTCAAGCGCTTCGGAATACTTCGTGCTGACGTCCACATTGAAGGCGGGCAACTTGCGATGAGTGAAACGCGCATCGCCAACAATCTCGCCGACGCGGGCTCGCTTGAAAAAATCGCGGCAATCATGCTCGGCATGCGCCTCACTGGCGGCATTTTCATGAGCGGCGGATTTTTTCTTGGCCCGCGCGATTTTTATCAAGGCTTGCGCAGCATGCCGACGCAGCAACTCGCCAAGATCGACATGACGCGTATCGATTTCATCAACCAGCTCTACGGCGACGAAGAATTGAAGCGCGCACAACGTATCAAGGCGCGCTTCATGAATACGACGATGATGGTCACGCTGTTGGGTGCCGCCGTGAGCGACGCGCTGGAATCGGGTCAGGTCGTGAGTGGCGTCGGTGGTCAGTACAATTTTGTGGCGATGTCGCACGCGCTGCCGGATGCGCGCCTGATGATGATGTTGCGTGCGACGCATCAGCACAAAGATCGACTCGATAGCAGCATCGTCTGGAACTACGGTCATGTAACCATTCCGCGCCATCTGCGCGACGTGGTCATCACCGAATACGGCATGGCCGATTTGCGCGGGCAATCGGACAGTGAAGTCATCAAACGACTGCTGGCGATCGCCGATTCTCGCTTTCAGCCGCAATTGTTGAAAGCGGCAAAAGCGGCCGGCAAACTCGACCGCGCCTATGAAATTCCCGAGCGCTACCGCAACAACCTGCCGCAAATGCTCGACGACATATTGCATCCGTGGAGCCGCGTAGGATTGCTGCCGGATTTTCCATTTGGCACCGACTTGACCGAAGACGAACTGCACATCGTGCGTGCGCTGAAGCGCCTGAAACATGCCACCGAACATCCGGCCGAGTTAGTCACGCTCGCGGTAAAAAGTTTGTGGGAAGGCAAGGAAGCACCGCACGCGTATCTGGAGCGGCTCGGACTTGCGGACGCGAAAAGTTTTCGCGACATGTTTGTGCGGAAGTTGTTTGCGGGGAATTTGTAGGCAACTCTCCGAGCCGCCATTATCTAGCGTGTGCGCGGCCTCAAAACCGAAAGTGCTGCGAACGGCGCACCAGTGCCAGCAGTCTGTCGGAACCCAGCGCACTCTTGAGCGTTCGACAGGGATGGGCCATGGCAGAAACACATAGTCGGGGGCGCGCACGGCTCGGCAATAGAATCTGCCAGCGAATCCTGCGTGCGGCCTCTACGACGGGAATCGCGCGAGATAGCGTACCCGCAACTTCGCGGCTTCCTGCTCGCGATCTTTTGGCGGCGCGTCGGTTTCAAGCGAATTCAACAACGTGTGGGACGCCGCTGAGATCGCCTCGATGGCGGCGACAAAGGCGGCTTCGTTGGCACGCGACGGCTTATTGAAACCCGATACTTTGCGGACGAATTGCAATGCGGCCGCGCGAATTTCTTCGTGGCTTACCGGCGGCGCAAAGTTGAACAGCGGTTTGATGTTTCGGCACATGACAATACTCCACAAGGCTGAGAATTGAAGTAGGCGGGTAGCCTAAACTCTAGCACCGGTGGGGTGTTTCGGCTCAATTGCCTCTGCATCACGTCAATGGAAATGCTCAGTTGTTTGCGTGCGCTCATTTTTTCTAAATGTCGCCGCGCTCATCAAGTGCCGCAAGCACGCGGTCTGGATCCATCGATTGTTGAAGCACCTCCGCTTCCGGATCATCGCGGTTTCTGACGTTGGGAAGATCGCGCCGCAGCTCTTCCATCAGGTTGATCAGCTTGGCCGCCTTTTGCTCGATCATTAGCGTGACTTTCAGGTCAAGGTGCGCGCGCTGCTCTTCCAGTTTGGCGAGACGATTCTGTTTGGTCAGGACCACCGTTGCAGTGAGAAACGCGCCGAGGCTGACGATGCCTTGTAGCCAGAAGAATGGTGCCGGATCGAATTCCGCAATTCCGAGCCGCGGAGCGATGACGCTCGCAGCAATCCACACCGATACAAATAACAAGATGAAGCCAAGAAACATCGGCTGGCCGATAAAGTCGCCAATGCGTTCGAGCACCCATTGTGGACGACTTATTTTTTCTTCTGCGCGGGCATAAAATTCCAGCACCGCTTCAATATTGCGCTTGTGCGGTTCGGTATCGGCATCCAGCGGAGAATCAATGCTGGTGGGGTTCTTCGACGATTGCATACTCGGACTAGTGCTGCCAATCGACATTGCCAAACCCGTCCTGTCCGAGCAGCGTATAGAAAATTCCAAACGTCCCGCGCGACTGCGTGCGCGTTCCCAAATCGGGAAATGAAGCGTCACGGCGATTGCCGAGGTACTTGATCGTGACCGCATGCCGACGATTGACGCGGTGGGTGTAGGAGGCATCGATGCGAACAATATTGTCATGCCCGTTTCGACTGGTGGCACCCACGCTGCTGACGAAGTATTCGCGCGCTGTCAGGTCGATCGACGCCAGATCGGCAAACATCAACCGTGTGGCAATCAGCGCCTGCGGTGCCACGCCATAGTGATAGTCGCGCTCGGTCACGTCGCCGCGAGTGGTGCCGACCGCCGCGTAACCCAATCCGAGATTTCCCGTCGCCTGTAGCGCGAAGGACTTTGACAATTGCCATTGCGCCGTGCCACCCGCAGACAACGCGGTGCTGGAGATGCGAAAAATCTGCGGTGCAATGTAATCGTAGCTGCCATACAGACCCCAAAAACCCCGCACACTTTCGCCCTTCTTGAAATCACTTCCGAGCAACAAGCCGCGCGTCATCAGATTTTCAAAGCCATTCGCACTCGACGCCGTTGCCTGAAAATGAAAATAGTCGAAGGGACGCGTGTAGCTGTATCCCGGTTTTCCAGGCAATCCGTAGTCGACGGAGAAATCGGTCAGTGCCTCATTGCGGCGGAGCTTGGTGGTGGAAGTCCCCTGCTCCCCGCTAGCGGTGCCACTGAAACCGATCTGGATGCGGCTGAAGTAGGCCGGATCGTGTCCGGGGAAAATACCACCAAGACGATTGCCGAACACCAGCCGGTTGAAACCCGCTGATGGCGACAGTGCCGCTGCGCCGATCTCGCGCCACAGCGGTGGCGACGCGCCACCGTGTTCCAGCATCAGGCTCGACAATCGAAACAGCGCCTCGCCGAGAAACGTCCCACCGATGCCGGTCATGATCTGGTCGTTTCTCGAGGGTGCCGTCGTCTCGCCGGCGACTTCCCAGAACGCACTGCCCATGAAGGTATAGCCGAGCGCCTGCCAGTAATTCAGGCCTGTCGAACGCGCGAAGCCGTGATAGATCGATCCTTGGTACGGGTGGCCCAATTGGTTGGTGCTGAATGGGTCATTGTCGACGACCCAGCGCGTACCGATGTTACGGCGAATCGACGACAGCGTGCTCTTGTATTCGTCGCTGATATAACGGCGGTTATGCTGATTGAGCAAAAAATCGAATCCGACGATTTCTATCGCGGGGATAAAGTAACTTTTGCGGATTGCCATATCCACATTGAAATCGAGTGGTGGCGATTTTTCGGCATCCTTCGTATTGTCGGCAAGCGCGTCGTTGCTGATGCGTTGCATCGATGGCGTTTCAATGACACTCGCGGCGTGCGCTGGCGAGAATGCAGATTGACCTACAGCGATCGCTACCAGCAACGCGGTGCGGGCGGCGGCAACTTTGGTGAGTGTGATTGGCGCGCATGCGTCGGTTTTGATCGGGGGAATTGAATCGGGCACAGCGCGATTCTGCATTCTTCGCGTGGCCATCACTGTGCGCTAGCGAACGTTCGCTGCGCCAAAAAGTGCGCAGCATTCTCATGCGCGTTTGTAGTCCAATTGGCAGGCCTGTTTACGCATGCCGCTCACTGGCAAATTGCGTCGGAAGTGCTACGCTGTATCGCAGCACGCCACAAACTTTGCAAAGGCCTGATTGCCATGACACCCACCAACCCGCCCAAACCTTTTTCGATGATTCGGGAATTCCACCTCGCCGACTGGTTTACGCTCGGCAACGCTGTCTGCGGAATCGGCGCGTTGTTTTCAGTGATGACGTACCTTGAAACCGGCGACATCATTCACGTCTACTTTGCCGGCGCGTTGGTGATCGTTGCGCTGATTTTCGATGTGCTTGACGGGCGCATTGCGCGCTGGCGGCAGAAAACGTCCGCAATGGGTCGTGAGCTGGATTCGCTCGCCGATGTCATTTCATTCGGCGTGGCACCGGCGATTCTCGGCTATGGCTGCGGCATGCAGGGCTTTTATGATCGCATCGTGCTGGCATATTTCGTTACCTGCGGCGTCTCGCGATTGGCCCGCTACAACGTTACCGCCGAAGCGCTGTCGGACGGCGGCGACAAGGTGAAATATTTCGAAGGCACGCCGATACCGAGTTCGGTTCTATTGGTGTGCATATTGATGCTCGCCGGCTACCTTGGCGCGGTACGTGAAAGTCTGTGGTTTGGCGAACTTGTCATCGGCGGACTAAAGTTTCATCCGCTAGTACTGCTGTTCGCAGTCTCGGGCTCACTAATGATCAGCCGGATCCGAATTCCCAAATTTTGACTGTCACCTAAGGCACGACAGGACAGCAGTGTTCGGCGTCAAGAGGACTGACTTCCGCGCCGCGCCAAATATATTCCCATTAACACGATGACACCGCCGACTATTTGCAGCGGCGCGAGGTGCTCTCCCAGCAACAGCATCGCGTAGGCGGTCGCAAAAACCGGTTGCATCAACAGGCTTGCGGATGACAACGCGGCGGGTAGGTGGCTGAAACCGTATGCGATCAGGCTTTGTCCGAGCACATGCACTACCAACGCCAGGCCAACGAGCGTCAACCAGCCATTTGCCGTTTGCGGAAGCAACTGTGTGGAATTGAAGAGCGCATACGGCGTAAGTGCGATGGCCGCAATCGTCGTACTCACCGCCATGATGCGCGCGGTTGAAACATTGACGGAGGCGGATTTGATGGCAAGCATGTAGCCCGCATAGAAAAGCCCGGCAAGGATGCCGAGCGCATCACCTGTCAACGCAGAACCAGCAACACCAAAGTTGGGCCCAATCAGCAATGTTGCCCCCGCAAAGGTCACCAACAGTGCGAGCATGAATAATGTTGAGACGCGCTCGCGAAACAACAACCATCCTCCCAACGTAACGAAAATGGCGGCAAAGTTGAGCTCGATGGTCGCGTTGGCGATCGACGTAAACAAAATCGACCAATGCCATGTTGCCAAATCGACCGCGAAAAACAGCCCGGCCAGCACCAGCAGCTTCCATTGCATTACCGCGCGTGGTCTGTTTTTCATCGTATTGCGCTCGGCCGCAATCACCCACAGCCATAACACGGGCGCCGCCAACACCATTCGCCAAAACGCGCTTGCTGCCGGGCTCACATCGGCGATACGCACGAAAATCGGTGCGAACGCGATCGCGGCACTGCCGAGCAGGAGTGAGAGAAAAGCCAGCGGCTTTCCGGCTTGGGGAAAATTGGGCATAGTTTTGGCTCGATCATCATAATGCCCGCAGAGGAAAATGGTCGGAACTTGATCAGAATTCGCTCGCCACATTGCGCCTTGAGTTGAACAATTGATACGACGCAGACGTCTTAATTCCGATTCCGCACAGCCAGTTCTACAAAGAAAAGGGAGCCGAAGCTCCCTTTTTCATGCAGAGACGCGTCCTTGAGACGCAACCAATCGCAAGGCTAGAAAGTATATTTCGCGGACAGCGTATAAACCCGACCCAGCGGATTGTGGAAGCGATCATCATAGGCGCGCGCTTGAAAACGCGACGTCTGATTGGTGAACGGCGGATCCTGATCCAGAAGGTTCAAGACACCACCCTGCAACGTCATCCGCTTGAATCCGGTATACGTCACACTGAGGTCATAGATCGAGTAAAACTTGACTTCGTTTGACCGGAAAGACGGCGCCACTGATCCACCATTCTGGTCCGTGTAGCTGGACTGGAATTTGTTCAGCAAGTTCGCCGACCAGTTGCCGCTCTGCCAACCCAGATTCGTAAATTGCTGATAGCGAATCAGCGGGCCGCCAAATTGCGCGTTGTAGTTTCCATTGGGGCTGAAGAACGGGCCATTTTTGAGAACCTGGAACTGGTAGTCGGTCACGTACGTTGAGCGCACGCTGCCCGAAAATTTTCCAACGCTGGTGGCACCACTTTGCCAGTTGAACTGAAGATCGACGCCACGCGTGAATGTATCGCCGAGATTCTGGTTGGTATTGATGATGTAGGCCAAGGGGTCGCCACCGGGAACGCGGCACGCACCGATCGATTGCTGGAGTGCTGCCGATGCGGCGCTGCAACGCACGAACAAATTCGCATACTGCACCGGGTCGGCAAAGATGGTGGTCTCGCCCAAGGTGCTGATGTTGTTCGTGACTTTGTAATACCAGAAGTCGAGACCGAACGACATTTGCGGTGTGATTTGATAGACAAATCCCGCCGTGTTCGCCTTGGAGTTTTCCGGTGTCAACTTGGTATTTCCGCCCTGCTGTTGTTGAAACTGGATGCGGCAATCGCGGCTGGCAACCCCGCCAATCGCGGTATTGATCACGCCGTTCGGACAATACAAGGGGTCATTGTAGGAAGTACCGGTAAAGGTCGTGGAC
The DNA here is from genome assembly GCA_043744315.1 of Betaproteobacteria bacterium. Lineage (GTDB taxonomy): Bacteria > Pseudomonadota > Gammaproteobacteria > Burkholderiales > Usitatibacteraceae > UKL13-2. The sequence continues at coordinate 6,566 of JAYTUX010000371.1, read as the reverse complement.
GTCGGGGCGTACAACTGCGAAAGCGTGGGCGCAGTGAAGCCTTCGTTGTACGACGCTCTGATCAGCAGATCCTTGTCCGGACTAAAGCGAATGGACACTTTAGGGTTGGTTGTATTGCCGAAATCGCTGTATTTGTCATAGCGAACCGACACTCCCACTTCAAACATTTTGTGCAGAGGCAGCGTTAACTCTGCCGCGAGTGCCTTGACATCCCGGTCGCCCGCGCGCACCGCGCCCGATCCCGCAAGTCCCGACGACGCGGCCTGACTGACCTTGGGAACATCCGTCGTATAGATCATGTCTTCCTTGCGGAATTCCGTCGCCAACGCAAGCATCGATGATCCCGCAGGCAGGGAAAACAACGGACGCGATGCGCTCGCACTGATGCTGGAAAGCTTTCCTTCACCCGTCTGCACCAGGCCCAGCACTTGATTTTCGCGGAGGAATGCAAGCCCCGCTGCAGATTGCTCGCCGAATGGATTCAGGAACGGCGCGCCATTGATGCCGCGGACGCCATTGAGCATGGCGGTTGTGGTGGGGTAGCCATTGAGAAAGTAATTTTCCACCGTGGATTTTGACCACAGCCCCGCCGCCTGATAATCCCAGCCGGCAAGGTTTCCCTCAAGAGATGCCACCGCGCGTTGGGTGTTATTTTCCTGCTCACCTTGGCGCGGCCCAAGCACCGTTGTACGCCAGCCGATGGAAATATTTGCGGTACGGTTGAGCGCGGGGTCGGTAATAGGCGTGATGCCATTGCCGGGGTAATAGGGGCTGGCCGGTGTCATTGTCAATCCGCCTTCAGGCGACGGTGCGATTTGCGTCCTGACGGTATTGTTGGATTTGAAATAATCCAGTGCGGCGGTATGGTTAGCACCGAGCGCCATCGTGCCGCGCACAAAACCGGTCCATTGCTTTTGGATCGGGATGGTATTGGTGAATGCCTGCGTATCCGCGCCGCAGCGGTTGGTACCGAGGCCGATACCATTGCCTTGGGGCGTAAAGATAGATGTCGGCGGCAGGCAGTTTGGTAACGTCGGATTGGTGGTCAGCGCACCTTGTGAATAGTTTGCCGGGAATGTGGTCGGGCTCAGGCCATTGAATCCATATTGGGGAATGAACGCCGATCGTGAGAATTCCCGATCGGTGCCCCTCATCGGTTTGCCTTCACGACCCATGAAACCGCCAAATACATTCCAGCCGTCTTTGGCAAGATCACCCATGCCGCCGAGTACGTCCGCCTTGTACACTGCGCCGCCGCTTTCTTGCGGTGTTTGTGCATCGGCTGTCAGCGTGACGCCACGAAAATCCTTGTGGGTGATGAAATTGATCACGCCGGCGATGGCGTCGGTACCGTAGGTGGCTGAGGCTCCGTCGGTAAGAACTTCAATGCGGCTGATCGCGACCAACGGCAAGGTGTTCAAATCAACCGCGACGCTTGAAAACGGATTGCTGACGACGCGCTTGCCGTTCAATAACACTAATGTGCGCTGCGCGCCGAGCGAACGCAGGCTTGCATATGAAGCAGCACCGTTTGTCGAACTGACGGAACCGGACGTCACCAACCCGCCTTGCTGCTGGGTAATCAACTTGACCGCTTGTTCTGCGTTGGTCACGCCTGCCTTGGCCAGTTCTTCAATCGAAATGACCACGACCGGCAGCGCGGTTTCACCGTCAACGCGTTTGATCAATGAACCCGTCACTTCGATTCGTTCAACTTTTTCCGTTGCTTGTTGTGCGAAGGCGGGCGACATTGCACCGACGCCGAGTGCGCTGGCAACGGCCACCGGCAAGATTCTAAGTTTCAACTTCATCGCAGCATCTCCAATTTAACAACGCAGTTTGGGAACACTGACTGTCGCAATTGAACACTATCCGGTTCATATTGAGACATGTCAGTCATTAATTGTAAGGAAGCGCAAGCATATCGATCTGGTTGAAACACTTCTACCCCATTGTTGCAGAAACGCAACAGAAAATATGGCAAGACTGACGCAAATTAAGACATTTTGGGCATTGAGACACGCTTTATGCTTTTGATCGCGTGTCAGCGCCCCCGGGCTTTGTGTGACAAAGCTTCGACGCGGAAACCGCGTTTGGGAGGCGCCGTTCATTCAACCCTCAGATCGAACGCACTATTTTTGAATGAAGGAACAATTTTGGAATTGGTGATGCTTCTCATGTGAAAGCAAAATATCGCAGCCAGCCATTTCGTTATTGCACGGCGCGTATTTCGACCGGCTGTGCGATCGAGGCCAGGTACGACACTACGGCATAATTTTGATCGCGCGATTTGCCGTCGTTTGGCGTGATAATTAGTAATTCGCGCGGCAAGCGATGGCGTAATTCAACAATCAAGGCCGCGCTTTCGGAGAGAGAATGATTTTCGACACCCACATCAGTGACGATACCGACGCATTGCGCGATTCGGTCAAGCGCCTCTGCGACGACGAACTCGCGCCGCGCGCGGCAGATATTGATCGCGACAATAAATTTCCGATGGACATGTGGAAAAAACTTGGCGACCTTGGCTTGCTGGGCATTTCCGTTGCCGAGGAATACGGCGGCACCGGGCTAGGCTATCTCGCGCATACAGTAGCGATGGAAGAAATATCTCGCGGCTCGGCATCGGTAGGTCTTGCCTATGGTGCACATTCCAATTTGTGCGTCAACAATCTTTATCTCAACGGCAGCGACGCGCAACGCAAGAAATACTTGCCGAAACTCTGTAGCGGCGAGCATGTTGGCGCACTGGCGATGTCAGAACCGGGTGCCGGCTCGGACGTTGTCGGCTCGATGGCCTGCCGCGCGGAGAAAAAAGGTGACCGCTATCTCGCCAATGGCAACAAGATGTGGATCACCAACGGGCCGCACGCAGACGTACTGATCGTTTACATGCGCACCGCACCCAAGGATCAAGGCTCACGCGCGATGACGGCATTCATCGTCGAGAAAGGCATGAAAGGTTTTCGCACCGCCCAGAAGCTCGACAAGCTCGGCATGCGCGGCTCGGATACGTGCGAGCTGGTGTTTGAGGATTGCGAAGTCCCCGAAGAAAATATTCTCGGCGAATTCAACGCCGGCTCGCGCGTGCTGATGCGAGGGCTCGATACCGAGCGCACCGTGCTCTCCGGCGGTCCGATCGGCATCATGCAATCGGCAATGGATATCGTGCTGCCATATGTGCATGAACGCAAACAATTTGGCCAGCCGATCGGCACCTTCGGCATCATGCAGGCGAAGGTGGCCGACATGTACGTAGCGCTGCAAAGTTCCCGCGCGTTCAGCTATCGCGTGGCAACCATGCTCGATCAGGGACGCGGACGCGCCGCGCGCAAGGATGCGGCAGCCTGCATTCTGTACGCCTCCGAATGCGCGGTGAGAGTGGCGCTGGAGGCAATTCAAACCTTGGGTGGGAATGGCTACATCAATGAATATCCGGCGGGGCGGCTGCTGCGCGATGCCAAACTCTACGACATCGGCGCCGGCACCAATGAAATTCGCCGCATGTTGATCGGTCGCGAATTGTTTGGCGAGAGCGCATGATTGACGCGCATGGGTAATGCGCATAGAATATGTGCATAATGGATAGGAACCTGCCATGACCAAATCATCGCGTAAAGCCGCCGCCAGCCCCCGTGCGCCGCATTTGACGCCACCGACCGCGCCATCCGCTATCGCCCTCTCCGCCCGGCAAAACCTGGCCGCCTACAATGTCTCGGCCCCCAAGCGCCCGACCAATGTTTCGATCAATGAAGATCTACTCGCTCAGGCGCGCGATCTGGGTGTTAATTTGTCGCAGACGCTCGAAGAAGGATTGAAAGCGCGCCTCACCGAGGAGCGTCGCCGCCGCTGGCTGGAAGTAAACAAGGCCGCTTTCACGGCCTGCAACGAGCATTTCGAAAAATACGGGTTGTGGAGCGACGGAATTCGGATGTTCTGACATGGCCCAATTCGACGTTTACCGCAATCCCAATCCCAACGGTCGCGCCGCCGCCCCCTACGTCGTTGCGCTGCAATCCGACCTGCTCGACCCACTTCCCTCGCGATGGGTGGCCCCCCTCAAGCCTTCGAAGAGCATCGCGCGCCGGGTTGAAGGGCTGATGCCCGAAGTGGTGATTGAAGGAAAAACATATACCGTGTTCATGTACGAAAGCGGCGCCGTTCCTGCGCCCTCGCTGGGCAAGCACCTGGGCTCGCTACACGCGAACCGCCACGAACTGATTCGTGCCATTGATATTCTGGTCAGTGGTATTTAATTCGCAAAGGAGAAACACATCATGTCTGAATCTGTTGTCATCGTCGCCGCAAAACGCACTCCCATCGGCAGCATGAATGGTCAGCTTCAGCCGCTGACCTCGCCGCAACTCGCCGCGACCGCGATTAAGGCGGCGGTCGCCCAGTCCGGTCTAAAACTCGAGGACATCAATGAAGCCATCATCGGCTGCGTCCTGCCGGCCGCACTCGGCCAGGCCCCAGCGCGTCAGGCGGCGTTGGGCGGCGGCCTGCTCAAGACCACTGCTTGCTCGACGGTCAATAAAGTCTGCGGCTCGGGCATGAAGACCGTAATGATGGCGACCGACGCAATCCTGGCCGGTAGTGCGAGCATCGTTGTGGCGGGCGGCATGGAAAGTATGTCGAACGCACCGCATTTGCTGCCAAACGCGCGGCAAGGCTATCGTTATGGCCATATCAAGGCGCTCGATCACATGGCCTACGATGGTCTGGAGAATGCCTACGACGGCAAATCGATGGGCATTTTCGCGGACGCGACCGCTGCCAAATACGGCTTCAGTCGGGCGGACCAGGATGCCTACGCGACCGAAAGCGTGAAGCGTGCACAAGCGGCCGTCGCCAGCGGTGCATTCAAAGCCGAGATTGCACCGGTAACCGTGAAAGGTCGCGCGGGCGAAGTGGTGCTCGATACCGATGAGCCGCCAGGCCAGTGCAAGCCGGAAAAAATCGCGTCGCTGCGCCCCGCGTTCAACAAGGATGGCACGGTCACTGCCGCGAGTTCGTCGTCGATTTCGGATGGCGCGGCAATCCTGATTTTGATGACGGAGTCGGATGCCAAGGCCCGCGGCATCACGCCGATCGCCCGTATCGCGGGGCACGCATCGAACGCTCACGAACCGGAGTGGTTCACCACCGCACCAGTCGGTGCGATCGATAAATTGCACAAAAAACTTGGTTGGGGCCCGGACAATGTGGACTTGTACGAAATCAACGAGGCGTTTGCCGTCGTGACAATGGCAGCGATGAAAGATCTGAATTTGCCACACGCGAAAGTCAACGTGAACGGCGGTGCGTGCGCGCTGGGTCATCCGATCGGTGCTTCCGGTGCGCGTTTGATTGTGACCTTGTTGCACGCCTTGAAAGCGCGCGGCGGCAAACGCGGCATTGCGTCACTCTGCATCGGCGGTGGCGAGGCGACGGCATTGGCGGTCGAACTGATGTGACACCCGCGCTGCGGTTCGCAGCAATCACCCTTGTCGCCATCGGCCTCGCCGGTTGCGGCAAGGGCAAGGACGCACCCAAGACTGCCGACCACCAGCGGGCCGAGCGCGAGGCATTCGAGAAAAAACGTGAAGAACGCGCCATGCAAAATCCCGATGAGGTTTTTGCCAAAGCACTTAAGACCCAGGAGAGGGCCGCGAAAAGAGCAGAGGCCCACCGCAATAAAGTTGTTGATGAGGCGCAGAAACGCGATGAGGAGGGCAACAAGAATGAAGCCAGGACCAAGTGATACTTTGCCGGCAAACAGAATTCACTTAGCAGGCCACTCATGAGCAGGCATGGAATAGTCTTAAATTATTACCATAAACTCCAGCACTGTAGCGGTTCTTCAGCCATAAATGCCCGTGAAGCCGCCTGCATGCTTGAGGTTTGCCTCCCAGTCTAGCAGCCGCCGGCGGCCACAAGTCCAGGTTACGGCTCCACCCCACGAGCAAATCACTTTCCTGAGGTGACATGAAATCAGTTTTGATCATCGGTGCCTCCCGGGGCCTGGGCCTCGAATTCGTCCGCCAATATCGTGCTGATGGCTGGCTTACCCTTGGCACTTGCCGATCACCCGAGCAAGATGCGTTGCTCGCGAGTGTCGGCGCCACCGCGCTCAGGCTCGATGTCAACGACGACAACGGATTTGCCAATCTGGCAAAAGCATTGAACGCTGGCAGCATCGATGTCTGCATCTACAATGCAGGCGTCCTCGGCCCCGAAAATAGCGGTGCCGTGCCATGCGCCGAATCTGAATTTGATGCCGTGTTTCGCACCAACGTCCTCGGCGCGCTACGCGCGATACCGTTGGTCGCACCGGCATTGGTGAAGTCCAAAGGTAGATTCGCTTTTATTTCCAGCCGCATGGGATCCATCGGCCTGCAGGCAAGCGCGTCGCGAGTGACCTATCGGGCAAGCAAGGCAGCGCTCAACATGGTGGTGCATACCGCCGCGATGGAATGGGGGCCGCAGGGCGTTACCTGCATCAGCCTGCATCCCGGTTGGGTAAAGACCGATATGGGCGGCAGCGGTGCCGATATCGAACCGGCGATAAGTATCGCGGGGATGCG
>JAYTUX010000370.1:0-4597 GCA_043744315.1 Betaproteobacteria bacterium | reverse complement strand
TGCCGACGCATAGCCAAGCCGCGTTTGTTGGTGTGCGCAGCACGTTTTACCGCATCGCGATGATCGCCGGGCAAGGTGGCCTCGTCTATCTCGCGGGGCAACTCACCGAGCATACCGGTGACGCCAAACTCGCCTGGTCGATTGTATTTTTTGTACTCGCGGGAATGTTTCTGACGCTTTTTGTTTATCACAAAATTGTGTTGCCTTACCCTGCCTCTGATACCGCGACCGCCAAAGGCACCAACGCGATCGACGGATTCATGGAGACCTTCGTTACTTTTTTTCGCCGCAAGGATATCTTGCTGGTGCTCGCCTACCTCTTGCTGTTTCGGCTGGGCGAAGCGCAGGCATTGAAACTGGTAACGCCGTTCTTGCTGGATCCGGCAAACAAAGGTGGGCTTGGACTCACCACCTCGCAGGTCGGCCTGGCCTACGGCACCGTGGGCGTCCTGGCGTTGACCTTGGGTGGTCTGCTCGGCGGTTATACGATTTCGCGAGGAGGATTGAAGCAATGGCTATGGCCGATGCTGCTTGCCGTACATGTTCCCAATCTCGCATTCATCTACCTTGCGTACGCGCAACCATCGAGTATCGTGGTAGTTTCAACGGCGATTGCGATCGAGCAATTCGGCTATGGTTTCGGCTTCGCCTCGTATTTGCTATTCATGATTATGGTCGCAGACGGACCACACAAGACCGCGCACTACGCGATCTGCACCGGCTTCATGGCGCTGGGCATGATGCTGCCGGGAATGGCAAGCGGGTGGATTCAAACGCAATTGGGTTATCCGCATTTTTTTGTGTGGGTGCTGATTTGCTGCTTGCCCTCGTTGATTGCCACTGCGTTTGTGAAAGTCGATCCGGCCTTTGGAAAGAAGCAGGATGTCTAGCACCGTGGCGGCGTTTGGGGCATTTATGTCTGGAAAGGCGCGCCAGTGCTAGTGTTTGCAATGGGACATCGATCGCATTTTCCGTCGTCCCGGCGGAGACCGGGATCCAGCCCCATCCAAAAGACTGAATCGACCGGCGGCGGAATGGATCCCGGCCTCCGCCGGGATGACGGCATTGAGGGCACCCGCGCCCTTATTGGCGTTGGCTGCGACCGATGATTTCACCCACCGCCCGTCTGATATCCCTCGACGCTTTCCGCGGCTTCACCATCGCGGGAATGGTGCTCGTGAATAATCCGGGCGATTGGGGGAATCTCTATTCGCAACTCGCCCATGCCGAATGGAACGGCTGGACGTTTACCGATTGGATTTTTCCGTTTTTTCTGTTTATCTGCGGCGTGTCGATGACGTTTTCGTTGGGGCGACGTGCCGAGGCGGGTGAGGACAAGCCGCAAATGCTGAGGCAACTATTCAAGCGCGCCGCGATTATTTTTCTGATCGGTTTTCTGCTGAATCTGATTCCATCATTTAATTTTTCAAGCGTGCGCATTCCCGGTGTGCTGCAACGCATCGCGCTTTGCACGGCACTCGCTGCACCGATCGTGGTGTACTTCAATTGGCGCCAGCAATGCGCATGGATTGTGGCGCTGCTGTCGGCATACACCTTGCTGATGTTGCTGGTGCCGGTGCCCGATGTTCAGGGACGCGTTGGCGCGGGCATTCTCGAACCCGGCCGCGATCTCGGCGCCTACATTGACCGCATGCTGCTCGATGGTCACCTCTGGGCCAAATCGAAAACCTGGGATCCCGAAGGATTGCTGAGCACCCTGCCCGCGTTGTGTACGCAATTGCTCGGCGTGTTGCTGGGTCGTTGGCTGTTGTCCGACGCGAGCAAAACGGAGAAAACGGTGTGGATGATGATTGCCGGATTGGCGTGCCTGTGGATTGGCGCGATCATCGACGCCACATTCATGCCGATCAACAAAAGCCTCTGGAGCACCTCATACACAATATTCATGGCGGGCTGGGCGCTGCTCGTTTTCGCCGTGTTCTATTGGCTGATCGATGCGAATCCTTCCGACACACTGCGCGAAAAATCGTGGCGCGGATTCTTGCCCTTCACCATTTACGGCATGAATGCGTTATTCATCTTTGCGTTTTCCGGATTGATTGCGAAGATGCTGGGCTTCATCAAGTTTTCACAAGGCGATGCGATCGTTGCGCTCAAAACCATTGTGTATGCGCCGATCAAAGCGTTGCCGATTACCCCCGCCAATCAATCGCTAGTGTTTGCAATTCTGTTCAATGCAGCGATGTTCGCGATCGCGTGGTTCATGTGGAAGAAGAAATGGTTTGTAAAGGTATGAAAGTGAAAAATCCCAGCATTGGCGCGCCGTTTCGGGCAAAACGCCTTCAAACCCCCCGCCGATTGGCGTTCTGCGCACTATTGTGCGGAGTAATGCTGGTTGCCGGGTGCACCCTCCCCGCGCGCAAGGATGCCGCGACGGCGAACGATGTGCCACCACCCGCGCCTCGCGAATTCCGCGCCGTGTGGGTCGCATCGGTGGCCAATATCGATTGGCCTAGCCGCAGCAATTTGACCGTTGCCGAACAGAAGGCGGAGATCGTCTCCATCATCAATCGCGCGGCAGAGCTCAATCTCAACGCAATCATTTTGCAAGTGCGTACCAGTGCCGACGCGCTGTACGATTCGAAATTGGAGCCGTGGTCGGAATATTTAACGGGCGAACAAGGCAAGGCGCCGCAGCCGTTCTACGATCCTTTGAGCGAATGGATTGATTTGGCGCACGCGCGCGGCATCGAATTGCACGCGTGGTTCAATCCCTACCGTGCGCGTCATACATCGGCCAAATCGCCGCCATCGCGTACGCATATCGCCAACACAAATCCCGCGGCGGTGAAATCCTATGGCGGTTATTTGTGGATGGATCCGGGCGAGGCGGTCGCTGCGCAACGCACGCTGGATGTCATTCTCGACGTGGTACGACGCTACGATATCGATGGAGTGCATATCGACGACTATTTTTATCCGTATCCGGTGACATCACCTGCTCCAACTGCGCCCTCTGCGCCCGCCGTACCACCTGTGGAAATTGACTTTCCTGATGAGGCTGCGTGGAGCGCCTATCTTCTCGCTGGCGGCAAACTGTCGCGCGCCGACTGGCGACGCCAGAACGTGAACCAATTGATCGAAAAAATCTACGCGGGCATCAAGTCCGAAAAACGCTGGGTCAAATTCGGCGTGAGTCCATTCGGCCTCGGCAAACCTGAATTGCGCCCACTCGGCATCGTCGGATTCAGCCAATACGACAAGCTCTATGCCGATGTCGAACTGTGGTTGCAAAAAGGCTGGATGGATTATTTTGTGCCGCAACTATATTGGCGCATCGATTCACCGCAGCAGGCCTACGCCGTATTACTCGATTACTGGTTGAAACAAAACACCGCAAATCGCCATGTGTGGCCGGGCCTGTATACGAGTCGAATTTCGGCCATTGCAAATGCGAACCCCGGCGACAATTCCGCCGTTTGGGAGCCCACAGAGATACTCAATCAGATTGCATTGACCCGCAAGCGCGCAACCAACGAACGACTTGCACAAGGTCACGTTCATTTCAGCATGGCAGCACTTTCGCAGAATCGAAAATCGGTCAGCGATCGCTTGCAGCGCGAGGCCTATTCGGGTCCGGTGATCGTGCCCGCGATGCCGTGGCTTGGGACACCTCCGCCGCCACCGTTGTTCACCCTGGTTCCGGGCAATGCCTCACGTAAGAGCATCGTCTCAGTTTCTGCGGGCGTGGGTGGATTGCCATCGAAATACGCTGTATGGAGACGTGAAGGCGAAAGCGGCAAATGGCAATTTCAAATCGTCCCGGTTGCCAATGCCGATCTCGACAGAGGTTCGCTGAATTTTCCTATCGATCTCAACGCAGGAGACCGCCGATACGTGATCAGCGCAATCGACCGCGTCGGCAACGAGAGTACACGCGTGACACTGGTCGTCGATGCGGAAGGCATAAAGGTGATGCCGTGAGCGCGTTAAAGAATGCGGTGGGTCTCGGTATCGATGCCGGTGGCACCCGCACGCGTTGGGCGCTGGTCGATGCTGATGAACGACTCCTGCGCGAGGGACGCGTTGGCGGGATGACGGCGTTGCAAATGTCCACTGCAGCGGGAAGTGAATACGTACGCGATTCGCTGTTGCAAATTGCAACGGCTTTCCCTGCCGGTATTAGGCCCACGCGCGTATGTGCCGGCATGACCGGGTTTTCCGAAGGGGGTGCCGATATCGGCGCAATGATTGCGGGCGTTTTTAATATCGACGTTTCAGCGATCACACTCAAAAGCGATATCGAAATTGCCTGCGCTGATATATTCGCGCCGGGCGAAGGCTATGTGATCTACGCTGGCACCGGCAGCATCGCCGCATTCATCGATACGGCAGGAACATTGCATCGCGCCGGCGGCCACGGTGTGATTCTGGATGATGCCGGCGGCGGATACTGGATCGCCGTTGAAGCACTGCGGCAAATTTGGCGCGACGAAGATGCGCGACCCGGCGCGTGGCGCGATTCGCCCATGGCGGTCGCGATGTTTGACCATTTAGGCGGTGACGATTGGGCGACGACGCGCGAGTTTGTGTACCATCGCGGGCGCGGCGATATCGGCACACTTGCGTTGGTGGT
>JAYTUX010000369.1:0-4602 GCA_043744315.1 Betaproteobacteria bacterium | reverse complement strand
AATTCCGCACGACCCAGCGCGATAACAAGGAACACTACGAAAATCTGACGGTTGTATTCAAGCGCACCAAACCGGAAGTGTTAACCGTAAAGCGCGATGCCGAGTCTATCGAACGTTTTCGTGATTTGCTGTGGCAAAACAACATGCGTTTCACGTCAGAGCCGTTTCGCAATGACCGCCGCGTGATTGTCAACGAAGTTTTCAAAATAAACTGCGAGATCATTTGCGGTGCCGATATCGTCGGTGACTATGAAGGCGGCGTGATTCGCTTCAAATTGAAAAACGTCGAAGATTTCGGGCCGACCGTCTATACGCTCGAGCCGGATACCGTCAACGATCACACGCTCGAAGAATTGGCGAAATTGTTCATCGGCAAAGAATCCAATTTCAAGAATTTCAATCGGCGGCCGGCATTCAACCCCACCACGACGGGGCAGTTGGGCCGCACACCGGCAAAGCCGGCGCAATACCTTGCAAACGCCACAACTGTCGCGCGCGAGGAAGAAGAAAAGAAAGGCGGGTTGTTTGGGTCCTTGAAGTCGGTCTTCAAGAAACCTTCCGAATAATCACCAAACAATGCGTGATAAAAAAAGCCGCGTCGATGACGCGGCTTTTTTCGTGCTTGGGTGATTTATTTCTTTCCCTGCAATGCGGCGATGCGTACCTCGATGGGCGGATGCGTAGAGAACATTGCCATGAAGCCCGCTTTGTCGCTAATGCCCGACGCGGCCATGCTCTTCGGTAGTTCACCCGGTGCCAGGCCGCCCAGGCGTGCGAGTGCTTTGACCATCGGCTGCGGGGATCCCATCAACGCTGCCGAGCCGGCGTCGGCGCGAAATTCGCGTTGACGCGAAAACCACGCAACGATGATTGACGCCAGCAAACCAAAGACGATTTGGCAAACGATGTCGGTAACGTAGTAACCGATTCCAGGACCACCGCGATCGTTTTTTAATAGCACCCGATCAACGAAATAACCGACCACTTTGGACAGGAAAACCACGAACGTATTCACCACGCCCTGGATCAGCGTGAGCGTGACCATATCGCCATTAACCACATGCGCGATCTCGTGCGCGAGCACGGCTTCAACTTCTTCCTTGGTCATCGATTCGAGCAATCCGGTCGAGACTGCGACCAGCGATGAATTCTTGAATGCACCGGTGGCGAATGCGTTTGCTTCACCCTCGTAAACGGCAACTTCGGGCATACCGATATTGGCTTTGTTGGCGAGCCTGCGCACGGTTTCCACCAGCCAGCGCTCGCTTTCGTTTTGCGGGTCAACCAGCACTCTTGCGCCAGTACTCCACTTCGCCATCGGTTTGGAAATCAGCAACGAAAAAAACGCGCCGGTAAAACCGACCACCGCAGAAAACGCAAGCAACATCGGCAGATTTAAACCGCTCGCAGTGAGGTAGCGATTGACACCTAACGCACTGGTGACGATGCCCAATACCAACATCACTGCAAGGTTGGTCAACAGGAACAGAAAGACTCGTTTCATTCTTCAGTCTCCAAAACAAGGATTTACCGGCGCGCGAATTGTACCGTGGCAGTTGAATAAACGCGCGCGGAAGGGTTGCCGCCACTGCCCCAGAATCGGGGCAAACTTGCACATTTCAAGACTTGTCGGGATTTACTTGCGCGTCCTTGATGCGCTGCGCAAAAATGCCGCCGCCCAACAATACCAGCGCGATGCTCCAAAACACTGGCCCCATGCCCAGCGCCGCACCGACCGCGCCGAACATGAGCGGCATGATGGTCTGACTGCCGTTGATAAGCGTCGTGCGCAGGCCAAGTGCTTCGCCCGCCCGACCAGCGGGGGCGGAATCATGCAACAACATCATGACCATCGGTTGCGGTGCGCCCAAGCCGAGGCCAAGCAAAAACATGATCGCCATCATCGTGCCGACATTGGTGGTGAATGGCAGGCCAAGAAAGCTGATCCCGGCGACAAATAGCGAGGCAACGAGTACCGTCCATGGGTGAATCCGGTTGATAAAGAATGGTGTCGCGAGGCGTACCGTGAACGTCGCTGCTGCGAAGGTGGCCATGACGAGGCCGATTTCGGATGCGGACAAACCGATATTGGTGCCATGTACCGGAATCGCGAAGCCATAAACGTCCCAAGCAACGGTGAGGATCGCCATGGTGATAAAAAGCCGCCGCAAACGCACGTCGCGCAATAAATCGAGAATTGCGCCGGCCGGCGCATCTTGGGCACGTGGCGTTGGCATTGGAAATGGCACCAATTTCAACGAAAGTGCCAAAATCGGCAACAATGTGAACGCGGAGAGCAATAAAAACGTCGTGCGATGACCGAAGTTATCAATGCCAACCCCAGACAGGATGGGGGCAATGAATGCGGACGTCGAAAATCCTATTGCCACATAGCTGAAATTCACCGCACGGTACTCGGCTGGCGACAATTCGCCTACCGCGTGATAGGCCGCCACGTTGATCAGCATGAACGCAACACCGACGACAATGCTGGTTGCATAGAGCACTGCCAAACCGGGAAACAGGAAAGGCAAGAGCGTGCCAATGCCGACCGTCACGGATCCCAGCAACAAAGGCTTTTCCATACCGACGCGATCGATCCAGCGCCCGGCGGAAACCGACAGCAATGCGGGCAGCAGCGCATACATCGCAATCAGAATGCCTACCGTCAATGCCGACTCTCCCTGGTGTATCGCATAGAGCGATACCGTAACCCGGCTGCCGCTGAACGCGATGTGGTCGAGTACCAGCAAAATGATGACGAGAGGCAGGGGTCGCATGCAGGAACTGTCTCAGTGGGGATGTAGTAGCGGCGTTGCGGGGGAATTGGGCGATCAGGACATCATGCGTCGCCGCATCGCCAATGCAACGCCCAGAGAAGTAATAATTATGCCCGCAATCGATATGGCAGACGGCGCGAGACCAAACCACAGGTACTCGATGGCGACGGCGAAAACCGGCGGCAGGTACATCATGCTCGTCACGCGAGTTGCCTCGCCACGCCGCATCAGCGTGTGCAACGCATTCACGCCGAGCAACGACGCAAGCAACACCAGAAACGCGATCGAGCCCAGCAGCGGCCACGTCCACTCAATTTTTCCGCTCTCGAACATGATGCTCATTGGTGCCAACACGATGAATGAGGCGGCGAACTGAATCAAGGCACCGCTACGCAAGTCGACATTCGGGCAAAAACGCCGCTGATAAAGCGTGCCGGCGGTCAGCGCCGCGAGGCCGATCGTCACCGCAATCAGACTTCCCGCCGTTGCCGCGCGCACGTCGATCTTGTGCCAGACGATTAGTGCAACACCCAAGAAACCCAGGGCGATGCCGAGCCACTGTACGCGTGCGGGACGCTCGTGAAACCAGCCAACGGCGATGATCGCGGTCGCGAGCGGTTGCAGCGCGAGTATCACGGCGGCGATGCCCGCCGACATGCCGAGATATTGCGCGTAATGGCTGCCCGAAAGGTGAATCGCATGCATCAGTAAGCCGGCCACAATGATTTGCAGCCATTCGCGCCCGCTGCCGGGCCAACTCGGCTTCACCCACCACACTAGCGGAATCAGACAAATCAGTCCGAAGGCGAATCGCAACGACAGGAAAGTGAATGGGGCGGCGTATTGAAGTCCGATTTTGGTGGCGATGAATCCGGAGCCCCAGATCACGACAAAGTACCAGGCGAGCAGCGAATCGGTATTGCCGAAATGCTGCTTATTCATGAAGACACGCAAACGATGAAAGTCCAATACTGGTGAGGCATTCCGAGCAAAAATGCTCGAAACACCGCACCAGTGCTAGGGTTTTCCGCATTTTTCTAACACAGGCGCCAAATTTGCGGCATGGTTCAGGCGCGCGCCTTACGGTCTTCACGAATCATTTCGCTGCCACGTTCGGCGATCATGACGGTCGGTGAATTGGTGTTTCCCGAGGTGATGGTCGGCATGATTGATGCATCAACCACACGAAGTTGCGCGACACCATGCACCCTCAAGCGAGCATCCACTACCGCCTGCGTATCACTCGCCGGGCCCATTTTGCACGTACCCACCGGATGGAAAATCGTCGTGCCGACATTGCCGGCGGCGTCGATCAGCGCGTCGTCACTTTGATACGCTGGACCAGGCATGAACTCCAGCGGATGATATTTTGCCAATGCATCGGCGGCAGAAATTCGTCGCGCCAACCTTAACGATGCCACGGCCACGCGGCGATCCTGTTCCGTTGAGAGATAGTTGGGCTGAATCACCGGGTGCTGCAAAGGGTCCGCGCTTTGAATGTGTACGAAACCGCGACTTTCCGGCCGCAGATTGCAGACGCTTGAAGTAAACGCCGGGAAAGGATGCGGCGGATCGCCGAATTTATCCAGCGACACCGGCTGCACGTGAAATTCAAGATCAGCCCTTGCAACGTCCGCACTTGATTTCGCGAACGCGCCCAGCTGCGAAGGTGCCATCGTCAGTGGTCCGCTGCGAAACAGCGCGTATTGCAATCCCATGCGCGCTTTTCCGAGCCAACTGTTCGCCTGCTCATTGAGTGTTGGTACGCCGCGCACCTTGAAGGCCATCCGCAACTGCAAATGGTCCTGCAAATTTTCGCCGA
>JAYTUX010000368.1:0-4627 GCA_043744315.1 Betaproteobacteria bacterium | reverse complement strand
ACGTTCATCGCGCGTTCGGTTGGCATGAGGTCGTCGTTCAACCAGGTACCGTAATCCTGGTGCCATTGCCACACATCTCCCTCGAACGCCATTTTTCCATTGACCTTGAATTGATGCATGTACAGTTTCTCGCCGAGCAATTCTTCGACCGGCAGAACCATTCGCGGATGTCGTGCAAGGCGCGCGAATGGCTCGCTGTACAGATGCGCGGCAAAATTTGTACGCACCGCGTCCTTGCCTTTTTCGCGCACGTTGACGTCTTCGCGGCGCGCATATAGCGCGGGTACTTCGTCGATCAGTATTTGGATTTCTGCCGCGCTGAACAGGTTGGGAAAGAACAGGTAGCCGTCGCGATCGAATTGTTCACGCTGTGTGGCGGTTAATTTCATTTTTTTATCTCCGGTGACGATCACGCTTTCCAATGTGGCGGAAAGGTTTTTTCGAAGTACGGCAGCGCTTCGATGCGCCTCATCCACGCCGCGAGTTTCGGCGGGACCAATGCCAGCAAGTCATAGCCGGGTTTGCGTGCGTCCACACGACCCAGAAAGGCAAGGTAAGGATAGAGCGTGAAGTCGGCGCCGGAGAGTTTGTCGCCCGCCAGAAAATCCTCGTCTAACCATGTCTCGATGTGCGCCAGTTCGCCCGACAATTGTTTCTTGCCCGCGTCAATCACGGCGACATCGGGCGCTTTGTCACCCGGACCGAAAATCTCGCCAAGGAATTTGTCGTTCGCCGGATCGATATAGGCCACGACTTCCGCCGCGCGCCGACGCGCGATCGCGCGGGATTTGACGTCGCCTGGCCACAATGGCTCGCCACTTTTCGGATACGCCTCTTCGAGGTATTCGAGTATCGCCGCCGATTCATACATTGCAAATCCGTTGTCCACCAGCGCCGGCACTTTCTGACGCGGATTGATCGCAGTGAACTCGGCCGACTTCAATTCACCTGAATCGAAGGACATGCGCTTTGCCTCGTATGGCAATTTCTTGTGTTCCAGCGCGAGCCAGACTTTCCAGGCGTAGGGTGAACCGGAACCGAAATAAAAGGTGAGCGTAGTGGGCATGGCGGATTCCTTTTTATAGACGCATGAACAATAATTCGCGATAGTTTACTGGCAGCTTGGGCAATGAGAAACAAGTCGCTACACTTTGTTCAGCCCCGTAGCCCTATATACTTCGCTGCAAACTTGCCATCACGGGCAGTGGAAGCAGCGAAAAGTCGCGGTAGTTCGCGCAAGTCTCCCGGGTAACACCACGCGCATTGCCGCAGAGTAATGCGTAACTCTGGTATTTTTTTGGCACAACCACTCCATCACATCACCAACATGACAGCCTCTTTCGAATCCACCTTTAAGCGCCTGATCCCTGCCGTCGATTTCTGCTCGTTGCGCTTCGTCGAGGAATCGACTGAACAATTGAGTGTTCGTCAAGACATTGCGGAGCCTCCGCAGACTTGCATGGATCGCGGCGCGATGATTTCGATCTTCGACAAAGGCGGCTATGGTTATGCCGCCACC
Organism: Betaproteobacteria bacterium; assembly: GCA_043744315.1. Classification (GTDB taxonomy): domain Bacteria; phylum Pseudomonadota; class Gammaproteobacteria; order Burkholderiales; family Usitatibacteraceae; genus UKL13-2. The sequence goes on along the minus strand of JAYTUX010000368.1, from coordinate 3,108 downwards.
AGCGATTTGTCGGAAGCCGGTCTACGCGCAGCGATCACTCGCGCGCAAGATTGGGCGCTCCTTACGGCCGGTCGCAGCGTGATCGATTATTCGACGTTGACAATGCCGCGCACCTCAGGCCATTACCGCACGCCCGCATCCCATTCAACACCGATGGGAAAACGCGAAAAATTCGAGTTGCTCAAACGGGAAAGTTCGCAATGCAAAATCGACGCACGCGTCATCGATTGGGCGGCAAGTTTTTGGACGACGCGGACACAACAGCTTTATCTTACCGCCGACGGTGCCATGATCGAACAGGCCTGGGATTTCATGGTGCCGGCACTCTCTGTGACGGCGTTTGATCGCGGCGAAGCGCAGACACGTTCGTTCGGTGGTCGCTACAACGGCTTTTGCCAGCAAGGCGGCGCGGAAGTCATCGCGCGCTCAGGCTTCGTCGGCTCAGGGCGCCGCACTGCGCTCGATGCACTTGCTCTGATTGAGGCGCCCAATTGCCCGTCGGGAAAAATGGATTTGATCCTGATGCCGGATCAAATGATGTTGCAGATTCACGAGTCGATCGGACACCCGCTGGAGCTCGATCGCATCCTCGGCGATGAGCGCAATTTCGCCGGCACCAGTTTTGTCACGCTCGATATGTTTGGCACCTATCAGTACGGTTCTGAATTGTTGAACGTGACTTTCGATCCGACGATGTCCGAACAATTCGCGAGTTTTGCCTTCGACGACGACGGGGCACCCGCTAAAAAGGCCTGGTTGATTGAAAACGGATTGTTAAAACGTCCGCTCGGTGGCGTCATTTCAGCGGCGCGGGCCGGCAATGCCGGCTTCGCACTCGAAGGCGTCGCCAATTCGCGAGCGTGCGCATGGAACCGAGCACCGATCGATCGCATGGCAAACCTGAATATCGAACCCGGCGCGAGCAGCCTCGACGATATGATCGCCTCGATCGACAACGGCGTGCTGATGCGCAGCAACGTGTCATGGTCGATCGACGACTCGCGCAATAAGTTCCAGTTCGGCTGCGAAATCGGTCAAGTAATTGAAAACGGCAAGCTTGGCCACGTCGTGAAAAACCCGAACTACCGGGGCATTTCTGCAACATTCTGGCGTTCGCTTGCGATGGTCGGCAATGCGGCGACACGCGAAGTGATGGGCACGCCGTTTTGCGGCAAAGGTGAGCCCAATCAAGTCATCCGCGTAGGTCATGCAAGCCCCGCCTGCAAGTTCGCCAACATCGACGTATTCGGCGCGGAAGAATAAGTGATAACCATGCAAAACTATTTTTACGAACTCGCCGATTTTCTCGGTAGCCAGCTACGCACCGATGAAGTATTTCTCGCCAATCTTTCCGGTGAAGACTCGCACTTTGTGCGCTTCAACGAAAATCGGGTCCGGCAAGCGGGCTCGATCAAGCAATCGAGTCTCGGTATTTCATTAATCGGCTCACAGCGCCGCGCCGAATCACGGTTGACGTTGTGTGGGCAACGCGACACCGACTGCGCGCAAATATCGGCGACGGTCGATGCGTTGCGACGCGACCTGGCCGATCTGCCGCAAGACCCCTACCTGCTCTACAACCAGACGCCACAATCGACCGCACGTATCGGCAATTCCGGACTCGCTGCCGAAGCCGATGTACTCGAACAAATCATGCGTGAAGGCCGGGGCAAAGACTTGGTGGGTTTGTATGCCGCAGGTGCCATTTTCAAAGGATTTGCCAATTCACTCGGCCAGCGCAATTGGCACCGCGCGGACAATTTCAATCTGGAGTGGTGCCTCTATCATACGGCCGACAAGGCAGTGAAAAACAGCTACGCGGGCACGCATTGGGATGCGACCGAATTCGCGAGGAAGATGGCATTGGCCGGCGAGCAGCTCGATATCCTCAAGCGGCCGCCGAGGCAACTGGCACCCGGACAATATCGCGCCTATCTGGCACCCGCCGCGATGAGCGATATCCTTGAACTATTGAGCTGGGAATCATTCGGCATCAAGGCGCAGCGCAATAAACAAAGCCCATTGCTAAAGCTGGAAGACGGCACGACGGCACTGCATCGGGCAGTCCATGTGCGCGAAAACAGCGCAGACGGCATTTCACCCGGATTTCAAGCCGACGGGTTCATCAAACCGGCGTCGGTCACGCTGATTGAAGCGGGAAAGCATGCCGGCGCACTGATCAGTCCGCGTTCAGCGCGTGAATTCTCGATTCCCACCAACGCCGCAAACGCCGGCGAAGGCCCGGAATCGCTCGACATGGCCGCTGGCGACTTGCATCGCGATGACATTCTCAAGGCACTTGATACGGGGCTCTTGATCGGCAACCTGCATTACCTCAACTATTCCGACCGAAAATCCTGCCGCATGACGGGCATGACACGCTTTGCTACGTTCTGGGTTGAAAATGGCGAAATCAAAGCCCCGCTGAACGTCATGCGGTTTGACGATTCCGCGTACCGGTTGTTGGGTGACAATCTGATGGGACTCACCCAGGAACGTGACTTGATTCTGGATTCGGGCAGTTATGGCGAACGATCGACCGGCTCCGCACGAATGCCCGGCGGCCTTGTCAAAGATTTTCAGCTAACCTTATGATAGTGAATCTATCTGGCTTGACTTTTCATGCCGGACATTAGAGACTATTTGCAATTAAAACAAATACTTTCAGGATGAACCTGAACAAACTTCTCATGTTTTTGGTGTTGTTGATTGGTCTTGTTTCAGGACACGGATCAATCGCGTGCGCGGAAGACAATGCCGAAATAACGCCAGGCACCCACCCAACGGCGGCGCGTGTGGTCGAGGCGAATCCGTCACTTGTCACACCGGCGGTTGAATTGGTACCCGCCACGCCAATCAGTGATGCCGATCTCTGGCAACGCATCCGTCGTGGATTTGCCATGGCCGACCTCGATTCCGTGATGGTTCAGAACCATGAACGCTGGTACGCGAGCCGGCCAGATTACATTCAGCGGTTTGTTGATCGTGGCTCGAAATATCTTTATCACGTTGTTGAGGAAGTCGAGCGGCGCGGCATGCCGACCGAGGTTGCATTGTTGCCGGTGATCGAGAGCGCCTTCAATCCACAGGCTTTTTCTCGCGCCAAAG
>JAYTUX010000367.1:0-4628 GCA_043744315.1 Betaproteobacteria bacterium | reverse complement strand
GAACCCGATAAATATTACGTTGGCGAAATCCAATCCGCGCTCGCGCCCGGCGTGACGGTCTACCATCGCGATGAACTCGATCAAGTGCAACGCATGTTGCGCGAAATCGAAGGCACGACCGTGATGATTTACGACCAAACCTGTGCCGCCGAAAAACGCCGCCGTAGAAAGCGCGGCAGTTTTCCCGATCCGCAAAAACGCGTCGTCATCAACGAACTGGTATGCGAAGGCTGCGGCGATTGTGGCGTGAAATCCAATTGCGTTTCCATTGTCCCGCTGGAAACCGAACTGGGCCGCAAGCGCGCCATCGACCAATCATCGTGCAACAAGGATTTTTCCTGCGTGAAGGGTTTCTGCCCGAGTTTTGTCACCGTCGAAGGTGGGCAACTCCGGAAACGCAAAGCGGTTGTGCAGGAGGTGTTGAGTGTGTTGCCGGTGCCGATGTTGCCCTCGCTCGACAGGCCATGGGGCATTCTCATCACCGGTGTCGGTGGTACCGGTGTCGTCACCATTGGCGCGGTACTCGGCATGGCAGGTCACCTTGAAGGCAAGGGGGTCGCGGTACTCGATATGGCCGGCCTCGCGCAAAAGGGCGGCAGCGTTTATACCCACGTGCGGCTCGCCAAAACGCCGGAGGATTTACACGCGGTTCGCATCGCGGCGGGTGAGGCGAATGCGCTGCTCGGTTGCGACATGATCGTCTCGACCTCCGACGAAGCTATCGCGAAGATGCAAAAGGGCATCACGTCGGGTGTTGTAAACGCAGATGTTTCGCCCACGGGCGATTTCACGAAACAGCCCGATTTGCAAATACCGGTAGCGGGCATGGAGGACGTATTGCGCGATGCCATGACCTCAGTCGATTTTGTCGATGCGTCGCAATTGTGTACGGCGCTCCTCGGTGACGCGATTTACACGAACCCCTTTGTGATGGGCTACGGCTGGCAAAAGGGCTTGATCCCGCTGATGTACGCATCGATCATGCGCGCCATCGAATTGAACGGCACGCAAGTCGAGAAAAACAAACAGGCATTCGACTGGGGCCGCCGCGCGGCAGTCGATTTGCGTTCCGTACAGAAAATTGCCACGCCACCCGAAGCGAAGCCGGAGTCGCAGAGGATGTCGGCATCGATCGAGGAAATGGTCGCCCGCCGCAGGACATACCTTACCGATTACCAGAACGCGGCGTATGGGGATCGTTATGCCGCACTGGTTTCGAAGGTGCAGAAGCTCGAAGCCGAGAAATTTCCCGGCAAGAAAGTACTCTCTGCCGCCGTCGCGCGTTACGCCTTCAAGCTGATGGCCTACAAAGACGAGTACGAAGTGGCGCGACTGTATGCCGATAGCGATTTCAGGAAGCGCGTCGCCGATCAGTTCGAAGGCGACTACACGCTCAATTTCCATTTGGCCCCACCGCTGATGAATCCTCCCGATCCTGTGACCGGTGAAGCGAAAAAGAGCGTGTTCGGCCCGTGGATGATGACGGCGTTTACGGTGCTCGCTAAGTTCAAGGGGCTACGCGGCACCGCGTTCGACATCTTCGGCTATTCGGATGAACGCAAGATGGAGCGGCAACTGATTGCGGATTACGAAAAGACGCTGGCGGAATTGCTCGGCAAGGTTTCAGCCGACAACTACGATGTGGCGGTGGATATTGCGTCGATTCCGGAGTTTATTCGCGGGTATGGGAATGTAAAGCATCGGCATCTGGTGGAAGCTAAGAAACGGGAAGGGGAGTTGATTGAGCGGTTTCGGAATCCGGGTCTGGGGGCATCAAAAGAAATTCGCGTGAAGGTGGCGGCGTAATTGCCTTCTAGGCGGCTGCACTTGCGAACCCCCGGGGCAACACCTGGTAGGTTCTGCAACTCACTCCTCGTCTTCACCGCTATGCCGCGTCCATAGTCCACCCATAGGATCGGCCGCGCCCTTTCGAGAAGAATTGGCCCACGGCTTTCGTGATCCGGTCGGGACCATGCTGTGTCGGCTGACGCATTGCGGAAGGAGGTGCGTGCGACAGCCGCAGGAAACCCGAATCTTTTCTGGGATGTCGAAAAGCAATCATTGGTGGTGATAGACCACAATCAGGCGTTTGACGCGAGTTTTTCAGAGGCAGAGTTCCTTGATTTACATGTGTTTTCTGGCCAACGGCACGCATTGTTTGACGACTGGGTATTGCGGCAGGAATACAACAGCCGTTTAGCGGCTGCAATGGCGGGTTGGAAGGCAATTTGCGATACTCTGCCTCCGGCTTGGTGGTTTATTGACGTTGAAGAGACCATCCCCACGCAGTTTGATTTGAATGCTGTACGCACAAGCTTAATGAGATTCCAGGACGCCTCGTTTTGGAGCCAACCATGAACAATATTCCTTGCCTCTACGCAATTGTAAGATTTGCACCTTTTGTTGAAACAGGCGAGTTCGCAAACGCCGGCGTGATTCTGCTCGCCCCTCAACAGCGCTATTTCGGTTACCGGCTTATGGACAACCGTTTTGCTCGCGTAACGCATTTTTTCGAGCCACTTGAGGGCAAAGTTGTTCGGACGACGATGCGTACGCTGAAGGATGAGCTCGCTCGTGCGGCGGTGTTGTTAAAGCAGCATGGGTTCGACAAACGACTCAAGAATAATGATATTCAGTTTGCAAAAGGGCTTTTCAATGAGATCGTTCGACCACGTGAAACGACGGTGAAATTCAGCGAGCCTCGGGTTGCGTTGGTTGCCGACCCAAAAGCAAAGCTCGACGAACTCTATCGGTACTACGTGGAACGTGGCTTCGTCACGAAGGAATATCAAGAGGCTGCGCTAGAGCGCGGGATGCGCAAGCTATTCAATGAAGCACGCATTGGTGATCGCTTTATGCGTGCGAACGTGGGCAACGAGGAGTACCACGCAGCTTTTCCTTTCGTGGAAAAGGATGATGATGTTGCGGTACGCGTGATCAAACCGTTGCATCTCAATCATAAAGAGCCAAGCAAGATTATCGACCATGGCGGACAGTGGATTGTTCGTTTGCACGCGCTCAAGAAACGAGAGCTGCTACCTGACCGCGTTTTGTTTGCCGTGGATGGACCGAAGCTGCATGACCAGCGGGGACGTAATGCGCGTGAAGTGGTCGCTGAACTTGAGACTTTTGGAGTGACGGTTGTTCCATTCGCCGAGAAGCAGCAAGTTCTGGATTTCGCGACTGCACGGTAGGCGGCCCTTCGCCAATTTCTAGTTGCAAAGTGCGGAGGAAAATGGGTCAGCGTCAATTGTTTTGCAAAGTCCCCGCCCAGCTTGCCGTTCCAGCCACTTTCGGCCTGGAAGCCGCGCCAGTGCTTGTCTTTCAGCGTTTCCGCTGTGCTCAATTCTGCTCATATGCTGTATGCAAATAGCATATGACGCCTTTCTTGCGCACATACGTGGTCGATATTCGTCATTCTTGAATAAAGAAAAAAAGGGGCCGTGGTGTTCGCGGCAACAACTGTTTGAGCCAGCCGGTTGAAGTCTCGCCCAAGGAGTTGTCCGTGTGCCTGAGGTGAGTTTCAAGCTGCGGAAGGTTTGAGGTTTGTTCATATTTGGTCTATGTTCATGTTTCGCGGACATGCGTTTTTTGTGGACATGCGCCTGCTCTTTCAACATTTATCCTTGTGTTGTCCATGTTTGACAATTGTCCATGAGTCATGGACAATTGGAAATTATGAACAAACGAAACAAGCCTGCCGAGCAAAAAATTCTCGATGCTGTCCTCGCGCGCCTGAACGCGCTCGGACTGGCGGGAGAGGTCATCGAATATCAGCCGCAGCTTGGTGGCGGACGTTATCGGCCCGATGCTTTGGTTCGTCTTGGGCGCGGTGACGACAAGACGCTCTACACCGTTGAGGTGAAAACGGCGCTGCGACCTGCGAACCTGGGCCTTGCACTGCATCAGCTACAGCCGTTTGGCGAAGCAGGAATGCTGTTTGCCGATTACGTGACACCGCAGATTGCAGAGACGCTCAGAGCGCAAAACATTGCCTTTGCTGATGCGGCTGGCAATGCCTACATCAACCGTCCACCTTGGTACATCTACGTCAAAGGCCAAAAGCCGACGGAGGGCGCATACGCACCCAAACAAATAGGCCGCGCTTTCCAGGCAAGCGGATTGCGCGTGCTCTTTGCGTTATTGTGCAAACGCGGGCTGGCAAACGAAAACTATCGCGCCATTGCAAAGGTGGCAGGCGTGGCGCATGGCACCGTCGGATGGGTGATGGCGGAGTTACCCGCCTTGGGTTTCGTGGCTGACATTGCGGGCAAGCGCCGATTGCTGCAGCCCGAGCGTCTGCTGCAGCAGTGGGCAGAAGCCTACGCACGCAATTTGCGCCCCAAGCTCGTGCTGGGCCGATATCAGCCGGATGACAACGCGTGGCAGAAAACGATTGATCCGCTGAAGTATGGTGCGGTGTGGGGCGGGGAAACAGCGGTGGCTAAACTGACGACTATCCTTCGCCCCGAGATCGCAACGTTGTACGTCAGAGAAGGCGAACCCGGGCAATTGAACGCGCTCATGCATGCTGCGCGCCTGCGGCCTGACGAAAGAGGCAATGTTGAGTTGCTCACCCGGTTTTGGGAATTCGAAAATGACCCGCCCGAATTGGCCCCGCACATACT
>JAYTUX010000366.1:0-4648 GCA_043744315.1 Betaproteobacteria bacterium | reverse complement strand
CGGAACAATTTTCGGAAAAGTAGCGGAAAGCGATTCCGGCTACGCCGTGGGAGGTCGCGCCGCCGACGCGCGCATGCGTTGCAGGTCCAGTAGATACCCAACCAATCCGCGGCAACCATCCTCGATCAGATCCAGCGCGTGCTCAAATTCGCGTGCCGAACCCTGGTACGGATCGGGCACTTCACTCACGGCATCAATGCTGCCGTAATCGAGCAACAATTCAATCTTCTGCGAAAGCCGTGTCGGGCACATCGATTTCAAGCTCCGGACGTTGTCGCCGTCCATCGCGAGAATGAAATCGTAGTAGTCGAAATCACCCGGATTGATGAGCCGAGAACGCAGATGATCGAGCTCATAACCGCGCGCCTTTGCGTGCTTGATGGCACGTTCATCCGGCGCAGCGCCCACATGAAAATCGTGCGTCCCGGCGGAGTCTATTTCCAATTCGCCCGCCAATTGCGTATCAGCGGCCATCTTCCGAAAAACCCCTTCCGCGGTAGGAGATCGGCAAATGTTGGCGGTACAGACAAAAAGCAATTTCATATTGACGCCAATTTGATTGAGAAATTCAAGATGCCCTATGCGCCGTTCGCGCCCGTAGCCACTTGCCTGTCGCGGAAAGCCCGTGACATTTGAAAATGATAACCAACAAACAACGCCACAAAAAGTGCAAACATCACCGGCTCCGGAACATTCAATTTCCATCCACCAACACCCACAATGGCGCAAGCAATATTTGCGGCAGTGCTCGCCATCGTCGCCTGCCCGACGCTCAGGCCTCGGCCCAGCAAATAGTGATGCAGATGGCATCGATCGGCGGCAAACATGCTGCCTCCCGCGCGCTTGCGGCGGATCATCAGCGATACGCAATCGCAAAGGGGTATGACCACCACCCACAGCGCGCAAATCGCCGGGAAGGTGCGCCCGGTACCTTGGGTGAGATCGACTGCGAACATGGCGATGAAGAAGCCCAACATCATGCTGCCCGAATCGCCGAGAAAGGTACGCGCGCGCGCAAGCCATGGCGAACGCGCATTGAACGCAAGGAACGCCGCCGTGCCGCCCGCCAATGCCAGCAACATTTTGGTTTGATCCCATAGCGCGGATTCGCGCGCGACATACGCGTAGGCGATAAAGGCGGTGAGGCCGATGAATCCGGCGTGGCCATCAATGCCATCGGCCATATTGACCGCATTGATCACGCCAATGACGGCAAATGCCGTAAACGCCGGCGCGAAAATCCACATGCCGATCGGGCCAATGCCAATCAGGTTGCCGACGGTCAGCAATTTCACGTTCGCAAAATAGAACATCACCAGTGTTGCGCACGCCTGCGCCACAAATTTTGGCAGCGGTGAAAGATCGTGAAGGTCATCCAGCACGCCAATGATGAGCAGTATCGACATGGCCAACGCCCAGACCCACCACGACTGCACATTGAGAAATGGCAGCATGAGAATAAACGCAACCGCGATCGACAACCCACCGACAACAGGTGTCGAACCAAGGTGATCCTTGCGGCCACCGGGGTGATCCAGCAACGATAACGCAGGTGCGAAATGTATCAACACCCAAAGCACCAGCAAGGTTGCCGCAAAGGCGGCGAGGGTGATGGAAAGGCTGATCATTTGGGCGCTTGTGCACGCCCATAGATATCCTGAAAGCGCACGATATCGTCTTCGCCCAAGTACTCGCCACTTTGCACTTCAATCATTACCAGGCGCAGCACGCCCGGATTCTCCAGCCGGTGTTTATGGCCGGCGGGAATGTAGGTTGATTCATTGGTGCCCAGCAAAAAATCTTTCTCGCCATTCACCACTTTGGCCATGCCGCTGACGACAATCCAGTGTTCATTGCGGTGGTGATGCATTTGCAGCGATAGCGACGCACCGGGTTTGACTTCGATGCGTTTGATCTTGAAGCACGCACCTTCTTCCAGCACCGTGTAAGTGCCCCACGGCCGATGCACGGTGCGTGGCAGTTTGTAGCTTTCATGGCCCTTGGCTTTCAGCCCCGCGTAGATGTGCTTCACGTCTTGCGCGCGATCGCGGTTCGCGACCAGCAATGCATCCGGCGTGTCGATGATGATCAGATTGCTGACGCCCACTGCACCCACCATGCGCCCGGCCGATTGAATGTAGTTGTCGGTGGAATCGTGCAGCATGGCCTCGCCCTGAATGCGATTGCCGTCCGCATCTGCTGCCGAAAGATCGCCCACTGCGCTCCACGAACCGATGTCGCTCCAACCGATCTTGCAGGGCACCACGGCGACATCTTTCGATTTCTCCATCACGGCGTAATCGATCGAAATGTCCGGCACTTTGGCGAACGTGTCGGCGTGCAATTCTAGTTGCGTGACGGCACCCGCGTGGCTGGTGCCTTGCGCCACACTTTTCACGATGCGCGATGCGGCGACGCAGGTTTCCGTTGCCTTTAACACCTCCGGGCAATGCAATGCCAACTCTCGCAACATGCTGCCGGCGCTGAAACAGAACATGCCGGAATTCCATAGGTAATCGCCGGAGGCCAGGTACGATTTCGCGGTGTCGAGTGAAGGCTTTTCGACGAAGCGTACGACGCGATTTTTGTCGGCCTGAATATAGCCATAGCCGGTTTCGGGCGATTCCGGCGTGATACCAAATGTCACCAGGCTGCCGGTACCGGCAAGTTCGGCGGCGCGCGCGACCGCTGCCGCGAACGAAGCCTGATCGGCAATCAAATGGTCGGCCGGCAGCACCAGCAAAATCGCGTCCTCGCCATGTGTCTTTGCAACGTGAATCGCGGCGGCAGCGATCGCCGGTGCCGTGTTGCGACCGAATGGTTCAAGAATGTAGGATGTCGGCGTCAATGCCGAATTAACTTCGCGATATTCATCCTCGGTCTTGAAAAAAAGTTCGCGATTGGTCACCGTGATGACTTCCGTCGCACCGGGCAGCGTGGCACCACGCAGAAACGCCTTTTGCAGCAGGCTTTGGCCATCGGCGAGTCGAATGAACGGTTTCGGATGCGTCTCGCGCGAAACCGGCCATAAACGCGAACCGGCACCGCCGCAAAGAATCGTGGGTATCAAATTCATTTTCGGATGAACCTTTTATCATGAGTGCGAGGGAGGGCACCATCGCGACAGGGCAAATCTTACTATGCTGGGCGGCGATTGTCCGCGGATCTCTGTTTCGACCGAGCGGCAAATTGAGCGAAAAGATGCGAAATGGGGGGAGACGGTTTGGTATAATCTCCGCCTGAATATAGCTAGGCGCAGTGAATGCGCGTGGCACCTGTATCAACGGTGGTTGTAGCTCAGCGGTAGAGTCCTGGATTGTGATTCCAGTTGTCGTGGGTTCGAACCCCATCAGCCACCCCAGCATTGAAAAAGCCACCCTCGCGGTGGCTTTTTTTTGTTTTGATATTGCTATTTACGCGGTCATCCCGGCGCACGCCCGATCCTTCCCCTGCGCAGGCGGGGGCCCAATTTTGGCTTGGCAAAAGGGAACCGCTTGGATCGCCGCCTGGGCGGGGAAAGGGGTGGTAATTACTCCATTCAATCGCCGGATAAATAGGAGTAAGGTTTTGGCAATATCCAAGCACTGGCGCGCCGTTCCACACGTTTTGCCTCGAAAAACCGCGCCGATTGGCGATCTACGTTTTTGGTTCGGCAACGAAACCAGTCGCCACATTCCCCGCCATCACGCGCGCTTTTTCATCAATTGCTCTTGCTCGCGCTTCCAGTCTTTTTCTTTTTCCACGTCGCGCTTGTCGTGCTGTTTCTTGCCCTTGGCGAGGCCGATCTCAAGTTTTACGAAGCCGCCTTTGAAATGCAGATTGAGCGGCACCAGCGTGTAGCCGCGCTGCTCGATCTTGCCGACGAGTTTTTTGATTTCGTCGGCGTTCAGCAATAGTTTTCGCGTGCGTACCGGATCGGGGTTCACGTGTGTTGAGGCTTCCGGCAAGGCGGAAAAGTGCGCGCCGATCAAAAACAATGACCCTTGTTTCAGGATCACGTAGCCTTCCTTGATCTGCGCGCGTCCGGCGCGGATCGCCTTGACTTCCCAGCCTTCAAGGACGATGCCCGCCTCGTAGCGCTCCTCGATGAAGTAATCGAAGAATGCTTTCTTGTTGTCGACTATGCTCATGTGCGGAGTTTATCCCATGGGAGCGGCGCAGTGGCTCGGATAGAATTCATTTCCCATGTCAGCCGTCGAAAAATCCGCGCTCGTCCCGTATTCCGCCGCGCAAATGTTTGCGCTGGTGGACGACATCGATCGCTATCCCGAATTCCTGCCATGGTGTAGCGGCGCCTCGGTGGATCGCCGCGGCGATGGGACGATTCTTGCGACCCTGCACATCGACTATCGCGGCATCAAACAATCGTTTACCACCGAAAATAGCTGCGAGAAAAACGTGGAAATCTCGATGCGCCTGGTCGATGGCCCCTTCAGCCGCCTCGATGGGCTGTGGCAGTTTCAGGCGCTGTCGGCATCCGCCTGCAAAGTGACATTGACGCTTGATTACGGGTTCAACAACGCGATTCTTGAAGCCGCTGTCGGGCCAGTGTTTGGCGTGATCGCGAATACCATGATTGAGCGCTTCATCGCGCGCGCAGACGTATTGCATGGGGCGCCGCGATGACAAAGATTCGCGTGACGCTAGC
>JAYTUX010000365.1:0-17046 GCA_043744315.1 Betaproteobacteria bacterium | reverse complement strand
GGTAAAGGAACGCGCGGCGTCGATCCGCCATGGCGAGGTCGGGGTCGCACATGAATGAAAACTTTGCCCACCCGCTCGCCGCGGTACCGGCCCGCATCGCCGCCGCGCGGTTGACCGCCTGCGCACGCACGCCCAACGCGGACGAGCGCACCGTCAGCGGCCTGACGCCGTACATCACGCATGGTTTTGTCACGCGTGCTGAGGTGCTGGCCGGTGTCGCCGTGCGGCCTGCGCCCGATGTGCAGCACAAGTTTTTCGTCGAGCTCGGCGGGCGCGCTTGTTTTTGCTATGTCACGCTGCGCCGCGTCTCCTGCAGCGAGGACTTGGCCGTCGGCCTGCTCGCCGTCAACGAGGTGCCGGCATGCTGATTGGGCCTGTGATTACGGGCGGAAATGGACCGCCGCCGCTGACCGTTCTGTACGATGGCGCGTGCCCGCTCTGTCGCCGCGAAATCAGCGTCTATCGCGGCTTGCAACCGAACACGCCGGTGTGTTTTGCCGATGTCAACGACGTTGCGTTGCGGCTGCCGCCCGGCACCACGCGCGAGCAACTGCTGGCGCGCTTTCACGTGCGCCGCCGTGACGGGGAATTGCTCAGCGGCGCGCTGGCATTCCTGGCGCTGTGGGACGCGCTGCCCGGTTGGCGCTGGCTGGCCCGCGTCGGCCGCCTGCCGGGAGCGGCGTCGATGATGGAGCACAGCTACCGATTTTTCCTGCATTGGCGGCCAATGCTGCAGCGCTGGGCGATGCGTCTGGAACCGCGCCGCGTCGACAGACCAAATTCCCAAGACCACTTACCCCGTTGATTGCAACCACTTCACCTTTGGAACACACACCATGAGTACAATCGCCCTCATTACCGGTGCCAGCGGCGGCATCGGCCGCGCGCTTGCGCGGCAGTTGCAAATGCAAGGCTGCCGCGTTGTCGCGGTGGGGCGCGATGCCGGCCGCCTGGCCGATGTCGAAGCCGCGTTGCGCATTGTGGCCGATACCACCACGCCCGATGGTGCCGCGCTGGCCTTCGCCGCCTGCCGGGAAGCGCTCGGCGCCGCACCGACACTGCTGGCGCATTGCGTGGGCAGTACGTTGATCGCGCCGCTGCACCGCACCCGGTTGGAGGCCTATCGCGAGGTGATGCGAGTCAACCTCGACAGCGCCGTGTTCACGCTGCAGGCATGGAACGCGGCACTGCAGGGCGGGCCCGGCGCCGCCGTGTTCGTGAGTTCGGTGGTTGCACGTATCGGGGTGGCGAATCACGAAGCCATCGCCGCGGCAAAGGGAGGCGTCGAAGCCTTGGTGCGCAGCGCTGCCGCCACATACGCGGCTCAGGGCGTGCGCATCAATGCCGTGGCCCCGGGCATGACCGACACGCCCATGACGGCCGGCATGCTAAAGATGCCTGCCATGCGCGAAGGCGCTGCGCGCCAATACCCGCTGGGCGGCGTGCAGACAGCCGACCAGGTTGCCGACGCAATAGCGTGGCTGCTCGGCGACGGTGCGGCCCGCCTGACGGGGCAGGTGATTGCGGTGGACGGCGGTTTCACAACCGTGCGACCGCTTGTGAAATAGGTGTGAAATCGCTTGAAGGCAAGCTAAAGATTCCCGAATGAGCGAAGACCTGCGCCGTTGCGGCAGTGGCACCTGCATCATCGACGCCGAAGGGCGCGGCGGGGGTGATCAGCATTTTTGTCGGTCAAAAAGAGGTGCCGCGCACCGCTGACTGTGACCAGAGGTACTGGTCGGGCGAAGGCGGCGGAGTCGCTGTACACGCCCACCGGGCGCCACTGCGGACCGATAGGAACGGATAACACCCCAAACGCCGCACTGGGGTTAGCGCGGATGTTTGGCGGGTCGGACTCCGCGGGCGCGCCGTCCCTCGATGCCAATGGACATATTCCCGGCTAATTCGGTCACGCCAATTTGTACCTGGGCCTGTGCGCTCGATGGCGGATGTCTGGACGGCACTGCTACGGTCTCCTCTGCGGCAATTGACATGCTATTGCGTTCTCAGGCTAACGAAAATTGCTCGCTTGTCCACAGCCGAAAGCGGTGCATTGGTTTCCCCGTGAGCTGTTCATACCGCCGGTGTGGAAAAACTCCGGCCTTACCCTGTCGAAAGCGTCGCCGTGAAATATACGGGCTAGACCTTTGTCATTAACCGCAACAGCGCGTCGATTTGCGCTCCGCAAATACTGAATCGTTTGCTACGCGATTTTTCACCGGAGACGATCGTCACATCGCGTGGTGCAACCTGCAACACATTGGCAAGAAATCGGCGGATTTCTTCGTTGGCGCGGCCATCGAGCGGCGGTGCCGCGACACGAATTTTCAGAGCGTCCCCATGCAGCCCTTGAATGAGCGTCTGCCTGGCACCGGGCTGCGCGTAGATCGAAAGCACCAGCGACTCGCCCTCGGTATGAAACCAGTTGAGCGATGGCGCGTCAGGCGGGCACAAAAGTGACTAACCGCCTCGTTTGACCGGGGCGGGGGAAGGGCCGCCGGGGGTGACGGCAACGGTGCGATTGCCCGAACCGGTGTTGGCGGCAATCGGCGTGAGCGCGACGGTGCGGCCCATGCCCGCCGCGATGCCAAGCCAATCCCAGCGCCCTTGCGCAATCGCGTCCAGAATCGTTGCGCGGTTTTGCAATGCGGCCGCGTAAACATTGGGTGGAAGTTCATTGAACTGCATAAAAGTTTCAAGGCTGTCATAACCGCAGGCACCCTGATAAGCGCAGCCATTGAGCAATTTGTACGCGTCCGCGCCACAATTCGCACCGCGGTCGCAGGCGGCGAGTTGCCACGCCGGTGCCCAATCGCGCGCAGTATATGGGTCACCGTTCGGGCCGACCTTGCGATCCGCCAATTGAGTTGAACCCCACGAGAGTAATTGGCCTGCGCGCTCGATGGCGAAAGGATCGCCGGTAGTCAACGCGTCGCGCACCAGCGCCAACTGATCTTCGGACATGCGACGCTCCTCGATACCACGCGCGTTACGCGCCTGTTCGCGATACTGATCCGACGCAACAGCGACTTTCGCCGCTGGATTGCCTTGCGCGGCGGCCTCGCGATAGAGCTTGGAGATATCCGCTGGTGTGATCGCGACATTGGCGAATCCTTCGCACGTTTCCGTCACCCGATTGAACGCCTCGATGCGTTGAACATTACCCGGATCGTTGTCTTTCAAACGGCTCTGAAACCGCGCTTTGTCTGCGTCCGATGGCCCTTGCGAGCCGCGACCGCGTCCCACGCAACGCTCCATGGCGAGAGCAGCAAAAAACTTGGTCTCAGCATCGGCCGCCTCCGGATTGGCGGCGTAGCGATCGTAGAACGTCTTCAAGTTGCGCGATTTCTCGAATTCCTGCGCCAACGCACTCTTCAGCGGGACGACCGTGCGAGCCGGTGAAACTTTTACCGGCATCGATGCTTGCAGATTGTCGAGCGAAACCACTGACGATGAACCGCGTGTCGCTGCCGCAGCCTTTCCCGCCGCGACGGCTTTTTCCGCTGCCGCATTCATTTGGCTCTCGCTTGGCGGGCTCAGCAAATACCAACTCGCCGCGACCACTGCGGCGATAACGCTAAAAACGATCACGACCGTCTTGTTCATGGTGCCTGCCTTGTAAAGCGATCTTGTATCTTAGCGGAAACCACGTACAGAAATGCAAAATGGGGCACACGGCCCCATTTTTCGCGCACTTCATGTGTAACTAATTGTGCAAAATCTTCGACAAGAAATCCTGGGTGCGTTGCTTTCTGGGCGACCCGAAGAATTCGTCCTTGGTACAATCTTCCAAAATGCTGCCGCCTTTTTCCATGAAGATCACACGGTCGGCCACTTTCTTGGCGAAGCCCATTTCGTGCGTGACCACCATCATCGTCATGCCCTCTTTGGCAAGCTCGACCATTACGTCCAGTACTTCGTTGATCATTTCCGGATCGAGGGCAGAGGTCGGCTCATCGAACAGCATCGCGATGGGATCCATCGATAGCGCGCGCGCGATGGCCACACGTTGTTGCTGGCCGCCGGAAAGTTGTGCCGGAAATTTGTCCTTGTGTTCGATCAGTCCGACCCGCGTGAGCAGTTTCAGACCTTTTTCCAACGCCTCGCTTTCGCTGCGGCCAAGCACTTGTGTTTGTGCGATCGTCAAATTCTTGGTCACGCTCATGTGCGGGAACAATTCGAAATTCTGAAACACCATGCCGACGCGTGAACGCAATTTTGAAAGATTGGCATCCTTGGCGCCGACAGAAATCCCATCGAGCAGAATTTCACCTTTCTGAAACGGCTCCAGTCCATTGACCGTCTTGATCAGCGTCGATTTGCCGGAGCCCGACGGCCCGCACACCACCACGACTTCGCCTTTGTTGACGTTGGTGGTGCAATCGATGAGCACCTGCTTTTCGCCATACCATTTGCTGACGTTTTTAATTTCGATCATGGCCATGGAGGTTGTCCTGTTTTGATGAATGCGAGATTGTGTTGGGAGAGGCGAATGCGAATAGGCTTCAACGGCCACCAGGTTGCGTGCGTACCTGGATGTATTTGACGAGTTTCGAGGCGGCAAAACAAATCACAAAAAATACCAGCGCTACAAACACATACAACTCGGTCGAGCGACCGGTCAATTGCCCCGCGGTACTGGCCGCACCAAGAAAATCTTTCAACGCCACCACGTACACAAGCGACGTATCCTGAAACAAAATAATTGCCTGCGTAAGCATGATCGGAATCATGTTGCGGAACGCTTGCGGCAATACCACCTGACCCATTGCCTGCCAGTAATTCATGCCCAGCGCGTAGGCCGCCCACGGTTGCCCGCGTGGCACCGATTGAATGCCGGCGCGAATGATTTCCGAGTAGTAGGCAGACTCCACCATGATGAACGCCACCACGGCCGATGTGAACGGCCCGACTGCTTCACCCTGCTTGCCGGTAAGCCAGCGAACCAATTCCGGCGTCAGAAAATAGAACCAGAAAATCGCCATGATGAACGGGATCGAGCGGATCAGGTTCACGAATCCCGCGACCGGGTAGGAGAGCAACTTGAAGCTGGACAGGCGTGCCATCGCCATCAGCGTGCCGAAGAAAATACCGCCAGCCAGCGCGATCACAAACAGTTGCAGGGAGAGTTGCATGCCTTTCCACAGGATCGGCAAGCTCTTGATGATGATACCGACGTCGAAATCACCCATGTCAGTGGCCTCCCTGCGAAACGTAGCCGGGAACCCGCAGCTTGTTCTCCAGCAAACGCATGAGGAAAATGACTGTCAGCGTGATGACGATGTAAATCATCGTCGCGGCACTCAACGCCTCGAACGTCTTGAAGGTGTATTCGGAAATCTGCCGGCTGATGGCGGTGAGTTCAAGCACGCCGATGGTCAGCGCGGTCGATGAATTCTTGAAAATCGTCAGGAATTCAGACGTCATCGGCGGGATGATGAGACGAAACGCCATCGGCAACACCACGAATCGATACACCTGCGGCAAGGTGAAGCCCATGGCCAATCCGGCGTTGGTTTGCCCCTTGGGCAACGATTCAATGCCGGCGCGTACTTGCTCGGCCACGCGCGAAGCGGTGTACATGCCGAGGCACAACACCGCTGCCGTGTATTCCCACAAACTGAATTGCGCGAATGGCAATGTGATCAGATTTGGGTAGGTGCCCTTGAGCCAATCGCCCATCGCGATCGGCACCACCTCGGGCATAACGAAATACCAGAGGAACATTTGCACCAGCAGCGGAATGTTGCGGAATACCTCGACATACATCGTCGCAGGTGTTCGCAGCCACTTGACGGGCGTGGTGCGTGCAACGCCGAGCAATGAACCCAGCGTAAAGGCGATGATCCAGGCCGCAATGGACACCAGCAATGTCCACATGACACCCGACAGCAGCCACTCAAGATAAGTTTGGCCACCCGATGGTGCTTGCTCCAGAAATACTTTCCAATCCATATTGCGCTCCCCTTGCGGATGCTTCGCCTGGTCGATCGGACGCTAACTGCGTGTTTTTATTATTGGTTGTTGCTTTTGAACGCATCCCTGCTTTTTCTTTCTTCATTTCTGGATAATCAAACCCCACGCAGAAATGAAGAAAGAAAAAAGGGGAACCGATTTCTCGATTCCCCATTGCGGCAGCAATTTATTCTGGCAGGGCCTGGAGCTGGAAGCCGGCTTTCAGGAGCGGGCTCATTGGCATGCCGATGGTCTCGCCGGAAGGCAATTTGCCCACGAACCACTTGTCGTAAATCTTGTTGATGTCGCCGGAGCGCATCAAGGCGGAAAGTGCACGATTGACCACGATGCCAAAGTCGGCGTCGTTTTTGCGATACATGATGCCGTACGGGTCATAGGACAGATAGTCACCGATGACTTCAAAGTCTTTCGGCTTTTTGGCTTTGGCGATCAAACCGTACAAAAGCACGTCGTCCATCGAAAACGCTGCCGCACGACCCGATTCGACCGTCAGGAACGATTCGGCGTGATCTTTGGCGGCCAAGAACTTAATGTTCAGATTGTCTTTGTCCGACAGAGCCTTGATGGTGCGCTCGTTGGTGGTGCCCTGCGTGATCACGACCGTCTTGTTTTTCAGATCCTTGTACGACTTGATCTTGGACGATTTTTTCGCAAGCAGCTTGGTGCCGGTGACAAACGTGACCGGTGCGAACGCCACCTGTTTTTGACGCGTCAGGTTATTGGTCGTTGAGCCGCATTCGATGTCGATGGTGCCGTTCGACATCAGTGGAATGCGGGTTTGCGAGGTGACCGGATTGTATTTCACGGCCAGCGTCGGCAGCATCAATTCCTTTTTTACTTCCTCGACGATGGCCGCACACAGATCCATCGAATAGCCGATCGGCTGCTGCTTGTCGTCAAGGTACGAAAATGGAACTGAGGTTTCGCGGTGGCCGACGGTGATGGTGCCGCTATCCTTGATCTTTTTCAAGGTTCCGGTCAGGTCTTGCGCGATCGCCGGTGCTGCCAGTAATGCCGACGCCAACAAGCTGGCCAGCAGTTTGCTCAGGGTGGAAATTTTTGACATTGATATTGCTCCTCGTTTTTGACGAATAAGAATTTGGTCTGAAACTGCGTGCCGCGATTCAGCCGCCAGATAGTACGCCGATTTCAAATTTCAGTTTACCTGATCCGCATCAAGCAATCCAAGTGCCAACCCCGTTTTATCCTATCACCAGTGCCGCTGTCACGTTGCGGCCTTCGCCCATCAGCACGTTATAGGTGCGGCAGGCGGCGGGCGTATCCATGACATCGAAGCCGATGCGCGCCTGCGAAAACGCCGCCAATATCCGTGCGTCTGGAAAGCGAAACGCGCTGCCGGATCCGAACACGACAATCTCGGGTTTCATCTCGATCAGCAGAGTGAAATCAGCCATCGACAGGGCGCCGATATCGGTGATATTCCAGGGTGCGATCAATCTGTCGGGCAGGAGAATCAGCGGCGTGGTCACGCGTTGCTGATTGACCTGCACGAAGCCCGCGCCGTGTCCGCTGATGGTATTGAGGCCGGTAGCGGAATTGAGGTGGAGTTTCATGGTTTGCGATGTGAAATTGAGCGACGGCTCGGCTAAAATGGTTTATTGCGCCGCACAAAAACAGTGCGCGCCATCGAATTATAGCGACCAGAATGTCGCGCCCGTCACCACTGTTATCCGCAACCGATCCCATGTCATGACCCACGAATTCAACCGCATCAAGCGCCTGCCGCCCTACGTTTTTAATATCACCTCGGAACTGAAGATGGCGGCACGTCATCGCGGCGAAGATATTATTGACATGTCGATGGGCAACCCCGACGGTGCTACGCCGCAACATATCGTCGACAAATTGGTCGAGGCCTCGCGCCGGCCGAATACGCACGGCTATTCGGTATCCAAGGGCATTCCACGTTTGCGCAAAGCGATTACCGATTGGTACCAGCGCCGCTACAACGTATCGTTCGATCCGAACACCGAAGCGATCGTCACGATCGGCTCCAAGGAAGGCCTCGCGCACTTGATGCTCGCCACGCTCGACAGTGGCGACACCGTACTGGTGCCCAATCCGAGCTACCCGATTCACATTTATGGTGCAGTGATTGCCGGCGCGCAGATCAAACATGTACGCATGACGGAAGGCGTGGATTTTTTCGAGGAAGCGGAAAAAGCAATCCGCGAATCGTACCCAAAACCGAAAATGCTGATCCTCGGTTTTCCCTCGAACCCCACCGCGATGTGCGTGGAACTCGAATTCTTCGAGCGTATTGTGGCGCTGGCGAAAGCGAATAACGTGCTGGTGGTTCACGATCTCGCGTACGCCGATATCACCTACGACGGCTGGAAAGCGCCGTCGATCATGCAAGTACCCGGCGCGCGCGATGTGGCAGTTGAATTCTTTACCATGTCGAAGTCCTACAACATGGCAGGCTGGCGTATCGGTTTCATGGTCGGCAACAAGGAACTGGTGTCAGCACTGGCACGCATCAAGGGTTATCACGATTACGGCTCGTTCACGCCGATACAGGTCGCGAGCATCGCCGCATTGGATGGCCCGCAGGAGTGTGTGGCGGAGGTGGTGGCAGAGTATCAAACGCGCCGCGACGTGCTGCATAAGGGCCTCGCTGAAGCGGGTTGGGTGACAACGAAGCCCAAGGCGACCATGTACATCTGGGCAAAGATCCCCGAGCATTACCGGAAAATGGGCTCGCTGGAGTTTGCGAAAAAATTGCTCGCCGACGCCAAGGTTTCGGTATCACCGGGCATTGGCTTCGGTGACTACGGCGACGACCACGTGCGCTTCGCGTTAATCGAAAATGCGGAACGCACGCGGCAGGCGGTGAGGGGGATCAAGGAGATGTTTCGCAAAGACGGTTTCGTCAAATAGGTACAACTAATAATTGCTGTCATCCTGAGCGGCCTTTAGCCCCAGACTTGATCAGGGGGAAGGATCTCGGAGCATAAAGCACTGCGGATCAACAACGAGATCCTTCGCGTAGCTCAGGATGACAACAAGATGACAAGCATGAAAATAATCCCCACCACCAACGCGGTCTCCGACATCATCGAACGCGAATGGCTCGTTCAAGCCGAATCTGTACATCGGCAGTTGCGCCCTCATTTACCTGCCGATTACCTTGCGCGCATGAAGGAAGTCTTCAAAAGCGGCGCGGAGATGGCAGTCGCCACGGACAACGGCATTGTGCGCGGCCTCACTGTATTTCGCATGCTGGAGAAAACGTTCAATGGCCGCGACCTTTATTGCGATGACCTCGTCACCGATGAGAATAATCGCTCCACCGGTGTCGGAAAAATGCTCATGCAATACATGGAGAAACTCGCCATTGAACGCGGCTGCGATACCATTTCACTCGATTCCGGTTGCCAACGCGAACAAGCGCACAAATTCTATTTCCGCGAAGGCATGGCCATCACCTCGTTTCACTTCGTAAAATCCCTGAAGAAATCCGCACCATGAAACCCATCAACGTAGGACTGCTCGGCCTCGGCACCGTCGGCTCCGGCACCATCGAAGTCCTGAAACGCAACCGCGAAGAAATCTCGCGCCGCGCCGGCCGCGAAATCCGTGTGACGCATGCGACCGCGCGTGACCTGACCAAGCCACGCGATTTTTCGCTGAAGGGTATTGAATTGTTGCCCAATGCCGACGCACTGGTAAGTCATCCCGATATCGATATCGTCTGCGAATTGATCGGTGGTGATACGACCACCAAGGTGCTCGTTTTGAAAGCCATCACCAACGGCAAGCACGTGGTGACCGCGAACAAAGCCATGCTCGCGAAACACGGCACCGAAATTTTCGCTGCCGCGCTTGAACACAAAGTGATGGTCGCCTTCGAGGCGGCGGTGGCAGGCGGCGTGCCGATCATCAAGGCGCTACGCGAAGGTCTCACCGCCAACCGCATCGAGTGGATTGCCGGCATTATCAATGGCACATCGAATTTTATCCTCTCGGAAATGCGTTCCCGCGGTGCGTCGTTTGAGTCGGTGCTAAAGGAAGCGCAGGCCAGGGGTTACGCCGAAGCCGACCCCACGTTCGATATCGACGGCATCGACGCCACACACAAACTTACCATCCTCTCGGCGATCGCCTTCGGCATTCCGGTGCAATTCGATAAAGCCTACACCGAAGGTATTTCGCCACTTACCGACAAGGACATCAAGTACGCCGAGCAACTTGGCTACCGCATCAAGCTGCTGGGCATCACGCGACGCGCGGAGGAGGGCATCGAATTGCGCGTGCATCCGACGTTGATTCCCGCGAAGCGATTGATCGCGAACGTCGAAGGCGTGATGAACGCGATTCTGGTGAAGGGCGACGCGGTCGGTGCGACGCTCTACTACGGGCGTGGCGCGGGTGCCGAAGCGACCGCCAGTGCCGTCGTCGCCGACCTCGTCGATGTCACGCGCATGCTGACATCCGACCCTGAGCACCGCGTGCCGCATCTCGCGTTTCAGCCGGATCAATTGCACGACACGCCGATCTTAGGCATCGAGCAAGTTGTCACCGGGTGCTATTTGCGGCTCCGCGCCTACGACAAACCCGGCGTGATGGCGGACGTGACGCGCATCCTCGCGGACGGCGGAATTTCCATCGACGCCATGCTGCAAAAAGAAGCGGAGGAGGGCGAAGAGCTGGTGGATGTCATCATCCTCACGCATCCGTCGCTGGAAAAAAACGTCAATACCGCGATTGCAAGCATTGAAGCGCTCTCGACGATCGCGGGGAAGGTCGTGCGCATACGTCTGGAAGAGCTGAATTGACATGCGCTTGAATCAAGTCACGGTGACGGTCGCGGAGGTCGACGCTGCGATTGCGTTCTATCAGACACTGGGCCTCAAGCTGATCGTCAAAAGCCCGCACTACGCACGCTTCATGTGCCCACGGGGTGAGGCTACGTTTTCAGTGCATCTGGGCACCGCCCCGAAGTGCCCCTCCACCGTTGTCTATTTCGAGAACGAAAATCTCGATGCGGTGGTCAAAGAATTGCAGGCGGCGGGACTGGTGTTCGACGCCGAACCCGCCGACCAGCGCTGGCAGTGGCGCGAGGCGCGGTTGCGCGACCCGAGCGGCAATCCCATTTGTCTGTTCCATGCCGGCGAGAATCGTTTGAATCCACCCTGGCGATTGCCGGAAACGCAAACAACATGAGCATGAAATACATCAGCACTCGCGGCGCGGGTTCGGCCGCAGAGGACGAATCAAAATCCTTCTGCGACATCCTGCTGGAAGGCCTCGCGCCCGATGGTGGCTTGTTCCTGCCGCAAACCTATCCGGTGCTGAGCGCTGGGGATTTGACGGCGATGCGGCCGCTTGCCTATCCGGCGCTCGCCTATGAAATCATCGGTAAATTCGCAGACGATATTCCGGCCGCGG
This sequence comes from Betaproteobacteria bacterium, assembly GCA_043744315.1. Classification (GTDB taxonomy): domain Bacteria; phylum Pseudomonadota; class Gammaproteobacteria; order Burkholderiales; family Usitatibacteraceae; genus UKL13-2. The sequence continues at coordinate 5,658 of JAYTUX010000365.1, read as the reverse complement.
AGTTGAAGACAATTATCGACAAGACTTACACGGTGGATGCATTCGGTGATGCCGACATCACGCCGCTGCAAACGCTGGAACCGGGCCTGCATCTCCTGAAACTTTCCAACGGTCCGACGCTCGCGTTCAAGGATATCGCGATGCAATTCCTCGGCAACGTGTTCGAGTATGTGCTTAGCCAACGCGATGCGGAAGTCAACATCCTCGGTGCCACGTCCGGTGACACCGGCTCGAGCGCGGAATACGCGATGAAAGGCAAGCAGGGCGTGCGGGTTTTCATGCTGAGCCCGCACGGCAAGATGTCGCCGTTCCAGACGGCGCAAATGTTTTCGGTGCAAGACGCCAACATTCACAATATTGCCGTGCGCGGGGTATTCGACGATTGCCAGGATGTGGTCAAAGCCGTGTCGAACGATCTTGAATTCAAGACGCGCTACAAAATCGGTGCGGTCAATTCGATCAACTGGGGTCGCATCGTTGCGCAAGTCGTGTACTACTTCAAAGGCTATTTCGCGGCCACCGCCACAAACGATGAAAAGGTTTCCTTTGCGGTGCCATCGGGTAATTTCGGCAACGTGCTGGCGGGGCACATTGCGCGCATGATGGGTCTGCCGATCAAGCATTTGATCGTTGCGACCAATGAAAACGACGTGCTCGATGAATTTTTTCGTAGCGGCAATTACCGGCCGAGAAAAACGTCCGAGACCGTGCAAACTTCAAGCCCGTCAATGGATATTTCGAAAGCGTCGAATTTCGAGCGTTTTTTGTACGACCTGTTCTGGCGCGATCCGGCGGCGGTGCGCGAGCTGATGCGAAAAGTTGAACATGAGGGCGGTTTCAATGTGGCCGAGTGCGGCGAGGTGTGGAAACGTATGTCTGGGTTTGGTTTTCAGTCGGGGCGAAGCAACCATGCCGATCGTATCCAGACCATCCGCGAGGTTTGGCAAAAGTACAAAATTGAAATCGATACGCATACTGCCGACGGCTTGAAAGTGGGGCTTGAAAAACGTGAACCAGGCGTGCCGTTGATCTGCCTTGAGACCGCGTTGCCGGCCAAATTCGAGGAGAGCATGGTGGAAGCACTTGGCAGAAAGCCGGCGCGGCCGGCGCGTTATGAGGGCATTGAATCGCTGGCGCAAAAGTTTGAGGTGATGGATGCGGATGCGATGGCGGTGAAGCAGTTCATTGCGGAACGTATCGCATAGCGCGGTCCGAATTGAGCAGGGAACGTCGTGATTTCCCCGATGACGCATTTTGAACGGACGCGGTTCGCTCAAACACCGTTCGCGCGAGAAGGAAGTGAGTCAGCATGAAAACTCGATCTTTCTTCGCATAGGCGGGGACCCAAGTCCATTCGTGCCGTAGCGCAAAACTTGGGCCCCCGCCAGCGCGGGGGAAGGAAGTGATTCAACTTGTTTGGTTGCCGGATCAATGGCCCACCAGAATGTAAAAGTCAAGCATTGGCGGGCCTTTCGGAGCGCTTTCGCCTGAAACGCCTCGCCAGTGCTTGACCTTTTCGGCTAACCTGGGCAAATTTAATGTCCGCTGGTACCGAGCGCGTTCGCGTCCCGAGCGTGATGCCACACCCATTGATCCTGATGCGCAAGCCAGCTCATTTCGGCGCAGAATACTTGGTCACGAGGCAAATATCACAGCCACCGAACGAATGGTCGGCGACGGTGTTTCCGCGAAAGCATTGTTGTCCACCGGAGAATTCCACATGGTGCCATCCCGCATTTTCCGCTTAGTGAATTTCTCCGTGTTCGTGTTTCTGGCGGCGTTCGGGCACGTTCAGATTGCCGACGCACAGTGGACTTATCGCGTCGCAACCGATCCTTACATTCGCAATGTCTTTGCCTTCGCCAACACTCCCGCGGCAGGCACCCATACGCTATACGTTGGCACGCTGACCGACGGTGTGTACAAGGTCACTGATACAGGCAACCAAACGACCGTCTGGCAAAAAATCAATAACGCCCTGCCGGTGGTGCAAGCCAGGACACTGTCGGCCATTGACATCAATACCCTCTATGCCGGCACCGACGGCGCGGGTCTATTCAAGACCTCGGATGCCAATGCCGCCGCGACGTGGACAGCAATAAATGGAGGCGGCGCATCTGCGCTGGGCTGCGCAAACATTCGTTCGTTCAATTTTGACGCCACCATGCCGCGCACGCTCATCGTCGGAACGTCTTGCCGCAACAACAGCGGCTTATACAAAAGCATCGACGATGGTGCCACCTGGAACCGTCTCGGTAATGGTGTGGGTATCACCAAGCTGCCCGACGATGTCGCGGTTTCCTCATTGTTGCGGGACGTCCCCTCGAATACCTGGTTCCTTGCCACCAGCAATTACGGGATTTTCAAAAGCATCGATGCGGGTGTGACATGGGCGAGCGCAAACACCAACATTACTGCACCCAATGGAACCCTCAACGCGTTCAACGTTCAATTCACCTCTGCTGCTCCAATGGCTGGCATAACGCCGATCAATCTGATGGCGTACGTCCATGGCAGCGGCATCTATCGCTCGACCGATACCGGTGCCACGTGGACGTTGAACAATGCCAACCTGCCCGCCGGATTTGCGGCAATGGGGGGAATTCAGAAAGAGTCCAATACCGCGATCTACATCGGGCTCGACAAGCAAGGCGTTTATAAAACCATCGATGGCGGCCTCAATTGGGCGCCGTGGGCCAATACCGCGAACGACAACCGCACGCAGCTCGCGCGCACCGTCACGCCCGTTGCCGGCGCGAGTACCCCAACTTACTACTTCGGTACGATCGACGGCGTGGGAAAGGCAGTCGATAGTCAGGTCAATCTGACCGCCAATACCAATCAAGTGAACGGGGTGAATTACAACGGTGGCGGCGGCCGCATCAACGCCATCACTCATGATCGCGATACGCCGTACAAAGCCTATGTGACTGGGCCGACGCTTTACCAGATTGGCTACGTCTATGGTGACTGTAGCGCCGGCTGCAGCCCGCTCGATACAGGCGTCACCGGCAATACCATCGAAGGTGCCGCGTATCAGGATCAGACCAATCCGGCGGTTTTATACGTCACCACCAGCAATCGCGGTATTTTCAAAAGCACCAACAGCGGGGCATTGTTTAGCGCGATCAACAACGGCCTGCCAAGCATGATCGGGCAAAGCAGCCGTCTGGCAATCGACGCCAGCAATTCGCAAATTCTCTATCTTGGGCTGAGCGATGCGGCCGGCGTTTTCAAGAGCACCGACGGTGGTACCAATTGGCTGGCATCCAATAACGGGCTTGCCACGGCGGATGCGCGATCGATCAATACGGTGACGCTGGATCCTAACAATTCTGCGATTGTCTATGCAGCCACCGATGCCGGCCTGTACAAGTCAATCGACAGCGGCGCGAGTTGGACGCTCAAGTATTCGGCCACTGATAGCGGCGGTTCGCTGCTGCCGGTCAACGCTGCACGCGTGCGTATTGGCAATTCACAAGAGCTGTATATCGCCAACAATCACGCCAATGCCAACGGCACACTGACGACATCGTCCGGCATACACAAGAGCACCAACGGTGGGGACACCTGGACCAAGATTCTAGGCAGTCAGGCCGCATCGCAAGTGCGCGTGTTGGCCAACGGCGATATTTATGCTGGTATTTCCGCGAACGTCGGCAATCCGGCCGTATGGTTGTCAACCGACGGCGGCACATCGTTCACGCCGTATTCAGGCGGATTGAATGGCAGTGACATCCGCTCCTTTGGCGTGGCCGCTGATTCTTCCGCCGTGATGTCGCTCGCGCTTGAAAACGGCATGTATACGCACAACACTGCGGGCCCTCCGCCGTCGGTGGCCTTGTCCGCCACCATCACCGAGGCACCGGGCATTTTTTCGCGGGTGTTTTTGGGCTATCAAACGGTGAACACGACCAGTCCGGGCAAAGCGGTCACCATCACCAATATTTCCGCGACGCCGGCATCCATCGTCGCGTTCGGCTTTTCCAATCAGGATAATTTTAATATTCAGAGTCACGATTGCCCACTCGCGCCGCTGACGCTCGCGGCCGGCGCCTCGTGTACGGTGAATGTCAACTTCACGCCAAATTTCGGCGGTTTTTCAACCGACACCTTGTTGACCGCCGGCCCGGTGTCGGGTGTCGCGGTCAGCCTCAGTGGTTACGGCATCCAGAGTGGGCAATCTGCGCTGGCGGTGGCGAATTTCCCCGGCATGGTGCCCGCGTATCCGACCTTCTACACCCAGCAAACCACACGTGAAATCACCTTCGGCAATCAGGCCATTGGCACCTCTCGAACCATTGTCCTGACCTTGCGCAATTTTGGGTCCGCTGTGGCGACCTTTAACTTCACGGGTGTATCCGCGCCGATGAGTGTCGGCAGCACCTGCGGCGGATCCATCGTCGCAGGAGGCAGTTGCCAACTCTCCATCAACTATGCACCCACCGCGGCCGGCATCACCAATCAAACATTGAACATCAACCATAATTCCCCGTTCCCGATCCAGTCGCCATCGATTCCGTTCCTGCTCTACGGTATCGCCGAAAACCCGGCCACCGACGGCAGCCTGATCGCATCGTTTGGCACTGGCACGTCTCCCGGCGGAGCGGGCAAAGCGTTCGTCTCGTTTGGGCCGTATGGCACTGAATTCGTTGATCGGCTCGCCTTGCAGTCCGATGGCAAGGTCATCGCGCTTATGTGGGCGCGCAAGGCGGTCGAGGATGGCATTGCGGTGGCCGGTGTTGCCCGGCTGAATGCCGATGGCACGCTGGATACGACCTGGGGCAGCGCGGGGTATGTGCGGCTAGCACCCGCTGCGACGAATGCTTTCTTTAACGGTACGGCGGGCTTGTATGTTCTGTCCAGCGGCAAAGTGATCGTGGCGTTCGCTTCCGCGACCACCGGGGCACCCAACCCGGACATGGTCATCACCCGTCTGCTCTCCGATGGCACGGTCGATACCACTTTTGGTATCGGCGGCAGTACGGTGGTAGCCAATTTGGGGTTCATGCGTCTGGAGATCTATGCGGACGACCGCATGCTCGCCACCGGCAACACGGACCCGGTGAACAATAACAAAATGGGCTTGGTCCGCTTGAATGCCGACGGCAGCCTGGATGCCAGCTTTGGGAATGCCGGGAGGGCGGATGTCGTGGTGCCGGATGTTATCCAACTCGCGAACACACAAAGCCTCATTCGCACGCGCTTCGCTGCGGATGGAAAGATTTTCGTGATGTATTCGTACGGCGTCGGCAGTGCCCGCGATATCGCCGTCTATAAGCTCACGACCAGCGGCGCAATCGATACCAGTTGGGGAACCGGCGGTCGCGTCAACGTCGCGGCGACCAACCTTGAAGATAATGCACGCAACATGCGCGTGCAAAGTGACGGAAAAATTCTGTTGACGTCACGTACCGAGCGGGCCTCAGGCAGCGGTACCTATCAGGGGGTACTGGTTCGTTTGAACCCGGATGGAACGCCTGATACGCTGTTCGGCACGGCCGGTGTGGTGACGACCTCGATCGGGCCCAGCACCAATTTTTTCGGCCCACTGCAGGTGATGGCCGACGGCAAGATCCTCGTCGCGGGCCGCCGGAATTGCGGTGGCTCCTGCTTATCTGGTACGGACAGCGTGATTATTCGCTACAACCCGGACGG
>JAYTUX010000364.1:0-4683 GCA_043744315.1 Betaproteobacteria bacterium | reverse complement strand
ATGACGGAGTCAATCCGCAGTCTCATCGGCGTTGGCATTCTGGTGCTGATCGGGTTCCTGCTTTCATACAATCGAAGTGCGATCCGCTGGCGCACGGTGCTCGCCGCACTCGCGGTGCAGATGGCGATTGGTGCCTTCGTATTGTTTGTGCCGATCGGCAAGGATATTCTCGGCGGCATCGCCAATGGCGTCACGCACGTCCTGGAGTTCGGTTTCAAAGGCACCGAATTTCTCTTCGGCGGATTGGTGTCGAACAAAATGTTCGAGGTATTTGGTGGCGGCGGATTCATTTTCGCGTTGCGGGTATTGCCGTCGATCATTTTTGTCACGGCATTGATCGCAGTGTTGTATTACCTGGGCATCATGCGCTGGATCATCACCATTCTTGGCATGATTTTTCAGAAATTGCTGGGCGTGTCGAAGATCGAATCGTTCTGCGCGGTGACGACGATTTTTCTCGGCCAAAACGAGATGGGCGCCGCCGCAAAACCGTTCGTGAGCCAACTCAAGCGACAAGAACTGTTTTGCATCATGACCAGCGGCATGGCGAGCGTCGCCGGTGCGGCACTCGCGGGCTATGCAGGTCTTGGCGTCAAGGTCGAATATCTGGTCGCGGCATCATTCATGGCCATTCCCGGTGGCCTGTTGTTCGCGAAGTTGATCTACCCGAGCACGGAGGCCTCCGAGATTCGCTTTGACCGCTTCGAGTTCGAAGAAAAACGCCCGGCCAATGTCATCGAAGCGGCGGCGAGTGGTGCCTCACTTGGGCTCAAGATTGCCGTGAATGTGGGGGCGATGTTGCTCGCGTTTATCGGCCTGATCGCATTGCTGAATGGCATGATCGGCGGGATCGCCGGCTGGATGGGGTTTGCCGGCGTGACGCTGGAAACGTTGCTCGGAAAAGCCTTTGCGCCACTCGCCTATATGCTCGGCGTCACCAGTGAACACGCAGCGTTCGCGGGCAATCTTATCGGTCAGAAAATGATTCTGAACGAGTTCGTTGCCTATGTCGGCCTTGCACCTTATCTTCAACCCGAAGCGAAGGTGCTTGCCGCGGGATTGACCGTGATCGATCCGCGCACGCTGGCCATCGTTTCGTTTGCGTTGTGCGGATTCGCCAATTTCACCTCGATCGCGATTCTTGCCGGCGCCTTCGGCTCGATCGCGCCGCAATTGCGCGGCGATGTCGCGCGGCTGGGCTTGCGGGTGGTCGTCGCGGCGACATTGTCTAATCTGATGAGTGCCACCATTGCCGGGATCTTCCTCAGCATGAAGTACTGAACATGTTCATCCCGCAGGAATTCATCCGCAAAAAACGTGACGGTCTACGTCTTTCGACGGATGAAATCGACGCATTCGTTCGCGGCATCGCCGACGATTCCGTCACCGAAGGTCAGATTGCCGCGTTCGCGATGGCGACCTATTTCAACGGCATGACGCCGGACGAAACCATTGCACTGACGCTTGCGATGCGCGACTCGGGCCGGGTGCTCGACTGGCAACAATTTAATCTCGCTGGCTCGGTGGTGGACAAGCATTCGACGGGCGGGGTGGGTGACGTGGTGTCGTTGATGCTGGGGCCAATGGTGGCCGCGTGCGGCGGCTTTGTGCCAATGATTTCCGGGCGCGGCTTGGGTCATACTGGCGGCACGCTCGACAAGCTCGACTCGATTCCCGGTTACCGAACCGATATATCGATCGAGGAATTTCAACAAGTCGTCGCCGACGTTGGCGTCGCCATTATTGGCCAAACCGCTGAGCTTGCCCCCGCCGACAAACGTTTCTATGCGACACGCGATGTGACGGCGACGGTTGAATCGATACCGTTGATCACGGCGTCGATTCTCTCCAAGAAATTGTCCGCGGGGTTGAATGCGCTCGTGATGGATGTCAAAGTCGGCTCAGGCGCGTTCATGCCGACGATTGAGAAATCGACCGAACTCGCCAACAGCATCGTCTCGGTCGGCAACGGTGCTGGCATGAAAACAACCGCGCTGCTGACCGACATGAACGAACCGCTGGCGCCATGCGCGGGCAATGCCATCGAAGTGCGTTGCGCGCTCGACTACCTCGCCGGCGCATCGCGTCCCGCACGGCTCCACGAAATCACCATGGCATTGAGCGCAGAAATATTGCAAAGCGGCGGTTTATTTGCCGATGCGTCCACTGCGAGACATGCACTCACGCGGGTGCTCAATAGTGGCCGCGCCTTGGAAATATTTGGACGGATGGTAGCGGCATTAGGTGGCCCGATCGATCTTGCCTCCAAACCCGACAAATACTTCCCACACGCAGACGTAATCATGTCCGTACCGGCACCGCGTGCGGGTTTTATTTCCGCCATCGATACGCGTGCGCTGGGCATGGCGGTGGTCGGCTTGGGCGGCGGACGTCTGTTTGCGGCGGCGGCAATCGATCACTCGGTGGGATTGAGTGAAATTGTCGCAATCGGTGCGTCGGTGGCTGCCGGTGACCCCCTGGCAATGATTCACGCCCGTACCCGCAATGAAGCGGCTGCCGCAATTAAGGCGGTGCAGCACGCGATTGCAATCGACGATACGGCCCGGCCTGTTTCCGGCGGTGTGCTTCAGACGGTACGCGGGTAGAATATTTTTCGGGACCATTCGCTTCCCGTCACTCGTTGATCAACCAAGAGGAGAAATCAATCATGGCGACCCAATCGAGACGCGCGGCAAACACTACCGTGCTCGTCGGCACACGCAAAGGCCTCTTCATCCTGCGCGGCGACAGGAAGCGCGAGAAGTGGCGAGTGGAAGGCAATATGCCGCAGTTTCACGGCCAGATCGTCAATCATGCGGTCATGAACCCTGCAACCGGTACCATCCTCGCGGCGGTGCGTGCAGGTCATCTCGGGCCGACGGTGTTTCGCTCCACGGACGCCGGCAATTCATGGAAAGAGGCGGCCACGCCGCCTGCGTTTGCCAAGCAAGACAATGCCGACTACGGCTGGTCGGTCGCACACGTATTCTGGCTCACGCCGGGGCACGCTTCGGAGCCAAAAGTCTGGTATGCCGGAACCTCGCCGCACGGCTTGTTTCGCTCTGACGACGATGGCGTGAACTGGCGCGGGGTAGATGGCTACAACCTGCATCCGGATCGCTCGAAATGGTTGGGTGGCTCGCAGGAAGCGCCGCCTGACGGAGCGACCTTGCATTCCATTAATGTCGATCCGTTCGACGCGAAACACCTGATTGTCGGCATGTCCAGCGGCGGCGTTTTCGAGAGCCGTGATCGCGGCGAGACGTGGGCTCCGCTCAATCGCGGCTGCGCAGCCGATTTTCTGCCGGATCCAAATGCCGAATGGGGCCATGATCCGCATTGTGTCCGCATGCATCCCAATGCGAAGGATGTGATGTATCAGCAAAATCACTGCGGCATTTACAAACTCAACCGTTCTGAAAATCGATGGCATCGCATCGGCGACAACATGCCGAAAGAGGTCGGTGATATCGGCTTTCCCGTGGCGCTGCATCCGCGCGATCCAAAGACGCTGTGGGTGTTTCCAATGGACGGGACCAGCGTGTGGCCGCGCATGTCGGTCGCTGGCAAACCGGCGGTATATCGGTCGCAGGATGCGGGTAAAAGCTGGCAGCGTCAGGCCAAGGGTTTACCCGCCGGGCAAGCGTGGTTCACGGTGAAGCGCCAGGCGATGAGCGTCGATCAGGCAGACCCAATCGGCGTTTATTTCGGCGCGACTTGCGGCGAGGTTTGGGCAAGTTTCGATGAAGGGGCGCAATGGCATTGCCTGATGCTGCACCTGCCGCACATCTATTCGGTGGAGGCCTACACAAAGTGAAAGTGCGCTTGCCGACGCCCTTGATCGAATATACCAACGGTGCGCGAGAGGTAGATGGGCAGGGCGATACGCTCGATGCATTGCTGCGCGACCTTGACCGGCAATTTCCCGGCATCCGTTTTCGCATGATCGACGAGCAGGACGTGGTGCGCCCGCATATCAAGCTGTTTGTGAACGCTGAATTGGAGCGGTCATTGAACGCGCCATTAAAGAGCAGTGATCAGGTGTTGATTGTTGCCGCATTGTCGGGCGGCTAGATCCCGTCTCAAATCAGCCGACGATCGGCAGGGGATTGCATGATAGACACGTGAAACGCACCAAGGCGACGATAATTTCGGTAAAGTAACCGTCACAACGGAAGAATAAAATGGTCGGCGCAATGCAACCAACGCCAACCAGCAAGAAGAGCCCAATACGCGGAACGCATTCCGCAATTTTGTCAACGAGGAGAAACAAATGTCGAAGTCTTCGCCGCTTTCATTCCGCCACATTTGCATTGCCGCTGCGGTCGTATCCATCGCCGCCGCGACGGGCAGCGCTTACGCCCAGACGGAAATTCAGATGTGGCATTCCATGACCGGTGCGCTGGGCGACAGGGTCGGCGATCTCGCCACCAAATTCAATGCGACACAAAAAGACTACAAAGTCGTGCCGATTTTCAAAGGCCAGTATCCGGAGTCGATGACCGCTGCTATCGCCGCCTTTCGCGCCGGAAACGCGCCGCATATTTTGCAAGTCTTCGAAGTCGGCACCGCGACCATGATGTCCGCCAAGGGGGCGATCAAGCCAGTCGCGCAATTGATGAAGGACGCCGACGAGCCGTTCGATCCCAAGAGTTATTTGTCGGCTGTGGCGGGTTACTACAC
>JAYTUX010000363.1:0-17254 GCA_043744315.1 Betaproteobacteria bacterium | reverse complement strand
GCCACACGCTCTGGCGCTGGTTCGATTTCCTGTGGATGTTGCACATCATGGATTACGACAGCCGCACGGACGTCAACAACACACTGCTGCGCGCCGCGGCGGGTCTAGGACTAGTGTTCGCATTGAGCGGGGCCTGGCTCGTGTTCTACAGCTTTCGCCGGCGGAGCGCGGCATGATGACGCCCTGGATGCGCAAGATTCACCGCTGGATCGGTCTGCTGATCGGGCTGCAATTGGTGCTGTGGATGTGCAGCGGGCTGGTGATGAGCCTGCTTGACGCGGAGCGGGTCAAGGGGCGCGAGTTTCGGGCGGCGTCACCGGGCAAGCCGCTGTGGCCGGCGAATACCTTGTCCGCCAGCGACGTGCTCGCCAAAACCGCTGCCCCGGTTCACAGCATCTCGACCGCATGGATTTTCAATCAGCCGATTTATCGCCTCGCCGGCGAGAAAGGCATCACGATGATCGATGCCATCGATGGGAAAGACGTTGAACTTTCCGCCGAGTTGGCGGGGCGGCTGGCCGTGGCGTCCTACACTGGGCCGGGTCGTCCCGGGAAGGCCGAATGGGTGGAGCCCTCGCTTGAAACACGGGCGCACAAAGGCAAAGTTTGGCGCGTAGAATTCTCGGACGCGGAAGACACCACCGTCTATTTGTCGGCGCAAGGCGACGTGCTGGAACACCGCAACAGATCCTGGCGCTTATTCGATTTTTTCTGGATGTTGCACATCATGGATTATGTCGAGCGCAAGGACTTCAACAATGTGCTCGTGGTCAGCACCGCCATCGGTGGACTCTGGCTCGCACTCACCGGCACGTGGTTGCTGATCACCAGCTTCCGGCTCGCCGAACTTGTTCCGCAGACTTGGCGCGGGCGGCGCGAACTGCAGGTGTATGCGCCGGATGGCAATCGGCTGCGGACCTTGCTCGCGCCCAGCGGCGATACGGTCTTTCTGGCGTTGGCGCGCATGGGATTGCAATTGCCCTCGAACTGTGGCGGCGGCCAGAATTGCGGACTGTGCACCGTGCGGGTGATGGGGAGCGCGCCGCCGCCTACCAGTGCCGACCGAGCCCAATTGGCTGCAAACAAAATAAGCGCGGGGCATCGTTTGGCGTGCAATCTCAAGATCGATGGAAACCTGGACATCGAGGTCAACGGCGGCGACGAATGTTGGGCCGAACACCGCGCACGCGTCGCGGGTGTTCGCGTCGTGACGCCTTTTCTGCGGGAAATTGTGTTGGCCCCCGAATTCAAGGCTTCACCCCAATGGCGGCCCGGCGCGTACCTTCAGATACATGTCCCCGAATACGCGATGAGTCGACAACAAATCGACATTCCCAAGGAGCATGAAGAGGACTGGGCTTCGCTGGAACTCTCCAATCCGTGGCGCAACAAATCCGCGTTGCGCCGCTCGTATTCGTTGTCTTGTCCGGTCGATCAGACGGGCGGCCATCTCACTCTGCTGGCGCGGTTCATGCGCGGACAGCCAACGCAAAAAGACTGTCCCCCGGGATTGGGTTCGGCCTATTTGTACGGCCTGAAGGTGGGCGACATCGTTCGCTTCAGCGGGCCATTCGGCGATTTTGCGATCCAGCCCGGCGGCAGAGAGAAAATCTTTATTGGCGGCGGTGCCGGCATGGCACCGCTGCGCGCGATGATCCGGTCGCTGTTGGAGGGTGGGGCGCAAGAGCCGATCCATTTTTGGTATGGCGCGCGCAGTCTGCGGGATGCGCCTTACGTCGATGAGATGCGGCAACTTGCGGCACGGTTCGCAAACTTTAAGTGGCAGTTGGTGTTGTCCGATATCGGCAAAGACATGGCGGCGGCGGAAAGTTTGCCGACCGGCCTGGTTCATGAGGTTGCGCACCAAGACTTGCTGAGCACGCATCCCGACCTTCGCGCATGCGATTTTTACGTCTGCGGCCCGCCGGTGATGCTGGCCGCGACGCGGGCGATGCTCAAGGAGTTGGGCATCGATAATGCGCGGGTCGCGTTCGATGATTTCAAGATTTGAGCATCAATGCAATTTGCAAAGCCGTTCCTCAATCACGTCAATGAAAGGATTCAATGATGAAGCTCGCCATTTCCCTGTTACTGCTTCTGATGCCCATTTGCGTGGGTGCCCAAAACGCGACCAAAGAAAAACACTCGCACGACCACGGCGACAAGCCTCACGGCGCGGCTGCCAAGGCGGTCATCCTTGAAAAGAAAACCGTCGCCGCAACCGCCGTCTCGCCCGAGTTCATTCAGCTTGCCAAGAACGTGGAGATCATCCCGAACATCGAAGATGCGATCAAGTCGGTCGGCGTACTCACCCACGAGGGCGTCTTTGGGCCGCTGCTATTCGCCGAGCAGACACGGGCATTTTTTATTGAGTTGAAGCCGGGCATGTTTTTGTCGGAGCACCCGCACACGACGGGCAGCATTATTTACACCGTGCGCGGAAAATGGGTGTTGGCCAGTGAAGGCAAACGCCACGTGATGGAGGCCGGCTCGCTGTTCAGATTCGGCGATAACATGCCCACCGGCTGGGAGGCGCCGTTTCAGGAGGGCGCATTCCTGTTGGTGGTGAAGACCAAGAAAAAGGGTGAAGCGTACGAGCCATTCTTGAAAGGCATCAAGAAGATGAAAGCCGACGTAGAAAAGCAGAAAGCGGGCGGGGAGCCGTTCTACTATAACGCGCTGAAACCCGACCATCCGGCGATCGTGTTCGCGAAGTCGGTCAACCCGAAATTCGACGAGGTGCTGAAGAACATCAAGTATTGATGAGGTGCCGGGCCATGAAAATTTTTTGTTGTTTGCTCGCGACGATCATTTTGTCCGGCTGCGCGCAGCACCGGGCGGGAATCGAGTCGTTGCCGTCCATCGAGACCAGGAGGGTCGCGTGGAAGGTCGTAGATACAATCGATATCGCGGCCTTCAACAAGGATGTGGTCGTGGGCAAGCCAACGATGGATGTGGGCGTGTACGTCCCCTCCAATCTTGACCCGGCATTCAAGAAAGTCACCTTGGAGCGCATGCTGCAGAGCATCGAGGCCGCCAAGGAAATCTTCAAACCCACAGGCGTGCAGATCAACCTGCTTTGGGTAAAGGCCGGCGAGGTACACCCCAAATACCTCGCCATTCAAGCCAATGAGGTACCCGGCGTGCCGGATACCGAGTACGTCAATACGTACGAACACATGCGACGCCATCCATCCGAACTTACGCCGTTGGCCAGAAGCGCGTTTCAAAGCATTGTCGAGCCCCATCCGGACAATCCCAGAACCATTTACCTGATCGTACTTCAGGATGTCTTTTATCCTTTCCTGGAAGTATCCGATGGCCGCAACTGGACCATGAAAACAGTGAGGACGGGTGGTTTGTCATTCCCAACATATTCCTACTACAACACCCTGCCTCCCGCGCTCAGGGGCATCATCACCATCACTAACTTGACGCGGCCCGATCGATTCCGTCGCACGGTCGCGCATGAAATCGGCCACAAAGTGATGAATGTCAGCCATGAATATATGACAACCGATCCCGCGCATGAAGTGTTTGCGGAAGGCGGACTCATGCTGTACGGCAAGGGCGAGGAGATTCCTTCCGGAAAAGAAGGCCGATGGCATTTGGAGAGACTTCACTTGTCACCGTTCTTGTATCGCCTCGGTAAGGACGGCACCAAACTCTGGAATGCGGACTACAAGGAGGGTGGACACTACTATGATCCCCTCTACGGAGACAAGGTGATTCACTTCCGCGGCAGGGCAAAGATCGATGAGAGTTGGTAGGTTCTTTCGAGTTGGGGACAAGCGACATCGGAATACTCGTCATGGTCGCCAAGTAGCCTCTCCACGTTACAACCCCAGGCAAAAGTCATGTCACTCCTGAAAATTGCCGTCAAGGCAAAAGCATTCCTGTTGGGCGGTTTTTTGCTGCTCGCCTGCGGCTTCGCTTGGGGCCACGGCGTGGCCGACGGCGATAAAATTTTCATCGAGCAATCGTCCGGGACGCAGCTCATTCCCTTTGCCTATCTTGGTGCCAAGCATATGGTGACAGGATACGATCATCTGCTTTTTCTGCTGGGCGTGATATTTTTTCTCTACAAGATGCGCGATGTAGCGCTGTATGTGACGCTGTTCGCCATTGGCCACAGCACGACGCTATTGTTTGGGGTGCTCGCCGGCGTACATGCCAACCCGTTCTTGATCGATGCGCTGATCGGCGTGTCGGTGGTCTACAAGGCGCTCGACAATCTGAACGCCTACCAACGCTGGTTTGGATTTCAGCCCGATACGCGGGCGGCGGTGCTGGTGTTCGGTCTGGCGCATGGATTCGGGCTTGCTGCCAAGCTGCAAGAGTTTTCGATTTCGCCGGACGGGTTGATCGCCAACATCATCGCGTTCAATGTCGGCGTCGAAGCGGGACAACTCATTGCATTGACGTTCATGCTGATTGGCATGGCATATTTGCGCCGATCGCATTCGTTTGGGCGAAACGCATATGTCGCCAATACCGCGATCATGGCGGCAGGCTTCGTGTTGATCGGATTTCAACTCACCGGTTTTTTCCTGATCAAGTAATGAGATAAAACATGGCACACGACGCAAATGCGCCCAACGCAGCAGGCACTCCAATTGAGTTCGCGGGAACACCGGGAAAGGCAAGCCTTTGGGCCATAGCCATTTCCGCAGTGCTGCTGGTAATGGTTGTGTTGCCGGCGGAATATGGGATCGACTGGACAGGTTTTGGGCGAGTCCTTGGCCTGACGTCGATGGGCGAACGCAAGATGGCGGTCGTAGACGCGAGTAGTGGGGCCAATGCCGTGATTCCCTCTGAAGCCTCTATTGTTGCTGTCACCGCTGCGCCGATTGCGACCGCCACCACGGTCAAGGCAGCCGAACCGTACGGGACGATCTCAAAGATGCCAATGCGCGTCGATGAAATCGAAGTTAAGTTGGCACCCAAAGGTCAAGTTGAATACAAAACCGATCTCGCCGAAGGTGAGTTCCTGGTATTTTCTTGGGATGCCGGCGGCGCAAACATCAAATTTGACTTTCACGGTGAACCGGCGGCGGGGCCTGAGGGCGCGTTCCTGTCATTTCACAAGGGCACTGCCACGCAATCGGGCGGCTCCTTGAAAGCACCGTTCACAGGTACCCATGGTTGGTACTGGAAGAATCCGACCGACAGCAACGTGACGATCAAGCTGCGCGTGAGTGGGTTCTATTCGAAAATAAAGAAAATGTGATATTCATTTCCGCGCCGTGAAGTATCAATCGGTTTAAAATCGATAGCAGCGGCAATGGGTAGACAACCCATCGTAATCCGAGGCTTCTGCGTTTGAATCTGGGACTGGCTACCGGAAATCCAAAAAAAGGCAAGTCTCGCCAAGCTTATTTATTACACAACGGTAGTTAAACCTGCCCGGGCTATCCCCCGTTTCCAGGAAAGAAAAATGACCGCTCCTGCCCTACCCAAGAAGGTCTTCATCAAGACCTTCGGCTGCCAGATGAACGAGTACGACTCGGACAAAATGGCCGATGTACTCCACGCCTTCGAAGGCTTTGAGAAAACTGCAACACCGGAAAACGCGGATGTGATTCTCTACAACTCGTGCTCGGTGCGCGAGAAGGCGTCGGAGAAATTATTCAGCGATTTGGGGCGCATCCGCGAATTGAAAGCGGCGAATCCGGATTTGCTGATCGGCGTCGGCGGCTGTGTGGCCTCGCAGGAAGGCTCGGCCATCGTCAAACGCGCGCCCTATGTCGATCTGGTGTTCGGCCCGCAGACATTGCACCGCCTGCCCGCGATGATTCAGGCGAAACGCAAAAGTGGCCAATCGCAAGTCGATATTTCGTTTCCCGAAGTCGAAAAATTTGATCATCTGCCACCCGCGCGCGTGGAAGGCGTGACGGCGTTTGTGTCGATCATGGAAGGCTGCTCGAAATATTGCAGCTTTTGCGTGGTGCCGTACACCCGCGGCGAGGAAATTTCGCGATCGTTTGAGAGCGTGATCAAAGACATCCATGAACTCGCCGCAAAGGGCGTGAAAGAAGTCACGTTGCTTGGGCAAAACGTGAATGCGTATCTGGGTGAAATGTCCGATGGCGACGGTGGCGCCATTGAGGCTGACTTTGCACTGCTGCTTTCCGCGGTTCACGCGATTCCGGGCATCGAGCGCATCCGTTACACCACATCCCATCCGCTCGAATTCACGCAACGTCTGATCGATGCCTACGGCAAATTGCCGAAGCTGGTCTCGCAATTGCACTTGCCGGTGCAATCGGGTGCCGATCGCGTACTGGCCGCGATGAAGCGAAATTACACGGCGATGGAATACAAATCCATCATTCGGCGCTTGCGCGGGGTGCGCCCGGATATTTCCATTTCCAGCGATTTTATCGTCGGCTTTCCAGGCGAAACCGAGGCCGATTTCGATGCCACGCTTAAACTGATTGAAGACATCCAGTTCGACGGCAGCTTCTCGTTCATCTATTCACGCCGGCCGGGAACACCCGCCGCAAATCTCGTCGATGAAACACCTTACGAGATAAAACTGAAGCGCCTGCAACGCATGCAAAAATTGCTTGATGCGCAATTGCACGCAGCGTCGAACGCAATGGTGGGGACCACGCAACGAGTGCTGGTCGAAGGCGTTTCACGAAAGGACACGCATGAATTGATGGGGCGCACGGATAACAATCGAGTGGTGAATTTCCCGGTGCATGGCGAGCATGCATCGCGTCTGGTGGGACAGTTTGTCGAGGTGTTGATTTCCGGCGTGAGCCATTACACGTTACGCGGAGAAATCGTCACCGCGGAATCCATCGCCGCCTGAAAACATGAAGAAGGCACCCACGCTCGAATTTTCCTTCACCCCCGTCGATAACCGCCGCCTGGCCTCGCTATGTGGCGCACTCGACGCGAATATTCGCCAGATTGAAGCCGCGCTGGATATCGCGATTGCACGGCGCGGCGAAAAATTTTCACTCACCGGCGGTCGCGAGCGAATTGATCTCGCATCCAAGGTGCTGAATCGTTTTTATGCGAAGGCGCACAACGATTTGTCGGTGGAAGAAATCCAGCTTGGCATCGTCGAAATGACCCACGTGCAGAATCAGGCGCGCGAGGGCAAGGCGGTGGCCATAAACGTGACGCCCTACGACGACGACATCGCCTTGCATACGCGCCGCGCGGATCTGCGCGCACGCACCGAACATCAAGCCCAGTACATCAAACAAATTCAAACCCACGATATTTCCTTTGGCGTGGGCCCGGCCGGCACCGGCAAAACGTATCTTGCGGTGGCCTGCGCGGTGGATGCGTTCGAGCGCGATCTGGTGAAACGCATTGTGCTCACGCGACCCGCCGTGGAGGCCGGTGAAAAATTGGGGTTCCTGCCCGGCGATTTGTCGCAAAAAGTTGATCCTTACCTGCGGCCCTTGTACGATGCGCTTTATGAATTGCTCGGTTTCGACAAGGTAAACCGAATGTTCGAGCGCCAGCAAATCGAAGTGGCACCCCTCGCGTTCATGCGTGGCCGAACCTTGAATCATTCGTTCATCATCCTCGATGAAGCGCAAAACACCACGCCCGAGCAAATGAAAATGTTCCTGACCCGCATCGGCTTCGGCACCAAAGCCGTCATCACCGGCGACGTCACCCAGGTAGATTTGAAACATGGTACGCAAAGCGGATTGATCGATGCGCGCAATGTGCTGCACGGCATTCGCGGCATCGGTTTCACCATTTTTCAGGCCAACGATGTGGTGCGCCATCCCCTGGTGCAGACGATTGTCACGGCCTATGAAGCACATCACCGAAAGATCCGCTGATGCCCGCCACACCCTCAGCGCTCGCCCGCGCCAAGCTCAAACGTCAATGCAACCATGTTGTCTCCGGGCATCCTGCACCACGGCCGCAGAATGAATTGTTCGCCATCGCCGATTGGATGTCGGCGAATGAATATGACATTGACAGTTATGGCACGGGCAAGCTGATCAGCGACTTCGAGGCAAAGGTCGCCGCGCTGCTCGGTAAACCTGCGGCGCTATTCATGCCCAGCGGCAAAATGGCCACGTTGATCGCGCTAAAAATTTGGGCTGATCGCTCGCACAATCTCGATTTCGGCATGCACCGCACTGCACATCTGGAGTTGCACGAGAAGCTCGCCTACAAAAGATTACATGGCCTGCGCAGTCACTTTCTCGGCGATGACGACGAGCCGATTCTTGCGCAGGATTTGAAGCGTCTTGACGTGCCGTTGGCGTCGATCGTCATCGAATTGCCCATGCGCGAAGTCGGCGGCAAATTGCCGCCGTGGGACGACCTGCTAAAGCAACGCGAGATCACGGCCGGGCGTTCCACCCGCCTGCATCTCGATGGCGCGCGCCTTTGGGAGGCTATCGCGCATTACCCGGAACAAAGTTATGCCGACATCGCTGCGTTGTTCGATTCGGTCTATGTGTCGTTTTACAAAGGGATCGGTGCGATCGCCGGGGCGATGCTGCTGGGCGACAAGGCTTTCATTGCCGAGGCGCGCGATTGGCAGATCCGCCATGGGGGACAGATTTACCAGCAATACCCGACCGTTGCGAGTGCGGCGATGCGCTTCGACGCACGGCTCGCGCGCATGCCTGCTTACTTCCGCCGCGCGCTCGCCTTCGCCAACGCGATTCGCTCTGTGCCCGGCATCACGTTGATGCCGGATGTGCCGCAAGTCAATATGATGCATTTGCGTTTTGACATGCCCGCGAAAAAGTGGGAAGCGGCCCGCGATCACCTCGCCGCCAGTGACCGGATCTGGCTGGGTGCCGCGCGCGAACTGGCCGATACGACATTTACCGAAGTCGAGATCTACGTCGGAGAAGGCTTGATGGAAATGAGCGACGCGGAAGCGGTTGCGGCCTACGAAAAATTACTGCGGCTGGTGAATACCGGCAGTACCGCGTGAGTGGTCGGCATCACCTCACTATTCAGCGCGCCAGTCGCGTGCGCGGTGTTCCGCCGGACAATCAGTTTCGCCGATGGCTGAATGCTGCGCTGGTACAGCCGACTGACCTTACGTTGCGCGTGGTGAATGCGGCGGAAGGCGAACGCCTCAATGCCGGTTTTCGCGCCAAGCAATATGCGACCAACGTGCTGACATTTGTGTATCACGAACCGAAGGCCAAACGCCTGGAAGGCGACATCGTGCTGTGCGCGCAAGTGATCCACCGTGAAGCGCGCGAGCAAGGCAAAGCCATCGACGCCCACTACGCACATTTGACAGTGCACGGCGCGCTGCATTTGACGGGCTATGATCATGAATCAGTGCGCGACGCGAAGCGGATGGAAGCAAGAGAAATCGCTTTGCTTCAAGCGCTGGGATTCGCAAATCCGTATCGATGACCGGCGCGTCATCAGCGCAACGCGTGGTTGTGTTAAATTGAAATCATCGCGACAACTCGATTTGCTCAATGGATGAATCCCCCAAACGCTCCTTGATGGAGCGTCTTTCTTCGATGCTGCTCCGTGAGCCCGAAGACCGCGGCCAACTGGTCGAATTGCTGCACGGCGCGTTTGAAAAAAATCTGCTGGATGCCGAAGCGCTGTCGATGATCGAAGGCGTGATGCAGGTATCCGAAATGCACGCGCGCGATGTGATGATCCCGCGTTCGCAGATGGACATGATCGATGTCGAGGAAAGTCCGGACGCGTTCATTCCGTTCGTCATCGAGACCGCGCACTCGCGTTTTCCGGTGTACGAGAACGGCAAAGACAATGTCATCGGCATCCTGCTCGCGAAGGATTTGCTGCGCTATTACGCGAACGCGAATGAGTTCGACGTGCGCGACATGCTGCGCCCGGCCGTGTTTGCACCGGAATCGAAGCGCCTCAATATTTTGCTGCGCGATTTCAAGGCGAATCGCAATCACATTGCCATCGTGGTCGATGAATATGGCGGCGTCGCCGGCTTGGTGACGATCGAAGATGTGCTGGAGCAGATCGTCGGCGACATCGAGGATGAATTTGATTTTGACGAAACCGAGGACAATATACTTCCCGATAAATCCGGAAAATTCCGCGTCAAGGCGGTGACCGAAATTGCGGATTTCAATGCGGCTTTCGAGACGCATTTTTCCGACGAGGATTTCGACACCGTTGGCGGCCTGGTGGTGAACCGTTTTGGTCGCGTGCCAAAGCGCGGCGAGTCGGTGACTTTCGATGGTTTCAAGTTTGCGGTGTTGCGCGCGGATAGTCGCAAAGTGCACTCCATATTGGTCGAGCGGCTGGCGCCGGTGAGTGGCGCCACCGATGGCACTGCTGCTGGCGAAAAGGCCGGATGACCCGCCGTCGTTCCGTTTGCGGGACGGGTATGACTGCCGTTGGCGACGCAACCTGATCCGATGAACGTCGGCGTACAACTTTTGCTCGCGTCAAGCGGCGGCGCACTCGGCGTGCTGGGATTCGCCCCTTTCTATTTCTGGCCGATGGCGATGTTGTCGAGCGGCGTGCTGTTTACGCTCTGGCAGCGCGGCGAGAAACCTTGGCGTGCATTCGCGCTGGGGTTTGCGTGGGGACTGGGGCAATTTGTCGCGGGTGTATCGTGGATTTATGTGAGCCTCCACGATTACGGCGGCATGCCGATGATCCTCGCGGCGACGGCGACTCTGCTGTTCTGCGCGTACCTCGCGTTATATCCGGCTTTCGCCGGCCTGTTGCAGCACTGGTTAACCGTGCGCTTCAAGATTGCGCCAGACATCGCGCTGCTGGTGTTGATACCTGCATGTTTCGTTGCATTTGAATATTTGCGTGGCTGGATTGTTTCCGGCTTTCCATGGCTCTCGCTAGGCTATTCACAGACGCCCGGCGGCATCATCACAGCGCCCCTTGAAGGCTACGCAGCCATTGTCGGCATGTATGGAATTTCGTGGTTGATCGCAGCGAGTGCCGCGATCGCAATCTGGATTTTCGCAAATACTGGAAAAACCGCGCGCAAAGGTCCGCGCCGTGTGTTTGCGGCGATCACGATTGCCGCGTGGTGTGCGGGACTATTGCTTTCGTACGTCAATTGGAGCGAACCTGCCGGCATGCCGCTGAAGGTAGCGTTGTTGCAGGGAAACGTCGAGCAAAGCCTCAAATGGCGAGACGATCAGCGTGCGCCGACGCTGGAAAATTATCGCCAAATGATCCGTGAAAGCCATGCAACATTGGTGGTGATGCCGGAAACTGCGCTGCCGGATTTTCTGGACCGGATACCGCCGGAATATCTGGAATCGTTACGTGCGCACGCCGTTAAACATGGGGCGGATATCCTGTTGGGTGCGCCTATCGCCGAGCGCATCAAGCCTGTATCGACGGGTGACGATCAGCAGCAATACCATCTCGCCAACAGCGTGATGTCGATCGGCAACTCGCCATCGCAGCGCTATGACAAACAGCATCTGGTTGCTTTTGGTGAGTTCGTGCCGCCACTTTTTTCATGGGTGTATCGCTGGTTGAAAATTCCCTTGTCGGATTTCAACGCGCGCGATGGAGTCCCACGGCCGATGCACATTGCCGGTCACCGGATCGCGGTCAACATCTGCTACGAAGACGCGTTCGGGCGCGAAATCGCCACGCAATTGCCCGAGGCCGAGTTACTGGTGAACATGTCCAACATGGCCTGGTTCGGACGCTCGCTTGCCCCCGACCAGCATGCGCAAATGTCGCAAATGCGTTCGCTCGAAACCAGCCGCTGGATGCTGCGCGCGACCAACACGGGGGCCACCGCCGCAATCAATGAACGCGGTGAAATTGTTAAATCGCTGCCGCCCTTCACGCGCGCAACACTTGAAATTGACGCACAGCCGCGTGCCGGTGCAACGCTTTATGTGGGCTGGAAGGATGTGCCAATTCTTTGCTGGCTGGGATTTTTGTTGCTGGCCGGTATCGCGTCTAATTTCGTAGATCGCCATTGGGTGCGGCGTTCGGGGCAATTGCGCCCGTAAAGGTGCGCCAGTGCTAGGGTTCTCCCGAGCCTTCGGCAAACATCAGGCAGTTGCCTCGCCCGTCTCAACGCCCGGTTACGCATCATGATTAATTCGTAAAATAGCGTTCCTCAAAAACCGGCATTACACGTGTTCTCGTTTTTCGAAAAACTCGTCAATCCCTACCCCGACAACAAGCCTGCACCCACGCCAAACACGTTCGCGGCGTTCATGTGGGAGGCCATCGACGGCCTGCGCCCGTTCTTGTTGATGATGACGCTGTGTACTGCCGCGATCGGCGTGTTCGAAGCGTTTTTGTTCAGCATGCTGGGGCAGGTGGTCGATTGGCTAGGCAAGACCGAGCCTGCCGCGTTGTGGAGCACCCAGCGCGGTAATCTGTTGTTGCTCGGCGCGATACTGGTGGCAAGCCCGCTGGTGGTGGGTTTGCAGGCATTGCTGAAACATCAGGCCATGGCCGGCAATTTTCCAATGCGGCTGCGCTGGAAATTCCACCGGCTGATGCTTTCGCAAAGCCTGAGTTTCTATCAGGACGAATTCGCCGGGCGTGTCGCCACCAAAGTCATGCAGACCGCACTCGCGGTGCGCGACGTCTGGATGATCGTCGCCGACATCCTTGTTTTCGTCGTCATTTACTTCGCGACCATGATTTTGATCGTCGGCAATTTCGATCTCTGGATCGTGGCACCGTTTGCACTGTGGCTGACACTCTATGTGTTGGCGATCCGCCACTTCGTGCCGCGTCTCGGTCGGGTGGCGCAGCAGCAAGCCGACGCACGCTCACTCATGACCGGGCGCGTGACCGACGCCTACACCAACATCGCCACGGTGAAACTGTTTTCGCACACCAATCGCGAAGCTGGTTACGTGCGCGCCGCCATGCAGGAATTCATGGAAACGGTGTACCGGCAATGGCGCATGATCACGGCATTCGAAGTCGTCAATCAAATCCTGAGTGTGTTGTTGATCGCTTCCACCGCCGGTGTCACGTTGGTGTTGTGGACCGAAGGCAAAGTGGGTGTCGGCGGGGTGGCGGCCGCAACGGCGATGGCGTTGCGCTTGAACGGCATTTCGCATTGGATCATGTGGGAATTTGCCGCCTTGTTCGAGCACATCGGCACCGTGCGCGATGGCATGACCATTCTTGCGAGGCCGCATACCGTGGTCGATGTGCAAGATGCGAAGCCGCTGGTGGTTGCGCGAGGCGAGATTCATTTTGACAATTTGAGTTTCGCCTACGGCACCGCATCCAACGGCGAGACACCAAGCAATGTCATCGACAAACTGAATCTCACCATCCGCCCCGGCGAAAAAATCGGTCTGGTGGGTCGTTCCGGCGCGGGCAAATCCACCATTGTCAATCTGCTGTTGCGCTTCTACGATATTCGCGAGGGGCGCATCCTCATCGACGGCCAGGACATCGCGCGTGTCACGCAGGACAGCCTGCGCACCAGCGTCGGCATGGTGACGCAGGATACGTCGCTGCTGCATCGATCGGTGCGCGAGAACATTATCTACGGGCGTCCGGATGCGAGCGACGCCGACATGATCAAAGCCGCCAAACGCGCCGAAGCGCATGAATTTATTTTGCAATTGACCGACCCCGCCGGCCGACGCGGCTACGACGCACATGTCGGCGAACGCGGCGTGAAACTTTCCGGCGGGCAACGCCAGCGCATCGCGATTGCGCGCGTGAAATTGAAAGATGCGCCGATCCTGCTGCTCGACGAAGCCACCAGTGCGCTCGACTCCGAAGTCGAAGCCGCCATCCAGGCAAGCCTCTACAAATTGATGGAGGGCAAAACGGTGGTTGCGATTGCCCATCGGCTATCGACGATCGCCGCGATGGATCGATTGATCGTCCTCGATGAAGGCCGCGTAGTGGAAGAGGGCGATCATCAAAGTCTGCTGAAACTCGATGGGCTGTATGCGCGCTTGTGGGCGCATCAGAGCGGCGGGTTTTTGGGGGACGCGCTGGATGAAGACGAGCGCGGCGCCTCGCGACGTGTCGCGTAATCACCTGAGCACAAAAATATTAACGGTCACTTGATTGGATTGTGGCTGTCGCGCAAAGCGCCATTTGGCGGACATTTCAGGGCATTTATGTCCGGAAAGGCGCGTGGATCCTTGAGTTTGCTGCTTGTTGAGGGCAAAAATGAACGTGTACTCTTCCGACTCAATGCACCGGCATTTTCTTCCCGACAATCACAATCCCAATCACCGCCAACGAAAACATCACCGTGATCAGTTCCAATTTTTCACCTAGCACCGGCACTGCAAACAGCAGCGCCAAAAACGGCTGCAACAATTGAATTTGACTCACCCGCACTGTGCCACCCAACGCCAACCCACGGTACCATGCAAAAAATCCCAGCCACATCGAAAACAGCGTCACGTACGCGAAGCCGCCCCACGCGGTGGCGCGCACCGGTGCGCTTGGCCAGTAGAGCAGCGTGACCGGTAGTGTTAGCGGCAGACTCATCACCAGCACCCAGCAGATCACTTGTTCCGCACGCATTTGTGCCGACAAGCGCGCGCCGGCAACGTAGCCAATCGAAGCACTCAATACCGACAACAACAGCAGCCCGTCGGCAATGCTCAATCGCCCGCTACCTTTGTATGCCGCAAACGCCAACACCAACGCACAGCCAAGCACCGCGCAAATCCAGAATCCCGCCGATGGGCGTTGACGAAATGACCATGCCGCCGCCGCTGCGGTCGCCAACGGCAATACGCCGGAGATGACAGCAGCATGCATGGCATCGACTTCACGCAGCGCCAGCGCAAGGAAGAGCGGGAAGCCCAACACTGTGCCAAGTGCGCAGACGGCAAACGCGGGCAATTGATTCTTCTGTGGCCGTACAGACGTGGTCGCAAACAGGTACAACACGCTCAACAATCCCGCGAGCGCGGCGCGACCGGCAGTGACGAAGACCGGCTGCAATTGCGGATCGTCGGCAGGACCAACCGCGAGGCGGGTCATGGGCAATGTCATCGCGAAAATCACCACGCCCAGCAGGCCTAGCCACAGGCCTCTGCGCTCGTCACGTGCACTGGGTTTCATTTTTGTGATTCGGGCCTGGCGCAGGGGCTGCGAAAGGTGGAAGGTAATTCGCTATTCACTGGCAATCAAATTGGCGCGGGCAGCGGTTTGAATTGCACCGGATCATAGAAAAAAATTTCCTCGGCGATACGTTCGCCTTTCCAATGTTGATGCGCGAGCTCCTCGATCCGGGTGAGCGAGCCATCGTGCGCGACAAACTCGAAAATCCAGCGAATCACGACATAGTCGCCATTGACAAAAACCGGGCGCACGCAATGTGACTTGACCGACTTTGCCTTGGCCAATGCTCGCCGCTCGTTTGCGACCAGTGCGTCGCGACCGACGCGCGGCGGCGATTGATTTTCCTGCATCGTCGCGTCAACCGTATAGAACATCTCGATCGCCTCGACATGCGCGTTTTCCTCGACCAGCGCGATGAATTTTTCGAGTGTTTCGGCCCGTGGCATTTGCTACGCTGGCCGCGCGCGGACAAAAAACTGCCAGGTACACAATTCCGCCAATTCTTTCGGCGTCAGGCGCTCAAACGCCATCCGGCCAACGCGAATATTGATATCGGGTTTGTTCTGATTTTCCGCATAAAGCTGCTCAAATCGCGGCTCCAGAAAATAGTTGACGTGCTCCAGCCGGTAGCCGGTTTGCGAAAGGAAATTGCCGATTTCTGTTAGCGTGAAAAAGCGAATGTGGGTGATATCGAGCAGGCCCTTTTCCGCGTATTGCCAGATGCCGTCGTCCATGAGCCCCTTCATGAGGCCGAGGTTTCGCGTATTGGGGATGCTGAGAATAATTTGCGCATCCTTCGACAAATACGGCTTCAATCCCGTCATCACGTGCCACGGGTCGTACATGTGCTCCAGTACGTCGGCTGCAACCACTGTATCGACGCTGCCGAGCGCAATACCTTCCGCTTCAAGATTGAAATCTTCAAATTTCCCGCACAACACCTGATCAATATTTTTCGCGGCGAGTTTGGCGGTGGCCTCATTGGGTTCGATGCCAATGGTGCGGCAGGCGGGATTCCGCGTTTTGACGGCCTGTCCGAGTAGGCCCGAGGCGCAGCCAATATCGAGCAACGTGCGTGGCGGATGCGCGAGTACCTCCAGCAACGCCGGGTTGAAATGATGCTGGTAAATGTGGCCGTCGGTGTGTTTCACGTCGAGGCAGGTTTGCCACGCGTACCGGGGCGCAGGCGCGGCACCGCCCGCGTATGCGGTGGTCGGCACGGGCGAAACCAGTGAAGCGGAAGCGGGGGTTTCAGGATTGGCGGACATGACGGGTTTGAATTGAGTTTTTCACCCCGCGATTATGAAGGTTGAACCACGTAAAATCGAGGTTTGCGTCAATAATCCACCCCGAATCCGGTTTCATGATCACCTTTCAAGAAGTCATTCTCAAGCTCCAGGAATACTGGAACCGCCAAGGCTGCGCCTTGCTACAACCCTACGACATGGAAGTTGGCGCGGGTACTTCGCACACCGCCACCTTCCTGCGCTCGCTCGGCCCCGAGCCGTGGCGCGCGGCCTATGTGCAGCCGTCGCGGCGGCCGAAGGATGGCCGCTATGGCGAGAACCCGAATCGCCTTCAACACTATTATCAATATCAAGTGGTGCTGAAGCCTTCGCCACCGAATATTCTTGACCTGTATCTGGGTTCGCTATCGGCGTTGGGTTTGGATCTGACAAAGAACGACGTGCGCTTTGTGGAAGATGATTGGGAAAACCCGACGCTGGGTGCCTGGGGCCTCGGTTGGGAAGTCTGGCTGAACGGCATGGAAATCACGCAATTCACGTACTTTCAGCAAGTCGGCGGCATCGAATGCAAACCGATCACCGGCGAGATCACCTATGGCCTAGAGCGCCTCGCGATGTATTTGCAGAACAAGGAAAACGTCTACGACCTGGTGTGGACCACGTGGAAAGAAAATGGTGTTGATCGCAAATTGACTTACGGCGATGTCTATCACCAGAACGAAGTCGAGCAATCGACCTACAACTTCGAGCATGCCGATGCGTCTTCATTGTTGCGTCATTTTGCCGACTACGAAGCGAACGCGAAACGCCTGATGGAAGTACAGTTGGCACTGCCAGCTTACGAGCAAGTGTTAAAGGCCGCGCATACCTTCAATATGCTCGATGCACGCGGTGCGATTTCGGTGACTGAGCGTGCCGCGTACATTGGGCGCATTCGTAATTTGGCGAGAAGTGTCGCGCAAAGTTATTACGAATCGCGTGAGCGCCTCGGG
>JAYTUX010000362.1:0-17273 GCA_043744315.1 Betaproteobacteria bacterium | reverse complement strand
TCACCGCCGAAGTGAAAAAATCCGCGTTGCGCGGACGCGGCGGTGCGGGCTTTCCGACCGGGCTCAAATGGAGCTTTATGCCGCGTTCGTTCCCCGGTGCGAAATATCTCGTCTGCAATTCCGACGAAGGCGAACCCGGCACGTTCAAAGACCGAGACATCATGCGCTACAATCCGCATGTGCTGATCGAAGGCATGATCATCGCCGCCTACGCAATGGGCATTCCGGTCGGTTACAACTATATTCACGGCGAAATCTGGGCCGAATATGATCGCTTTGAAGAAGCGCTCGACGAAGCGCGCGCGGCAGGCTATCTCGGCAAAAATATTCTCGGCTCCGAATTTTCGTTCGAGCTGCATGCTTTTCATGGCTACGGTGCCTACATCTGTGGCGAGGAAACCGCGCTGCTGGAGTCGCTTGAAGGCAAGAAAGGCCAACCGCGTTTCAAACCGCCGTTCCCGGCCAGTTTCGGCATGTATGGCAAACCCACCACCATCAACAACACCGAAACATTCGCCGCAGTGCCGTACATCATCCGCGAGGGTGGCGAAGCCTTTTTGAATCTTGGCAAACCCAATAACGGCGGCACCAAATTGTTTTCCGTGTCCGGCCACGTAAATCGGCCTGGCAACTATGAAGTCAAGCTCGGCACGCCGTTTGCTAAATTGCTCGAGATGGCGGGCGGCATGCGTGGCGGCAAGAAATTGAAGGGTGTGATCCCGGGTGGCTCGTCGATGCCGGTCATCAAAGGCGACATGATGATGCAAACCGACATGGATTACGATTCGATCGCCAAGGCAGGATCGATGCTGGGCTCCGGTGCAGTAATCGTGATGGATGAGACCACCTGCATGGTGAAAGCCGCCGAGCGGCTTGCGTATTTTTATTTTGAAGAATCCTGCGGCCAATGCACGCCCTGTCGCGAGGGGACTGGCTGGCTTTATCGGATCATTCATCGCCTCGAGCACGGCAGCGGGCGGCAGGAAGATCTCGATCTGTTGTTGAATCTCGCGGATCAAATTCAGGGCCGCACCATTTGCGCGCTGGGAGACGCCGCCGCAATGCCGGTGCGCGCGTTCGTGAAAAACTACCGCGAAGAATTCGAGTATCACGTCACGCACAAACGCTGCATGGTCGGTGCGGGAGGGTATTCCACACCGCATGCATCAGAGCCGTTGGCGATGGCGGCGGAATAGACCATGATCAATATCGAAATCGACGGCAAGACCGTCCAAGTGGAAAACGGCGCAACGGTGATGGATGCGGCCAACAAGATCGGCACGTTCATTCCGCATTTTTGTTATCACAAGAAATTGTCGATCGCGGCCAATTGCCGCATGTGCCTGGTGCAAGTCGAAAAAGCGCCCAAGCCGCTGCCCGCCTGCGCGACACCCGCCACCGACGGTATGAAAGTCCACACCAATTCCGAATACGCCAAGACTGCACAAAAAGGCGTGATGGAATTCCTGCTGATCAATCATCCGCTCGATTGCCCGATATGCGATCAGGGCGGCGAGTGTCAATTGCAGGATCTGGCCGTCGGCTATGGTTCATCCGCCTCGCGCTATCAGGAAGAAAAACGCGTGGTGGTGAACAAGAATCTTGGTCCCCTGATTTCAACCGACATGACGCGCTGTATTCATTGCACGCGCTGCGTTCGATTTGGCCAGGAAGTGGCCGGCATCATGGAGTTGGGCCAGGCGGGGCGCGGCGAGCATTCGGAAATTCTCGCGTTCGTCGGCAAGACGGTCGACTCGGAACTCTCCGGCAACGTGATCGATTTGTGCCCGGTCGGCGCGCTAACGTCCAAACCATTTCGATACTCCGCGCGCAGTTGGGAGTTGTCGCGCCGCAAATCGGTTTCGCCGCACGATGGACTAGGTTCCAATTTGGTCGTGCAGGTCAAGCAGAATCGCGTGATGCGCGTGCTGCCACTGGAAAACGAAGCGGTCAACGAGTGCTGGTTGTCGGATAAAGATCGTTTCTCTTATGAAGGCCTGAATTCGGAAGACCGCCTGACCAGGCCGATGATGAAAATCGGCGACGCCTGGTCGGAAGTCGATTGGCCGATTGCGTTGCAGGCCGTCGCCGAAGGGTTGAATCAGGTCAAGGCCACACACGGTGCCGAATCGATTGCAGCACTCGGCTCGCCGCATCAGACGCTCGAAGAGTTGTATCTGCTGAACAAGATTGTGCGCGGCCTTGGCTCGAATAATATCGATACGCGTCTGCGGCAAGTCGACACCAGTGCCGACGGAAAATTTGCCGGTGTGCGCTGGCTCGGCATGAAGGTTGCAGAGTTCGGTCAATTGCATAGTGTGCTTGTCGTAGGGTCCACTCTGCGCAAGGAACATCCGCTGATTGCCAACCGCTTGCGGCAAGCGGCGAAGCGCGGGCTCGCCATCAATATCGTGCATGTGGCCGATGATGAATTGCTGATGAAGGTCGCGCACAAGGCCATCGTCCGGCCGGGCGAAATGGTGGCGACCCTTGGCGCGATTGCGAAGGCGCTGGTGGAAATCAAGAGTGGCACGCTGCCGGGCGAAGTTTCGCAAGCCATTGCTGGCATCAACGTTTCTTCCGAGGCAAAGGCCATTGCCGGGAGTCTCGCGGCGAAAGAAAAAACCGCAGTACTGCTGGGCAACGTCGCACAACATCATCCGCAGTTCACGCTTTTGCACGTACTCGCGCAGGAAATTGCGCGATTGTCCGGGGGTACGTTTGGCTTTCTTGCCGAAGCGTCCAATAGCGTCGGCGCAGCGGTAATTGGGGCGGAGCCCGGCAAAGATGGCTTCTGCGCGCAGGGCATGGTTTGCAATCCGCGCAAAGCGTATCTGTTGATGGGCATGGAGCCGGAAGATTGTTACGATCCGCGCGCCACCATCGCCGCATTGAAGGCGGCAGATTTTGTTGTGGCGCTGTCATCCTTTAAAGGTGAAATGGCGCAATACGCGGATGTCATGTTGCCGATTGCACCCTTCACTGAAACGTCGGGCACCTTTGTCAATCTCGAAGGCACCGTTCAATCGTTCAACGGCGTCGTCAAACCATTGGGCGATACGCGCCCCGCATGGAAGGTGCTGCGGGTGCTCGGTAATCTCCTCGACTTGACCGGTTTCGAGCAGGAGAATGTCAACTCGATCCGCAACGAAATTTCCACCGATCTGCAAGCGTTCGTCGCCGCCAAACTCAACAACACACTTGGCGGTATCAAGGTGGACATTGCCGCCGTAAATGCCGGTATCGAGCGTGTCGGTGAAGTGCCGATTTACGCATCCGACGCATTGGTGCGCCGCGCGTCAAGTTTGCAAAAGACTGCGGACGCAAAAAATGCGAAACGCGCGTGGCTCGCCACCGATGTCGCCGCAAAATTGGGTATCTCCAATGGGATGGATGTGCGCATCACGCAAGATGGCAATAGCGTCACCCTGACTGCCGCCGTTGATGCCGGCCTTTCTGCCGGTTGCGTGCGCATTCCCGCATCGATGGCGGAAACGGCGGCGCTGGGCGCGATGTTCGGCTCCATTTCTATCGAAAAAGCGGCAATGGCCGCCGCCGCAGAATAGCCGACAAAAACCACATGGACGCACTCCTGCAAACCCTCAATCAAGGCTTTATCAGTACGCTCGGCGCCGAATGGGGACCGAGCGCGTGGCTGCTCGCCAAGGCGGTGACGATGGTGGTGATGGTGGTGGTACCGCTGCTGACCTTTGTGCTTTATTTCCAGTTGGTGGAACGCTGGGTGATTGGCTGGATGCAGGTGCGCAAGGGACCGAACCGGGTGACTTTTTTCGGCATCAAGTGGCTGCGTGGTTTTGGCCAGCCGGTTGCCGACGCGCTCAAACTGCTGCTGAAGGAACAAATTGTTCCCACAGGTGCCAACAAATGGTTGTTCCTGATCGCACCCGCCTTGGCGGTGGTGCCGGCGATGGCGGTGTGGTCGATGATTCCCTTTACACCAACGTGGGTGATCGCCAATATCGATGCGGGCCTGCTAATGATTCTGGCGCTGACGTCGATGGGTGTCTACGGCGTGATCATCGCCGGCTGGGCATCGAATTCCAAATACGCGTTCCTTGGCGCGATGCGCTCGGCCGCACAAGTGGTCTCGTATGAGATTGCGATGGGCTTCGCACTGGTGTGCGCATTGATGGCCGCGCAAAGCATGAATCTCACGCAAGTGGTCGCGCGTCAGGACACACCATACGGTGCCATCGGCTGGTTTTGGATTCCGCTGTTTCCGATGTTTGTCATCCAGTTCATTGCCGGCGTTGCGGAAACCAACCGCCATCCATTCGATGTGGCCGAAGGTGAATCGGAAATTGTTGCCGGACCGCTGGTGGAATATTCGGGCATGACCTGGTCGTTGTTTTTCCTTGCGGAATACGCGAACATGTTGATGGTCTCAACGCTATCGACGATTTTGTTTATGGGTGGCTGGCTGTCGCCATTTCCGAAATCGATTCCGTTACTCGGTGAACCGGGCATCTGGTGGATGCTGATCAAAATGATGGCGTTGATGATCATATTTGTCTGGATCCGCGCCTCGTTTCCGCGCTACCGCTACGATCAAATCATGCGTCTCGGCTGGAAGATTTTCATCCCCATCACCATCGTCTGGATTATTGTCACCGGCGTGATGCTGATGGATCCGGTGCGCGATTGGATGCCGTTCTCAATCTGGTTTGGACACAAGAATGTGGGATAGAACCAAAGAACTGCTTGGCAGCCTGCTGCTGGGCGAATTGCTGCAAGGCCTGAAACTCACCGGGCGGCATTTGTTCGCGCGCAAGATCACCGTGATGTTTCCGGAAGAAAAAACACCGCAAAGCCCACGCTTTCGCGGTCTGCACGCATTGCGTCGCTATCCCAATGGCGAGGAACGCTGCATCGCCTGCAAGCTTTGTGAAGCAGTCTGCCCGGCGCTCGCCATCACGATTGAATCCGAACAGCGCGACGACGGTTCGCGCCGCACCACGCGCTACGATATCGATCTGACCAAATGCATTTTTTGCGGCTTCTGCGAAGAATCCTGCCCGGTCGATTCCATCGTGGAAACACATTTGCTGGAGTACCACGGTGAGACCCGCGGCGACCTTTATTACACCAAACCGATGCTGCTCGCCATTGGTGACAAGTACGAAACCGAAATCGCCAAACGCCGCGCGGAGGATGCGCCGTACCGCTAATGGTGCGGAACGCCCGTCAAGTCAATAAAACAAAATGACCTTTCACACCATCACCTTTTACGTTTTTGCCGCGATGCTGATTTTCTCGGCCCTGCGCGTCATCACGGCCAAAAATCCAGTGCATGCGGCGATGTTTCTGGTGCTGTCGTTCGTCACCGCCGCTGCGCTGTGGCTGCTGATCTACGCAGAGTTTTTGGCGATCACGCTGGTGCTGGTTTACGTCGGCGCGGTGATGGTGCTGTTCCTGTTCGTGGTGATGATGCTCGACATCAATTTCGACAAATTGCGCGAGGGATTCTGGAAACATTTGCCGATCGCCGCAACCGTCGCGTTGTTGATGGCCGGACAGATGGCATTGCTGCTGTGGGGCAGCGCATTGAAATTGCACAACATGTCGCCCGGCGCGCCAGCCGTGGCGATATCGAACACCAAACAGCTCGGCCGCATTTTGTACACCGATTACTTGTTGCCCTTCGAATTGGCGGCGGTGGTGTTGCTGGTCGCGATGATCGCGGCAATCGCGCTCACATTCCGCGGTCGGAAAGATGTGAAATCGCAGGACATCGCCGCGCAAGTGCGCGTCAAGAGCGGCGACCGCTTGAAGATCATCAAAATGGACGCCGAAAAGTCGTCCCCGGATGCGGAAACGCCAACCATTGCGGAGGCCGCGCCGAAATAGACATTGCTTGCGTCATGCAATCCGTATTCTCCTCATTGCATCGCGCCGGCACCTGCGCAAAACCATGATTACCTTGAGCCACTACCTTGTCTTATCCGCGATTCTGTTTGCGATTTCGATCGCTGGCATTTTTCTCAATCGCAAAAACATCATCGTTCTACTGATGGCGATCGAATTGATGCTGCTCGCGGTGAACATGAATTTCATCGCCTTCTCGCATTTCATGGGCGACATCCACGGGCAAGTGTTTGTATTTTTCATCCTCACCGTTGCGGCAGCCGAATCGGCGATAGGCCTCGCCATCCTGGTGGTGCTGTTCCGCAATTTGAAGTCGATCAATGTCGATGACATTGGCACGTTGAGAGGCTGAAGAATTGATCGTGATACGCGTCTCTTCAGAGCATAAGAATACAAAAGTCCATTACGGGCGAGCGTTTTCGGGCATAAATGCCTGGAAAGCCGCGCCAGTGCTTGTGTTTGGCAATCAAAAAACAACATGATCGAAAATAAACTCGCACTGCTCGCCATTCCGCTGCTGCCGTTGCTGGGCGCGCTGCTGGCTGGCTTTCTCGGCAACAGGCTCGGTCGCGCGTTCTCGCACAGTGTGACCATCCTCGGCGTGACGGCGGCGTTCATCCTTTCCGTTTTCGTCTTCCAGGATGTACAAGCGGGTAGGACCTTCAACGGTGCGATCTACACTTGGCTCGCGACGGACGGCATCAATCTGCAAATCGGTTTCCTGATCGATTCGCTCACGGTCACGATGATGCTGGTGGTGACATTTGTGTCCTTGATGGTGCATATCTACACCATTGGCTATATGGCCGAGGACGACGGTTACACGCGCTTCTTCGCCTACATTTCGCTCTTCACCTTTTCGATGTTGATGCTGGTGATGTCGAATAATTTCCTGCAATTGTTTTTCGGCTGGGAAGCAGTGGGACTGGTGTCGTATCTGCTGATTGGTTTCTGGCACACGCGGCCGACCGCGATTTACGCAAACCTGAAAGCGTTCCTCGTTAACCGTGTCGGCGATTTCGGGTTTCTGCTCGGCATCGGCCTCGTGTTCGCGGCCTTCGGCTCGCTCGATTACGCGACGGTATTCAAATTTGCACCGCAATTTTCCGAAACGCTGATTGAAGTTGTGCCCGGCTGGCAATGGTCGTTGATGACGGCGATTTGCATTTGCCTCTTCATCGGCGCAATGGGCAAATCTGCGCAATTTCCCCTGCATGTCTGGCTGCCCGATTCGATGGAAGGCCCAACGCCGATTTCCGCATTGATCCACGCCGCGACCATGGTGACGGCCGGCATTTTCATGGTGGCGCGCATGTCGCCGCTGTTTGAGCTTTCGCAGACCGCCTTGTCATTTGTGTTGATCATCGGTGCGATCACCGCGTTCTTCATGGCGCTGATTGCCATCGTGCAATACGACATCAAGCGGGTCGTCGCGTATTCAACGCTCTCGCAATTGGGCTACATGACAATGGCGCTCGGCGCGGGTGCCTATTCGGCGGGCATCTTCCATTTGATGACGCATGCATTTTTCAAAGCCGTACTGTTTCTCGGTGCGGGCTCGGTGATCATCGCGCTGCATCACGAGCAGGACATGCGCAAGATGGGTGGGCTGAAAAAATACCTGCCGATCACGTATTTCACGATGTTGATCGGCGCACTCGCCAACGCAGGCTTTCCGCCGTTCGCCGGGTTTTTCTCCAAGGATTCGATCATCGAAGCAATTCACGCCTCGCATACGCCGGGTCACTCCATTGCGTATGTGGCGGCACTGGCGGGGGTGTTCGTCGGCGCGTTGTACTCGTTTCGACTGATCTTTTATGCGTTCCACGGCAAGGAGCGGTTTGGGGAACAGGCGCATCACGATCATGATCACGCCGCCCAAGACAATCACGACGACCACGCCCATCACGGCCTGGCCCCCGGGGAGAAGCCGCACGAAACCCCATGGGTCGTTACCGTGCCGCTGATTCTGCTCGCGATTCCCTCAATTGCAATCGGCTGGATAACGATCGAGCCAATGTTGCATGGCGGATATTTCGGTGACGCCATCAAAGCCACCGAGACCATGGCCGAATTGAAAAAAGAGTTTCACGGCGCGGGTGCGATGGTGGTGCACGGCCTCACGTCGTTGCCATTCTGGTTGGCGGTGCTCGGCGCGGGCACGGCCTGGTACTGCTACATCCTGAAACCGGAATTGCCCGCGAAGATTCGCGCGCAATTCGCATGGCCGGTGAAAATTCTCGAAGACAAATACGGCTTCGACCGTTTCAACGATTGGTTCTTTGCCGGCGGTGCGCGTGGACTCGGTAAAGGCCTGTGGAAATTCGGTGACGTGACCATCATCGACGGCATCATGGTCAACGGCACGGCGAAATTGATCGGCTGGTTCTCGGGCGCCGCGCGACACATGCAAACCGGCTACGTGTACACCTATGCGTTCACGATGATCTTCGGCGTGTTTGTGGCGCTTACGTTTGTTTATTTGAAACTCGGCTGACCAGAAACCGGGACACGAAAAGAAAAATGCAAAGCAGCTCGATTGCCATCAGCCTCACCATTTGGGTACCGATCCTCGCGGGTGTGATCGCGCTATTTCTGAATGGCGACGATCAGAAATCGGCCGCGCGTTGGGTCGCGTTGATCGGCAGCTTGTTCGGTCTCGCCGTCTCGATCCCATTGTGGCTGGGTTTCGACAACGCTTCGTCCGCGATGCAGTTTGTCGAACGTACTCCGTGGGTTGCGCGGTTCAATATCAACTACGCGCTGGGTGTCGACGGCATTTCAATGTTGTTCGTGCTCTTGAATAGTTTCACCACCGTGCTGGTGGTGATCGCCGGCTGGGAAGTGATTCAGGAAAAAGTCTCGCAATACATGGCCGCGTTCCTGATCATGTCGGGTTTGATCAACGGCGTTTTTGCCGCGACTGACGCGATCCTGTTCTACCTCTTTTTTGAAGCGATGCTGATCCCGATGTTCCTCATTATCGGTGTGTGGGGCGGGCCGAACCGGGTCTATGCCGCCGTCAAGTTCTTCCTGTACACGTTGCTGGGTTCGCTCCTGATGTTGGCCGCGTTCATCTATCTCTACAACGTTACCAACGGCAGTTTCGATATTCGCGATTTCCATCGCGTACCGCTTGCCGAGAATGTGCAGATTCTGTTGTTCTTGGCTTTCTTCGCATCCTTCGCCGTGAAAGTGCCGATGTGGCCCGTGCATACCTGGTTGCCCGATGCGCACGTCGAAGCGCCCACCGGCGGCTCGGTGGTACTTGCTGCGATCACGCTGAAGATCGGTGCGTATGGATTCCTGCGTTTCAATTTGCCGATCGCACCCGACGCGAGCCATGTGCTCGCCGGATTCATGATCATGCTCTCGTTGATCGCAGTGGTGTATATCGGCTTCGTCGCGCTCGCCCAGACTGATATGAAAAAACTGGTTGCGTACTCCTCGATTTCGCATATGGGGTTCGTCACATTGGGATTTTTCATTTTCAACGCGCAGGGCATGGAAGGCGGTCTCGCGCAGATGATTTCACATGGCTTCATATCGGCCGCGATGTTCCTTTGCATCGGCGTGCTATACGATCGGGTGCATTCGCGCGAAATTTCGGCTTACGGCGGCGTGATGAACACCATGCCCAAATTCGCTTTCTTCGCCGTGTTTTTCGGCATGGCCAATTCGGGATTGCCGGCGACCTCCGGTTTCGTCGGCGAATTCATGGTGATATTGGGTGCAATGAAAGTAAACTTCTGGTTCGCGTTCCTCGCGGCGACCACGCTTATTCTCGGCGCCGCGTACACGCTGTGGATGGTAAAGCGCGTGATCTTCGGCGAGATCGCCAACGATCATGTGCGCGCACTGCAAGATATCAATGGCCGCGAAATGTTTTTCCTCGGCGTATTGGCCGTCGCGGTGCTGGCGATGGGCGTGTATCCGCAGCCGATCACGGACACCATGCATGCCTCGGTCGATGCGTTGTTGCGCCACGTCGCCACCGGAAAATTACATTAGGACGCCGCGATGACGCTCTCTTCCCTTGAACTCTCGCTCGCGGCACCGGAAATATTGTTGCTGGTGTTGACGTTGATCGTGATGGTCGTCGATCTGTTTTCGCCCGCTGACAAACGCGAAGGCCGATTGTTTTTGCTGTCGATCTTTTCGCTGATTCTGGTCGCGCTTAGCCTTTGCGGGCCGCTCGGTGCCTCAGTAGATGCGCCGCGCTACGCGTTCAACGGCATGTTCGTGCTCGATGGCATGGCGATGGTTCTCAAAACCGCGATCGTGATCGCGGTAGCGGTGGTGATCATCTACAGCCGCGATTATCTGGTCGAGCGGAAATTGTTCAGTGGCGAGTTCATCTTGCTGGTGTTATTCGCGACCCTCGGCATGATGGTGATGGTATCGGCCAATCACTTTGTCTCGCTCTATCTCGGCCTGGAATTGTTTGCGCTCGCCACCTACGCGATGGTCGCACTGAATCGCGATTCGGTGAAATCCTCCGAAGCGGCGATGAAATATTTCATCCTCGGCGCACTCGCCTCCGGATTATTGCTGTATGGCCTCTCAATGATTTACGGCGCGACTGGCTCGCTCGATGTCGCGACCGTCGCGAAGATCATCGAAGCGAGCCGCGCGAATGATCCACTCATTATTTTCGGCCTCGTCTTTGTGGTTGCCGGCCTCGCGTTCAAATTGGGCGTGGTGCCTTTCCATATGTGGGTGCCCGATGTGTACGAAGGTGCGCCCACTGCAATGACGTTGTTCATTGGCTCCGCACCCAAGATTGCCGCATTTGGATTCATCATGCGCATCCTCGGCGACAGCATGGCGGGTGCCGTCGGTGACTGGCAAAACATGCTGGTCATCATGGCCGCATTGTCATTGGCGCTCGGCAATATCGTCGCCATCGCACAAACGAATTTGAAACGCATGCTTGCCTATTCGACGATTTCGCACATGGGTTTTTTGCTGCTGGGTATTTTGGCCGGCACCAAGAATGGTTATTCAGCGGGTATGTTTTATTCGATCTCGTATGTGCTCATGACACTTGCCGCGTTCGGTATGATCATGTTGCTGTCGCGTGCCGGATTTGAAGCCGAAAATCTGGAGGACGTGAAGGGACTCAATCAGCGCTCGCCCTGGGTCGCGTTCCTGATGCTGATGGTGATGTTCTCGATGGCAGGCATCCCGCCATTCCTAGGCTTCTGGGCGAAGCTCGCCGTGCTCGAAGGCGCGCTTAACGCAGGCTACCTGTGGCTGGTGGTGTTCGCGGTGCTGATGAGCGTGATCGGCGCATATTACTATTTGCGCGTTGTGAAGCTGATGTATTTCGATGCGCCCACCGATGCCTCACCCATCGTCGCGGCAGCGGGTTTCCGCGGATTGCTTGCGATCAACGCGTTCGGCCTGTTGGTGCTAGGCCTGTTCCCGGGTGTTCTGTTGACGGCATGCGTCAATGCCATCCAGCGCTCGTTCTAGCTTCCCCGATCTCACCGAATACACGCTGTCCAGCGAACGCTTGCTTGACGGCAAGATGATTTCGGTTCAGTTGGATAGGGTGCGTCTGCCCGACGGCGGCGAATCGTTTCGGGAATACGTGCTGCATCCGGGGGCGGTCATCGTGGCCGCGTTTATCGACGACGACACCTTGATTTTTGAGCATCAATATCGCTACCCGGCGCGCCGCCATTTCATCGAATTGCCGGCCGGCAAAATCGATCCGCATGAGCCGCACGACGAAACCGCGCGACGAGAATTGCTGGAAGAAACCGGCTACACCGCGCGCGATTGGCGACATGCAATCACGCTGCATCCCGGCATTGGCTATTCGAACGAAACGATCGAGCTCTACTTGGCCCGTGACCTGACGCATGTCGGGCATGAACGTGATGAAGGCGAATTCATTGAAGTCTTCACCATGTCACTTACTGACGCGGTCGAAAAAGTCGGCACCGGTGAACTCACCGATACCAAAACTGCGTTTTCATTATTGTGGCTCGATAAATTTCGCCATCGGTTTTCCGCATGAACGAAACCATTTACGACCTGGCCGTCGTCGGCGGCGGCATCAACGGTTGCGGCATCGCACGCGACGCAGCGGGGCGCGGCTTGAATGTGTTGTTGGTCGAACAGGATGATCTCGCCTCCGCGACCAGTTCATGGAGCTCCAAACTCATCCACGGCGGCCTTAGATACCTTGAGCAATACGAGTTCCGTCTGGTGCGCGAAGCCTTGCAAGAACGCGAAGTGTTGCTAAAAATCGCGCC
Organism: Betaproteobacteria bacterium; assembly: GCA_043744315.1. GTDB lineage: Bacteria > Pseudomonadota > Gammaproteobacteria > Burkholderiales > Usitatibacteraceae > UKL13-2. The sequence goes on along the minus strand of JAYTUX010000362.1, from coordinate 5,121 downwards.
GCACATCATTCACCCGATGGAATTCATCCTGCCGCATGACAAGCACATGCGACCCGCGTGGATGGTGCAGATCGGTCTCTTCATGTACGACCATATCGGCGGCAAGATTTCGCTGCCCGGCTCGCGCATGGTGACGTTCCCGAATGAAACTTACAGCGCCGGATTGAAGCCCGTCATCCGTCGCGGATTTTATTATTCCGACGCACGCGTTGACGATGCGCGGCTGACGGTTCTCAATGCAATCTCCGCGCGCGATCACGGTGCCGAAATCCGTGTGCGCACGCGCCTCACCGCGGGAGAGCGCAAAAATGGCGCGTGGCAATTGACGCTGCGCGATGTCGATGCTGGTGGCGAATCCATTGTCCGCGCGCGTGGAATGGTCAATGCCGCCGGGCCATGGGTGAAACAATTGCTAGACGACGCATTGAAAATTCGCATGGATGCGACCGCCAAATTGGTGAAAGGCAGTCATATCGTGGTGCCGCGCGTGCATGACAAAGCCCATGCTTACATCCTGCAAAACAACGACAAGCGCGTGGTGTTCGTGATCCCTTTCGAGGAAAAATTCAGCCTGATTGGCACCACCGACGTGACGGTGGAGAATCTCGCCGCAGCCACCTACATTACGCCCGCCGAGACGCGCTACCTCGTGCAGGCAGCCAACCGTTTCCTTGATAAACCGTTGCGTGAAAGCGATGTCATGTGGAGCTACGCTGGCGTGCGCCCACTCTATGACGACGGCAGTGATAACCCCGCCGAAATCACCCGCGACTATGTGCTGAAAGTGGATGATGACGCGGGCAAACTGCCGCTGCTCTCCATCTTCGGCGGCAAGATCACCACTTACCGACGCCTCGCGGAAGAAGCGCTGCAAGATTTGAAGTCGTACTACCCCACCATGACCGGTTCGTGGACCGCGAGCGAAGCACTGCCCGGCGGCGACATTGATTCATTGGATGAAGTCGTTCAGGAAGCGATGAAGAAACATCCCGGCCTGCCGATCGATTACCTGCGCCGCCTCGCCTCTCGGCACGGTTCGCGCACGGAACATGTGTTGAGCGGCGTGCGTTCGATGGCCCAACTCGGTGAAGTATTCGGCGCAGGTTCGACGCTGTTGTCGGAACGCGAAATTGATTTCTGCATTCAACACGAATGGGCGCGCATGCCCGACGACATTCTCTGGCGGCGCACCAAATGTGGTCTGCATATGGATACGATCGAGCGGGAACGGGCGGTGGCGTTCATTCGCACGAAAGCCAAAGTCTAGTATCCATGGGCTTCTTCGAGCATAAATGGCTGGAAACGCCCGCCAGCATTGGTGTTTCGCAAAAAATTTATTCTCGATTTATAAATATTCCGTTATATCGGCGCAAGCCGGAATTCAGTTCCATCGTGCTTCAAAAATATTGGATGGGACGGGATCCCGGATTGTGCCGGGACGACGGAATTTGTTGTTCGGTGCCGGAATTGGAATGAAACCCGTCACCGACTTCCCCCTCGCCGCGCGCCGTCAAATCAAGGGCGTGCTGTTCGACATCGACGACACGCTCACCACCGAGGGCCAACTCACCCCCGAGGCCTACGCTTCAATGGCAGCACTGAAACGCGCGGGCTTCATCACCGTCCCCATCACAGGTCGCCCGGCAGGATGGTGCGATCACATCGCGCGCATGTGGCCGGTCGATGGTGTGGTCGGCGAAAACGGCGCGTTTTATTTCTGGTTCGACCACGCGGAGAAGAAACTCAAACAGAGATTCGTGAAAGACGATACAACGAGAAAACACGACCGTGAAAAACTCGCGGAAATCGCGCGACGAATTCTCAACGCCATCCCCGGCACCGCACTCGCGTCCGATCAACCATACCGCGAAGCCGACATCGCGATTGATTTTTGCGAAGACGTTCCAGCGTTGCCGCGTGCGGAAATTGAAAAAATAAAATCAATCATGGAAGCGGCAGGATTGACGGCGAAGATCAGTTCTATTCACGTCAACGGCTGGCTGGGCGAGTACGACAAACTATCGACCACGCGATTATTCATGAAAGAGCGTTTCGGTATCGATTTGGACGCGCACAAAAATGAATATGTGTTCATCGGCGATTCACCCAATGACGTGCCGATGTTTGAATATTTTCCGCATTCGGTAGGGGTTGCAAACGTAAATGACTTTATTGATCGTATCGACAACTTACCGACTTACGTGACGTCCGCGCGATGCGGCGAAGGATTTGAGGAGTGTGTCGCCGCGTTGTTGCGTGGAACAACCGGACCTACGTAAATTTTTCGGCTTAAAACCAAATCTACGCCACCACCTTAACCGGAATAAGCGTCCCCACTTTCTGCAACAACACTTCTTTCTCATACGGCTTCTTCAACATCCCGCTGAAACCAAACTCCACCGCAGAAACATCTTCTTCCACCGCCAATAGCACCGGAATCGATACCGACGCGAGCGCAAATTTTTCTTGCAGGCGATCCGAAATGCCTTCAATGCCGAGTTCCGCAAATCCCTTTGCCATCGGATCGATGATCAGCAAATCGAACACATCCTGGCTGATTTCGGTGTAGGCCTCATCGGCCGTATCGGTATGCACGACGCGATAGTCTTTCTTTCGCATCGCGCTTATCGCAACGATTGCGTGCTCGCGGTTCGGATCCACAATCAGCACGCTGCCGGCTTTCGCTTCGCGCAGCGAGTGACGCGTGATCAGTGTTGATGTGGCTTCGGCGTCGTCGTCCGCCGTGCCCATCACGGCCGAGATCGCTTCGTTGATCTGGTTATCGGCGATCGGCTGGCGCAAATAAGCACTGATGCCGTTTTCGCGGCAGGCGATCGCGTCACCCGGCTTGCCGGATTTGGCGAGCATGATGACTGCGGTCTGCTTCAAGCGCGGATGGTGCTTGATGCGATAGCCTAGCAGGAAGCCATCCTGGATCGGCAATTCGTTGGACGTGATGACGAGCGGAATCGCGTTCGATTCGCTGACCATGCGGCCGAGCAGTTGCAAGGCGACGCCGGCATTGTCGGCCTCACGCGGCTGCATCCGCCAAGCGCGCGCGAGATCGGACAATTCCTTCCTCTGCGCAGGATCGGCACTGACAATCAGCACCGACAGGCCGGTAAGCGTGACGAACATGGGGCGGCTGCGCGCCTCTTTCACATTGCGATACGGAAACACCGCCGTGAATTGATGGATGGTGGTTTCTTTCTTTTCGCGCACGTCTATTTTGCCGGCACCCTTGCTACCCATGGCGCGCACGATCTGCCGCGCAAGGCTCAATTGCATCATCGCGGTCGCTGTCGCATTTTTTTGCCGCGTGGCACCTTTGGCCGGAATACTCTCAACGCGAAAACTTAGGTGAATCAAGTTCTCCGCCGAATATTCCGGCTCGACCACCAGCGCCAATTCGCCGCCGTCCAGCGAGCTAGTCATCCCCACTTCGAGAAGGCTGCGCAATACCAGCATCAGGCGCGCGCCGTCGCCGACCAGGTTGTCGGGCACATCCTGCTCGATTCTCACGCGCAACTGAATCGTGCGCTCTTCGGCCATCGACACCACTGCTTCAAGCATGTTGGCGATGCGGTCGCGCAGGTGGAATTCCATTGCTTCGAGTTTGAGATCACCGCCTTCGACATGCGCAAGATCGATCAGGCCGGCGATATCGGCAAACGCGGATTTGGCGGCGGTCTCGACGCGTCGAAAATTTTCAATCACCGTGACGGGAAGATGCATTTGCTCCGCGCGGTGAATCGCGCCGCCGGCGGCTTCAAGTGTTGTCGCCAGATTACGGGCGATTTTCTCCACCAGTTGCGACTGTGCGGCGAGTGTGGCGGAGCCGGGTGCTGCGACTGTTGCGGCGGTGACACCGGTATCGAGCGTGCGGAAGATATGCAGACGACCCGAGACGCCGGTTTCCCCGGCGACCGGTAGTGAATGCTGTTTGGCCTGGGCGCCATCGGCAAGTTCGAACTCGAATTCGTCGTTCTGGTCGGAGTCGAGCGGAAAGTAAATCGGCGCGACTTTTTTTCCTGTAGCGGCGGAGGCTTGCGTGAAGAGTTCCTCACAAGCGATGCCAACCAGCGATTGCGGTGCCGCTTCGATCCTGAACAATTCGCAAAACGACGCATTGACCATCTCCACGCCACCTTCATGGTTTTCCACCACACAGGCGTCGGAAATGTTTTCGACCAGATCCAGCAAGTGAGTGCCTTGTACATTGGCGGCGGCTTCTTTCGCTTTCTCCATGCTGATGTCGCGAAACCATCCCGCGACGGTCACAACTTTGCCGCCGTCACGTTGACTGGCGGTAAGCTTCAATTCAACGGGCACTTGCGCATTTTCAGCTGCCAAAGTGAGTTCCATCACGGCAGTCGCCGTCTTGCCGTCGAGCACACGCGCGAGTGTCTGTTCGAAACGCAAACGTTCGCCAGGCGGGAGGAAGTCGGTGATTGCGCCATTTGCTGCACGACCAATCCAGCGCGAAAGTGCGTCGGTCGCATAGACGATCTGGCCACCCGCGTCGATTTCAAATACGGGTTCGTCGAGGGCTTTGAGGAGTTGCTCGTGGGTCGTGGGCATGGCGGGCAATGTCTGGGCGCGGATTTATTCGCAGGGCAAATGATTGCCGATTATAGGCCGCGCCGCGCATCGGCGCGACGGCAAGATTTCTCCTGACTTGCGGTTGTGAACAATCCCGCCATGCTCGCTACAATGGGCACTCGACGTAATTGATTGCGGGAGTATTTCTTGAAAAGCAACTTCAAAAGCAAGAGCGGATTGCAGCGAATTTGGCGCGCGGCATTTTATTCTTTCGAAGGATTTCAGGCGGCACTGAAACACGAACACGCGTTTCGGCAGGAATTGATGCTTTGCGCCATATTGTTGCCGTTGGCGATCTGGTTGCCGCTTGGCGTGACCGAGCGTACATTTCTGATCGCAACATTGTTGATCGTGCTGATCGTGGAGTTGCTGAATTCGGCAATCGAAGCGGTGGTCGATCGCGTGAGTCTCGAAAATCACGATCTCTCGAAGCGTGCCAAGGATCTTGGCAGTGCTGCTGTTTTTCTGAGCGTGACACTGGTGGTCGTCGCCTGGTTGCTGATTGCAGGCCCGGTCATC
>JAYTUX010000361.1:0-17291 GCA_043744315.1 Betaproteobacteria bacterium | reverse complement strand
ATGCGAAAACTGGTGACCATCATGAACGCTATCCTCAAATCCGGTACGCCGTGGACGGCAAAAAACGCTTGACGTTGAACACGGTTGCTTCGCCGGGGCGACAGTAAACACCATCGGCGCAATGCATCGGATACCGCTTTTTCTGCTTAAGTAAGTGCCATTCGGGTCAGCGTCAATTTTTCAGGACAATTGGCACTAGCCCAATGAATTGCGACGAAATCATGCTTGCCGCGCGCGGCGTGTAACGTATTGGCGCAGCACTCCATCCATTCGAGTTTGCCAGCCCTCGCCCGTCGCCTTGAAATATTCAATCACTTCCGGGCTGTAGCGCACCGATAGGAGTTGCTTTGGGTCTGGAGACTTTGGACGGCCTCGCAAGGCTCGCGGCGGAACCATTGCCTTTAGTTGTCTGGAGGTTAATGGCTGGGCATCCGGGTCTGCCTTTGCTGCGGCCACAATAAGCTTGTTCTGCTTTTCGGTCGGCATGACCACTGTTGCGCGCTTAGAAATTTTGGACATAGTGTGTCACCTCAAGACGAGTGGCGCGGCGCAGGCTGACAATTCTACGCACGTCGCCGCGTTCAACAAAAGCCACGTAGTAAAGAACCGACGTTTCTGGCGCAAGCGCAATCATCCTCTGCTCGTTATATTCAAAACGTTCATCGATCCAAACCAGCGCAGCATCCCAATCGAGCATTTCAGCAAGGGCCAGAGATACGCCGTGGTTTGCACGGTTCGCAATGTCCTTCTTTGGGTCAAACTCGATCCGCATTCATTACTGTAGCTACAATAATAGTGGCTGTCAAACGGCACCCGCAGAATGCGACGAAAACGCTAAACTCGATGCAGCGGATTGGCCCAGATGGCGATTTATCAAATGTGCCCCCGGTCTTCGCCGGGGAGACATCCTTAAGGAAGTGGCATTGGAGTCAACCCGCCCAATCCGCACCACTTATCCGCCGCATTACTTCGCGCAAACCGCCGGCGTAAATGCCTTAATCAGTGAATAACGCGTGGTGCTGCCGTTGACTTCGCTTAACGTGAATTCGTCGCTGGTCTCATTGGATACAGAGTTGATATCGGGCGGCCACACTGCGCCGCTATCGTAGACCCAGGCGATGGATTTCCCGGCCACGCTCCATGCGCCGGTGATGGTTTCTGCGTTGTCTCCCGCATTGCGTGCGGGCACGGCGACAAATTTGCCGTCGGCCTCGAGCGTGACTTGGTAGACCATGTTCCCGCGGGCGGCGGCCCACACGCCCAGGTAGCGGCAGCGTGCGGGGCGCGTGTCGTCGCCGGTGTTGCCGGATGCCATTGCGACGGCGGGTTTGTTGTCCGCCGGCAGGCCCATGCAGGCCGCGTATTTGTTGACGGCATCAACGGGGGAAGTGGCGCGCCCGGCGGATGACGCCTGATCGAGACACGCGACTTTCCGCTCGACCACTTTCTTGCCCATGATTTTGTGAACGAGGGTGAGGATGATCAGTAGCGCGACCAGCCACAGCATGCCGCGCAGCAACCATTTTGAAGAATTTTGCATTGGGGAAATTGAGCCTATTTCATTTCTATTTTTAGAACCCCACTGCCCCGCCATCCTTGCGATGGTCGCTCCCTGCCACGTAGCCCTCGTCACCGAGTCGCCAGATCAATTGCGCGCCACCAAACGCGAAATTTACCGCTTCGGCCGCTGCAATTTTGTGGCCGCGTTTCGCGAGAGTCTCCACCGTTTGCGCGTGGAAGCCCGGCTCCAGACCGATTGAAAAATCCGGGTTCACGATCCAGCGTGGCGCGTCGCTGGCGGCTTGCGGATTTTGCTGATGGTCGATCATGCGGATCACCATTTGTGCGTGGCCCTGCGGTTGCATGTGGCCGCCCATCACACCGAAACTCATCAACGGATTGTTTTGCTGATCGGTGAGAAAGCCGGGGATGATGGTTTGAAACGGGCGCTTGTTGGGGGCCACGCAATTGGGGTGCCCAGTGGTGCGAACAAATCCGTGGCCGCGATTTTGCATCGAGATGCCGGCGCCCGGCACCACCACACCAGAACCAAAACCCATGTAATTCGATTGAATGAAACTCACCATCATTCCATTCGCATCCGCCGTCGTAAGGTATACCGTACCGCCATGTTGCGGCATGCCGAACACCGGTTGGCCGACGGCATCCTTGCGAATCAGTTTTGCGCGCGCGGCGAGATATTTCTTATCCAGAAGTGACGCGACCGGCACATCCATGAACGCCGAATCGGCGATGTATCGGTACGCATCCGCGAACGCGAGCTTCATCGCTTCGAGTTGAATATGTACGCAGTCGGCGGAATCGACCGGCATGCCGGCCATGTCGAAATTCTCCAGCATCCCCAAGGTCAGCAACGCCGCGAGGCCTTGACCATTGGGTGGGATTTCGTGAAGTCGTACATCGCGATAATCCATGTGAATGGTGCCAACCCAATCGGCGCGGTGGTTCGCCAAATCGGCTTTGTTCATCGCACCGCCACCTACACGCGAGTGCTCGGCAATTTTTTCTGCGAGATTGCCGCGATAAAACGATTCTCCTTTGCTCGCAGCAATCTCTTCGAGCGTGGCGGCCTGCCCGCGTAAAATCCATTTTTCACCTGCCTCCGGCGCGCGCCCCTGCGGCGTGAAATCGCGCACAAAATCCGGCTGGTCCCTCAGCATCTCCGCCTGCCGCGCCCAACTGACCGCCGTGATTGGCGAGACCATGTGGCCTTCGCGCGCGTAGCGAATCGCGGACTCGAACAATTTCTCGAACGGCAGCTTGCCGAATTTTTTGGACAATTCAACCCATTGCGACACCGCGCCCGGAACGGTGGCGCTGTCCCAGCCGCGAATCGGCATGGTCGCAAGGCCGGGATATTTTTTGTTGAAATATTCCGGCGTCCAACCTGACGGCGAACGGCCCGAGGCGTTCAATCCATGGATTGATTTCCCGTCCCACAGAATGCAATAGCCATCCGAACCGATGCCGTTACTGGTGGGCTCCACCACCGTTAGCGTGATCGCCGCTGCGATCGCGGCGTCAACCGCGTTGCCGCCCAACTGCATCATCGACAGGCCCACCTGCGCGGCCAGCGGTTGCGACGTGGCGACGATGTTTTTCGCCATCACCGGCATGCGTTGCGAGGTGTAAGGGAAATCGTATTTAAGATCGTGGGTCATGAAAATCTGCCGGGAAAAGTGTCAAGCGGGTATTGTGGCGGATAGGCTGTGCTGCCAACATGACCAACCTCAAAAATGGTGTTCACCATGCTTGCACTCGATGCGCTGGTATTCGATGCCTACGGCACGCTCTTCAATGTGCATTCGGTCGTCGCCAAATGTGAGGAGCTTTTTCCCGGCAAGGGGCAGGCGCTCTCGCAATTGTGGCGCACGAAGCAACTCGAATACTCCTGGCTGCGCAGCCTGATGGGCCGCTATGTCGATTTCAATTGCGTCACGGGAGATGCGCTGTCATTCGCGTGTGAGGCGCTTGGATTGACCTGCACCGAGGCGATACGGATTGAGCTTAATCAGGCCTATTGCACCTTGCAGCCGTTTGAAGATGCCATTGATAATCTACAGAAACTAAAGATCATGCAGCCGACGCGAAAGCTCGCGATTCTTTCCAATGGCGCACCGGAAATGTTGAACGCAGTGGTCGCCTACAACCAAATGGAGTCGATGCTCGACTCAGTCTTGAGCGCGGATGCTGCCGGCATTTTCAAACCCGATCCGCGGGTGTATCAATTGGCGGTAGATCGATTGCAAATTCCTGCGTTGCGCATCGGCTTTGTCTCCAGCAACGGTTGGGATGCGGCGGGCGCAAAGGCGTTTGGCTTTACAGTATTTTGGGTAAATCGCGCACATGCACCCATGGAGGCGCTTGGCACCCCACCTGATTTTGTCATGAAATCACTGTGGGAAATTCCCACGTTGATGGTGGGCTGAAACGAAAAAAATCCCCGCGCACGGCGGGGATTTTTTAGATTAATTGACTCAATCTTCGACGAAAGTCTCTTCGCGTTTCTTGCGGATTGCCGGCAGCATGATGATGATCAGCAGCAGCGCCGCAACGGCGAGCAGCGTCGCCGATAACGGACGCGTGACGAATGTCATCGGATCACCGCGTGAGAGCAACATCGCGCGTCGCAGATTCTCTTCCATCATCGGGCCCAGAATGAACCCCAGCAGCAACGGCGCGGGTTCGCAATCAAGTTTCACGAACAAGTAACCGATAAAGCCAAACACGGCCGTGATCACCACATCGAATGGGCTATTTGAAAGCGAATACACACCAATCGCGCAGAACACCAGAATCGCCGGATACAGCAAACGGTAGGGTACCGTCAACAATTTGATCCACATGCCGATCAGTGGAAGATTCAGCACCACCAGCATCAGGTTGCCGATCCACATACTGGCGATCATGCCCCAGAACAATTGCGGACGTTCGGTCATGACCTGCGGGCCGGGCTGAATGCCCTGGATGATCATGGCGCCGACCATCAAAGCCATCACCGGATTAGGCGGAATGCCCAGTGTCAGCAACGGGATAAACGAGGTCTGCGCAGCCGCATTGTTGGCCGATTCCGGTGCGGCAACGCCGCGGATATCGCCCTTGCCGAATTGCGAAGAATCTTTCGCCAATTTCTTTTCCAGCGTGTAGGCCGCGAACGACGCCAGCACTGCGCCGCCGCCCGGCAGGATGCCAAGGAGACTACCCAACGCGGTTCCGCGCAGCACCGATTTCCAGGCCTTCTTGAAGTCATCCTTAGAAGGCCAAAGATGGGTCACCTTGTTGAGGAAAACCTCGCGTTTCTCTTCGCCCTGTTCAAGGTTTTTCATGATCTCGGCGAGGCCGAATACACCCATCGCAACCGCCACGAAACCGATGCCGTCGGTCAACTCCGGTACGCCAAAGCTGAAGCGCGCCATGCCGGAATTCACGTCCGTTCCCACCAAGCCTAGCAACAGGCCCAACACGATCATGGCGATAGCCTTGATGACCGATCCATGTGCCAGCACTACTGCGGCAATCAGGCCCAACACCATCAACGAGAAGTATTCGGCAGGGCCGAATTTAAACGCGATTTGCGCTAGCGGCGGTGCCGCGACAGCGAGCAGCACTGTGGCGACCGAGCCTGCAAAGAATGATCCCAGCGCCGCCGTGGCAAGTGCCGGCCCCGCTCGTCCCTGTCGGGCCATCTGGTAGCCGTCTAGTGCGGTCACCACCGAGGATGATTCTCCGGGGATGTTGATCAAAATTGCGGTAGTGGAACCGCCGTATTGCGCGCCGTAATAAATGCCGGCCAGCATGATGAGCGAGGATTCTGGCGGCAACGTGAACGTGGCCGGCAACAACATCGCGATGGTGGCAACCGGGCCGATCCCCGGCAGCACGCCGATCAGGGTACCGAGCAGACAGCCGATCAGGCAATACAAAAGATTATTGAGTGTAAGCGCGACACCGAAGCCCAGCGTCAAATTGGCAATAAGCGCGTCCATGTCGTCCCCTTAGCCGGTAATGAAGGTGGGCCAGATTGGGAACGGCAGCTTGAGACCGTACACAAAAACGCCGACAGAACAGATCGCGAGAATGATGCTGGAAATAATCGCCTCTTTCCATTTGTGCTCGTGTCCGCCATAGGAGGAAATCACTACCAGCAGCAGGATGGCGACCACCAATCCCGCCCACTTCGCCGTCAAGCCAAAAATGACAAATCCACCGAGCACCCAGAACAGCGGCCTCCAGGCGAATTTCGCGACCGGCATGCCTTCGGATATCCACGCCTGGGCGATGATGATCAATCCCATCACGCCCATGATGATACCGAGCACATAGGGAAAATAACCCGGTCCCATGCGGCTACCGGTGCCCATCGGATACTCGTAAACCTTGACGATGACGGCGAACGCAAAGCCGATCAATGCAAACATGACGCCGGACCAGAAGTCTCTGGGATTTTTCAGTTTCACGATTTCTCCTCCTGCCAGGTTGTTCAATTTTTTGTTGGCTTGATTCTACATGACTCGCTTCGCGGCATGGACCGTCTTCGCGGGCAATCGTTGAACGTACCGCGGACGATGGCAATCGAAACGTTGCCCCCTATTTCAACAAGCCCATTTTCTTCGCAAGCTCGGTATATATCTTCGCGCGATCGGCCATGAAGGCGGGCATCTTGTCGTAGGTAATATCGGTCAATTCAAAACCCAGTTCGTCCATTCTCTTCTGGAACTCTGGATCGCGATTGATTTCACTGAACATGTCGGAGACCTTCTTGCGCAATTCCGGCGTGGAGGATTTTGGCAGTGCGAGGCCGCGGTAGGCACCATCGACCCAATCGATACCAAGCTCTTTGAACGTCGGCACGTCAGGGAATTGCGGATGACGTTTTTCGGTAGCGATCGCGAGCATCCGAGTCTTGCCTTTTTGAGTGATCGCAAGTGTGACGTACGACATGGCCAGATCCACGTGCCCACCGAGCAGTGACGCGACCAGATCGCCGGTGCCTTTGAAGGGAATGTAGTTGGTCTTGATGCCGGTCGCATTGTTCAATCGCTCGGTCGCCATGTGATTGGCAGAATTGGTGCCGGAACCGGCGATGGAAATGACGCCCGGCTTGGCCTTGGCAGCGGCGATCAATTCCTGATAGGTCTTGAACGGTGATTCACTGCGCACAACGATGGCATCGGGCGTGTAGTGATAGAAATAGACGTTGGTGATGTCCTCAGTTTTATATTGCACCGTGCCTTCCAGCGGCTGCAATACGAGGTGCGGCAGATTGGTGCTCATGATGGTGTAGCCATCGCCGGGAAATGTGTTGGTCTGCGACCACGCCAACGCGCCGCCTGCACCCGGTTTCGACTCGACAATGATGTCCTGGCCGAATTTCTTCTTGAACACCTGACCTTGCAAACGCGCGCCGATATCGGATTCGCCACCGGGTGCGAAGGGGATGATGTAGCGGACGGGTTTGTCGGGATACGTCGATTGCGCAAACGCCGCAGTTGGAACACAGAGCGTAGCAACGGACAACAGAAAGGCGGTAATTTTTTTCATGCGTTCCTCCGAATATTTGTCTGTTTGTACGGCAATTATCCGATTGCCGCAGCGATCGCCTTGCCCACGTCTTGCGTATTCGCCGTACCACCCATGTCGCGGGTGCGTGGGCCATCGACCAGCACGGTTTCAATCGCCTTAACGATAGCATCTCCCGCCGCTTTGTGTCCGAGATGTTCCAACATCATCGCCCCGCTCCAGATTTGCCCAATCGGGTTGGCGATATTTTTGCCGTAAATATCGGGCGCGCTGCCATGCACCGGCTCAAAGCACGACGGAAATTCGCGCTCCGGATTCAGGTTCGCTGACGGCGCGATACCAATCGTTCCCGTACACGCGGGTCCCAGGTCGGACAATATATCGCCGAACAAATTCGAGCCCACCACCACATCGAACCAATCCGGGTGCTGCACGAAATGCGCGGTCAAAATATCGATGTGATATTGCGAAGTGCGGATGTCCGGATATTTTGCCGACATCTCCTTGAAGCGCTCATCCCAGTACGGCATGGTGATCGCGATCCCGTTTGATTTGGTGGCGGAAGTCACGTGCTTGTTCTTGCGCGTCTTCGCCAATTCAAACGCGTATTTCAAAATTCGGTCCACACCGCGGCGCGTGAAAATGGTTTGCTGCATGCACATTTCGTGCTCGGTGCCGTTGTAGAGCCGCCCACCGATCGATGAATACTCGCCCTCGTTGTTTTCGCGCACCACCCAGAAATCGATGTCGCCAGGTTTGCGTCCTGCAAGCGGTGACGGCACGCCCGGCATCAATCGCACCGGACGCACGTTGGCGTAGAGTTGAAACTCCCGGCGGATCGGAATCAGCAATCCCCAAAGTGAGATGTGGTCGAGCACTGTCGGAAATCCGACTGCGCCGAGAAAGATGGCATCGTGATGGCGGATTTCTTTCAGGCCATCCTCGGGCATCATTTTGCCGTGCTTCAAATAGTAATCGCAGCTCCACGGCTTTTCGTCGAACGTGAAACCGATATCGAATTTGCGGCCCGCTGCCTCGAGTACGCGGATGCCTTCGGGAACCACTTCGCGGCCGATACCATCACCGGCGATGACTGCGATTTTGTAATTTTTCACGACGCGCTCCTTGCAATTTTCATTGAACACGTTTTACCACGCGGGCATTGGACAAACCTTGATTTGATGCAGGTTGGTCGGCGCAACACTTAGCGAAAGTGTTTGCCGATTCAATACGGGCGGGTCTTTCCAGACACTTTTGCTCCGAACGCCGCTCCAGTGCTTGCGTTTACCTTAGTTATTTTCGAACACAAGAAATCTGCGATTAGTGGTCACTCCCGCGTAGGCGGGAATCCAAGTTTCGTCACAAATATTGTGATCTCTGCGTTCGCGGAGATGACAGATGAGAACTTGATCAGACGCTACCTAACCTTTTTCAGCCATGTTTCGCAAACGCCGCGCCAGCACCTTGTCCACCATCACTCCCGCCTGCCCCAGATAATTTGCCGGGTCGCACAAGCGTGCAAGTACGGCACGATCGAGATGCTTGTTGATTTCGGGATGAGCGACCAATAATTCGAGCAATGGCTGCTTGGTCTTGATGGCCTCGCGGCACAAGTCGTACACCAGATCGTGCGCGTACTCACGACCGATGAATGGCCCCAATCCCATCATCACCGCTTCCGACATCACCAGGCCTTTGGTGAGTTCGATGTTCGCGCGCATTTGGGCGGCATCGACTTCCAGGCCAGCCAGCACAAATTTGGTTTGCTTTAATGCGCCTGCCGTCAGACAAAACGCTTCCGGCAGCGCGATCCATTCAATCTCCCACGGTCCAGTCGAGCGCTCATGATCGGCGATCATCGCATCCATCAGCGACGCTGCATGCTGGCGCACCACGGAGACCGCCGCATGAATATAGCAGCTCGAAATCGGATTGCGTTTTTGCGGCATGGTGCTGCTGGAGCCACGACCGGGCGCAAAAGGCTCATAGACTTCGCCGACCTCGCTTTGCATCATCAGTTTTACGTCCATCGCAATCTTGCCCAGTGATCCGCCGACCATACCGAGAAAGGCGCCGACTTCGGCGATCGTGTCGCGCACGGTGTGCCACGCGATGTCCGGTTGCGCGAGACTGAGTTCTCGCATCAACCCCGCCTGCGTTTCCAAGGCGCCTTTTTCGATCGAGGCGAGTGTGCCACAGGCACCCCCAAATTCACCCATCAGTACACGCGGACGCAACTGTTCGAGACGCTCAAGATGGCGCTCGATGCCAGCGAGAATCGACGCACATTTGAAGCCGAACGTGACAGGAATGGCCTGTTGCAAATTGCTGCGACCGATGACGGGCGTATCGCGGTAGCGCAGCGAAAGATCGGCGAGCAACGTTGAAATATCGCGCAGATCGGCTTCGACAATATCGAGGCCCTCGCGGATCTGCAGCACCGCAGCCGTATCGGTAATATCCTGCGTGGTCGCCCCCCAATGGCAGTATTCGCCAAGCTTGTCGCGGCAGAGCGCATTGATCTGCGAGACTACGCCCAATACCGGGTAGCCGATGCGTTCGGTCTGCTCCCGCAGCTTCACCATGTCGATCTTGGACAATTCGCAGTTGCGTATGATTTCAGTCGCGGCTTCTTGCGGAATGATGCCAAGCTTTCCTTGCACCTTCGCCAACGCGCGCTCGATGTCTAGATATTTCGCGGTACGGTTTTCGTCCGACCAAACGAAACGCATCGCTTCGGTACTGAAGATGTTGCCAAAAATGTTTGAATCGATAATGCCGGCGTTCATAATGAACTTTCTGAAGGTTGGGGTTGTTCGGATACGACGGCTAGGTTTTTTTTCGATCACCTCGCTGGGCTACATCGAACCGGTCGATTATCGCTTGTGCACGGGCGATGACCGGGCGGTCCACCATTTTCCCGTCAAGCGTGGTTGCACCGCTGGAGTCCTCGGCGGCGGCAAGGATGCGCGTCGCCCACATCACTTCGTCGGCGGTCGGCTGCAACGCATCGTGGACTCGCGACACTTGCCGCGGATGAATGCACAGCTTTGCGCCAAAGCCAAGAGCCCGGGCAAAACGGAGATCGGCAAGCAGCGCCGCATCATCGCCGACATCGGGCGTTACACCCGCGATCGGTGGCGCAAGATACAAGCATCGAGAGGCAATCGCAATGCGGCTGGCGGGATAAACCATGCCAACCGCATCACCTGCGCTGTTTCCTGCACTATCGGCCTGCATGCCGAGGTCGAGCGCATAATCAAGCGTTCCGAAGGCGAGTCGCAGAACACCAGGGGCGGCGGCGATCGCATAAACCGCTTCCACCCCGCGTGCCGACTCAATCAGCGGCAGAATGCGCGTGCTTGAGCGAAACTTGTTGGTGAGATCAACGACCGCCTCGGCAGATTCCGCCTTTGGCAACATGACTTGCGGAACACCAGCGTGCGCCACGCTATCGACGTCCAACGAATGTTCGTTCGAATCGGTGCCGTTTATGCGTACCGCAATGCGATCGAGAATTTCGGGGTGTGCGACGCACCAATGGTGGACGGCTTCACGCGCAAGCGCCTTGTCCCCAGCGGCAACAGCATCTTCCAGATCTAGGATGACCACATCGGCACCGGACACCAGCGCCTTCTCGAACCGATCGGGCCGGTTGCCGGGGACGAACAGATAGGTGGTCGGCAGAGACATCAATTACACGATTCCGTGGGTTCGCAATTTCGCAATTTTGTCCCGTGTGTAACCCAGTGCGGTCAGGACAGCATCCGTATGCTCGCCCAGGGTGGGTACCGGGTCCATGCGCGGTTCGTCGTGTTCCCATGACCCGGGTGGAAGCAGCGCTGGAACCACACCGGCGCCAGTACCGACCTCACGCCATCGCTTCCGCGCGTTCAGTTGCGGATGCGCCCAGACGTCACGCATGGTATTTACCTGCGCATTGGCGATCTGTGCGCCGTCGAGGCGCTCAATCACTTGCTCAGCACTCAACGCCGAAAACACATCAATGATGACCGCGCGCAATTCATCGCGCCCCGCGCTGCGTTTAGTGTTGCTCGAAAACCTCTCCTCCGTCGCAAGATCCGGTCGCTGCAACACGGCGGTGCAGAAAACTTTCCATTCACGTTCGTTCTGCAACCCCAACATAATAACTCTGCCATCGCCGGCGGAAAACGGACCGTAGGGATAAATGGTCGCATGGCTGGCTCCCGTGCGCGGCGGCGGGGCGGCTCCTTCGAAGGCGTAATAGAGTGGATACGTCGTCCATTCGACCAGAGACTCCAACATCGAAATATCGATGTGCTGCCCTTGGCCAGACTGCTGTCGAGTCATCAATGCCGCAAGTATCTGCGAATAGGCATACATTCCCGCTGAAATGTCAGCGATCGATGGCCCGGCTTTCGAGGGCTCGTCGTGAGTGCCGGTGACCGAAAGAAATCCGGATTCGGCTTGAATCAGCAAGTCATAGGCCTTCTTGTCGCGGTACGGGCCGTCATTGCCATAGCCGGAAATATCACAAACGATGATGCCCGGTTTTTTTGCCGAAAGTGTTTCATAGCCGAGGCCGAGCCGCGCGGCCGCACCGGGTGCGAGGTTTTGCACCACGACGTCCGCCTGCTCCAGAATCAATCTTTGTAGGATTGCGTTTGCCTCCGGATGTTTTACGTCCAGTGTCACGCTTTCCTTTGAGCGATTGGTCCAGACAAAATGCGAGGCGAGACCGCGCACACGCTCGTCATAACCGCGCGCAAAATCGCCGACGCCGGGCCGCTCGATTTTGATGATGCGCGCACCGAGATCGGCGAGTTGCCGCGTGGCGAACGGTGCCGCGATCGCGTGTTCGAGCGTGACGACGGTGATACCTTCAAGTGGTCGCATGGGGATTCACCTAACGAAGGGTTGCGGTGGCGTCCATCGCGAGCCAGCCTTCATGGTCGCGCGCCCATAAATGAAAAGATTTGCCATCGGGCAAAGGCTCGCCACAGATCGAAAACGGGTTGATATCAAACAACGGCCGCACCGCGCGGAATTCGTAGTGCGCAATATCGGCCTGAGGCATTTGCGCACGCAGGGATTCCAGCAAAAGTGTCGCAATAAGCGGCCCGTGCACGATCAGGCCCGGGTAACCCTCGGTCTCGGTCACGTAGCGGCGATCGTAGTGAATGCGGTGCCCGTTGAAAGTGAGCGCCGAATACCGAAACAACAGCACATCGTCAGGAACCCATTTTTTTTCCCAGGCGGCAGTGGCGGGTGCCTGTTTCGGCGGCGGCACCGGATCGTCCGGGCGCACGGCTTCGCGGTAGACAATGTCGTGGAATTCAGTCAACGCGATTTCGTGCGCATCGTTGCGGCAGATTTCATGTTTGACCTTCACAAACACGAGCGGCCCGCTGCGTCCGGATTTTTCGGTCACGTCAACGATGGTCGACGTGCGCGAAACCTCGTCGCCTACCTGCAATGGACGTACAAAATCAAACTGGCTGCCCGCCCACATGCGGCGGGGCAGCGGTACCGGCGGCAGAAACCCGCCGCGCTTTGCGTGGCCGTCGGGGCCAATTTCCGACTGCCGATGCAGCGGCAGAAAATACAGCCAATGCCAAAGCGGGGGCAATGGTGTACCCGCAACCGGGCGAAGTGGTGGGATGTCCAGCATCGCCGCCATTGCCGCATAGGGCGTCTGCGCAATCTTATCGGTGACAATTTCGGATCGTCCGATCCATTCGGCGAGATTCATCGGCGTTGGTTTCTTTTGGATTGAGGGCGCGCGGGGTGCGTGATGGCAAACGCCACTTTGCGTCAATCCGCCGTAATTTTCGCGGCCGTGACCACTTTTCTCCACCGTGCGATTTCCGATTGCACGAACGCTTTCAATTCCGCTGGCGTGCTGGTCTCGACATCCGAGCCTTGTTCCGCGAGCCGCTTCACCACATCCGGCTCGGTGAGCACCGCATTGAGCTCCTTATTGAAGCGCTCAACAATGTCTTTCGGCGTTTTAGCCGGCGCAAACAGGGCGTACCACTGTTTGATGCTCACGTCCTTGATGCCTTGCTCGGCGAGTGTCGGCACATCCTTCCATGCGGCGACCCGCTTGTCGCCTGCCACGCCGATCGCGCGCAGCTTGCCGGTTTTGACTTGCGGACTTGCCGCAAACAAGCTCGGAAACATTACCTGTGTGGTGCCGCCGATGGTATCCATCATCGCCGGTCCGGAACCTTTGTAGGGCACGTGCAGCATGTCGGTACCGGTCGAGAGTTTGAACAATTCGCCGGCGAAATGCGGTGCGGTACCATTGCCCGCTGACGCGAAACTGAGCGAACCCGGTTTGCTTTTCAATATCTGCACCACATCTTTCGCCGACTGTGCCTTCACTTCTGCATTGACCACCATGACGGTCGGCGATTGGGCAACCATGCCGATTGCTTCAAAATCCGCCACCGGGTCGTAGCGCAGTTTTTGCAACGCAGGATTGATGCCGTGGGTGGCGATGTAGCCAAACAGAATCGTGTAGCCATCGGGTGTCGCGCGGGCCACATATTCGCTGGCGATCGCGCCATTGCCGCCGGCTTTGTTGTCGACAATCACGCTCTGACCGAACTTGACCGCAAGGCGCTGCGCGAGAATGCGCGCCATGCCATCGTTGCCGCCACCGGCCGCGGTGGGCACGACGATCGTGATCACTTTGTCGGGCCAGGCCTCGGCCACGCCGCAGACAAGCAGAAAAAGTAGCGCCGACATCGTTTTCATCAGTGTCAATTTCATGGGAACCCCGCAAAGTGGCGTTGGGAAGAACGACTTACCCGCATCGCTAAAGTGAACCGGCGACACCGGCAATGCACAAAGTTTGCCACAACGCGCATAATTACAAAATTGCAACGTTTACAGCGATTATTGCATGGCACGCATTAATTATGACTTCAACGAACTTCGCTCATTTGTCGCCGTGGCGGAGCTCGGCAGCTTTCGCGCCGCCGCCGAGGAACTCAACATCTCGGCCCCGGCGCTGAGCCGGCGGGTCGAGCGACTGGAAACCATGCTCGGCACGCGACTGCTTGAACGCACCACGCGCCGCGTCTCGCTTACAAATGTCGGTCGCAGCTTTCTTGAACACGCCCGCGCTGCGTTGGATGAGCTTGAGGGTGCCACGCTCGCGATCACCGAAATGGCTGAACAACGCATCGGACTGGTCACGGTCGCCTGCGTGCCATCGGCCGTGTATTACTTTCTCCCCGAGGTATTGAAAAGCTTTACCGGCAAATATCCGCGCATTCGCGTGCGCATCATCGATGACGGTGCCAACGAAGTGCTGGCAAGCGTACTTGATGGCCGGGCCGATTTCGGTCTGAATTTCCTCGGCGCTCAGGAGCCTGGGATTGAATTCCGATCCCTGTACCGCGAATCATTCGTGCTCGCGGTGCGCCGCGATTCACCGATCGCGAAACGCCGACGTATCACCTGGGCGGAGGTCAAGGGCACGCCATTCATGTCGGCCGCGAGAACCAGCGGCAATCGCTTATTGCTCGATGCGGCGCTTGCGAAATCCGGCATCCGGGTGAATAGCCAATACGAGGTTTCGCACATCTCCACGTTGCTCGGTTTGGTCGAAGCCGGCCTCGGTGTGGCGGCCATTCCGCGCCTCGCCATGCCGACCGGCGCGAACCATCCGACACTCGCGGCCATCGAATTGACCAAGCCGACAGTCGCGCGAACGATGGGTTTGATTTCCAGACACGGACGAAAACTTTCCCCTCCCGCCGAGGTGCTGGTCGCACTGTTGCAGGTTGCTGCGAAAGCAAAAATCGCAGTTCCGCGTTGGGAACTTAAAAGTAACCGAGCATCTCCTTGAGCAACGCCTCCGGCACTTCCTCGGGAATGTAGTGGCCGCAAGGCAGAGTATGCCCCCGCACATCGTCAGCCACCCGCCGCCAATCCTCAATCGGCTTGAAGCAGCGATTCACCACGCCAAATTCGCCCCACAAGACGTTCACCGGACAAACAATCTTGCGACCTGCTGCGCGGTCGGCGCGATCGTGTTCCAGGTCGATCGATGCGGCCGCGCGGTAGTCTTCGCACATCGCGTGCATGGTGGCGGGGTCACTCACGTACGACAGGTACGCGGCGTAGGTTTCGTCGGTGAACGGCTTCAATCCCGCATGCCCCCAGCCGATTTTTTTCTTCAAATAGATTTCTGGCGCGCCTGCGACCATATTCTCCGGAAACGGTGAGGGCTGGATTAACCAGAACCACCACCAATAGGATCGCGCGAAATCCATGCTGGTTTGTTCGTACATTGAAAGTGTCGGCGAAATATCGAGCAGCATCAATTTCTTCACCGCCTGCGGATGATCGACTGCGAGCCGATGCGCGACGCGACCACCGCGATCGTGGCCGCAAAGATGGAACGAATCGAAGCCGAGTTCGCGCATCACTACAACCTGATCCTTCGCCATTTCACGTTTACTGTAGTTGGCGTGATCGGCAGTATCGGGCGGTTTTCCACTTACGCCATACCCGCGAAGGTCGGTGACGACGACGGTGAAGTGCTTCGACAATTCCGGTGCGACGCGGTGCCAAATCAGATGCGATTGCGGATAGCCGTGCAGCAGCAACAACGGCGGGCCACTGCCGCCGACGAGCGTGTGGATATCGACGCCGTTGGCGTGAATGCGACTTTGGGTAAATTCATTGAACATGACAACCTTTATAGCGCGGTGCGAGACTCGGCGCGTTGATGCGTGGCAATCCATTTGCGCGAAAAGAGGTACCGGTCACATTTTTTTGCCATGAAAATACTTGCGTAATTCAGTCTTCAAAATCTTGCCGTTATTGTTCTTCGGCAACGAATCGACAAAGCGATATTCCTTCGGCCGCTTGAAGCGCGCGATCGCCGCGAGGCAGTGCTGATCCAATTCTTCGGCATCGACCGTGAATTTCTCGCGCAACACGATAAACGCGATCACGGCTTCGCCCCACTCACTGTCGGGGCGCCCGACAACGGCGGCCTCGGCGACCGCCGGATGCAAGAGCAGAACCTCCTCGATTTCGCGCGGGTAAATGTTCGAGCCACCGGAAATGATCAAATCCTTGCTGCGATCTTTTAGAGTCAGAAAACCGTCCGCGTCGAGCGCGCCCAGATCGCCGGTGGCGAGCCAGCCGTCTTGCAAAGTTTCTCCGGTCGCGGATGAATTGTTCCAGTATCCCGCCATCACCGTATCGCCCTTGACGAAAATTTCACCGATCTCATCCGCTTTGACGGTCAACCCATTTTCAGCGCGAATCCGCACCAATACGCCGCTGTGGGAAACACCGACGGACGCAATGCGCGCGCCGTGTCGCGGATGCCTAACATCGGCGTGATGGAATTTGGACAGCGCGGTGATCGTCATCGGGCTTTCACCCTGCCCGTAGATCTGCGCGAACTTGTTGCCGAAGACGCTGATCGCGCGCGTCAAATCAGCGACATACATCGGCCCGCCGCCGTACACGATGGTTTTCAGATTCCGGGTATCGCCACCATGCACTTCGACATGATCGGTCAGGCGCTTGACCATGGTCGGTGCCGCGAACATGGTCACACCGCGAAGCGAAGGCAAAAGCCCAATGATTTCAGCCGCGTCGAATCCACCGGAGTCCGGAAACACTTGCGCCGCACCGCGCAACACGTGGACAAAATTGTAAAGCCCCGAACCATGCGAAACCGGGGCCGCGTGCAGGATGCAGTCGTCGGCGGCGACCGCATCGACATCGGTGAAATAGTTAAACGTCATTGCGGCAAGATTGCCGTGCGAGAGCATCGCTCCCTTGGGCTTGCCGGTGGTGCCGGAGGTGTAGAACAGCCACGCGAGATCGGTGGCGTCCCGCTCGATCAATTCGCTGGGCGCGGCGGAGGTCATTGCCACATATTCCGGCGACGCAAACGCCATGCGATGCACGGAAGCCAGTGAATCATCGGCGATTTCACCTAGCGCGTGGCACCAATCGGCCGACACAAATATCATTCGCACGCCCGCGTCGGCCAGGATGTAGGCCGCTTCGCGCGGATGCAATTTGGCGTTGATCGGCACCGCCACACAACCCGCCCACCAGATGCCGTAAAGCGCTTCAAGATATTCTGGGCAATTGCCGGAGAGCACGGCGATGCGATCACAAGGCCTGCACTCAAGCTGATTGCGCAACGAACCTGCGATCGCGGCGGCGGTTCGTGCGAACGCTCGATATGGCGTGCGGCGTTGCCCAGCGATCAAGGCTTCATT
>JAYTUX010000360.1:0-17310 GCA_043744315.1 Betaproteobacteria bacterium | reverse complement strand
GACCGACGGTGAAGCCGATTTCATCCAGCGCAATGCTGATTTCCGGAAGGATGCCGGTGAGATACAGCGCAACAATGAGCCATACGCCATAGGCGAGAATTCGCTCAGAGGCTTTCAGCAACGGGCTCGCCGGAATTACATGGCGCAGCAAATAGACGGCGAGCCGAATGACGACGAACGAAACAATCAGCGGCAAACTGACTTTCAAAAGCGGCGCCGGCTGCCATTTCGACAGCATGAACGAGCCGAGCCAGACGAAGATCAGCGCAAATACGGGTAACACCAGACGATGCACGCTGCCAGCGCCAATCTTGAGCGCGCCAGGTTCGAGATCGACCGGCAATCTTGCGCGTATCAATCGCGCGACCAACCATGCGGCCAGGAATCCGATGGTAAGAACACCCACTTGCCACCACGCGGCATGGGTGCCGAATTGCTCGACGAACGTGCCAAAATCTGCGGCGAGGTGTTGCATGACCTACTTGCGGCGCTCCATCACGGCCGCAAAAAAGCCGTCGGTGCCGTGCTCTTTCGGCGAGAGGCGGAAGTATTCACCCATGTCCTTGATTGGCCATTTGAGACGGGTCGCAATCGCTGACGCCGGCGTCAACTTGAATTCCGCATGTGCAGCGAGAAATTGCTCAACGATTTTTTCGTTTTCTTCAGGCAGGAAGCTACAGGTTGCATAGACGAGGCGCCCGCCTGCTTTCACCAGCCGTGCCGCAGACTTGAGGATCGCCGCTTGTTTCACATTGAGTTCAAGCACGGACTGATCGGATTGACGCCATTTCAGATCGGGATTGCGGCGCAACGTACCAAGGCCCGTGCACGGCGCATCGACCAGCACCCGGTCGATCTTGCCTGCCAGTCGTTTAATGCGGGCGTCATTTTCCGAATCGATTTTTTGTGGCGTGATATTGGAAAGCCCGGAGCGCTTTAAGCGCGGGCCCAGATTCGTCAAGCGCTTCTCGGAAACGTCAAATGCGTACACCCTTCCGGTCGACGCCATGGCCGCGCCCAGCAGCAAAGATTTCCCACCGGCCCCCGCGCAAAAATCCACCACCATTTCGCTACGCTTCACTTCCAACAACAAGCCTAGCAATTGGCTACCTTCATCCTGCACTTCGAGAAATCCCTCCAGAAATGCCGGGTGCTGCGCGAGTGAAATCTTGCTCTCGAGCCGAATGCCGATCGGTGAAATCGGTGTTGCCTTGCAAACAATGCCGCTTTTTTGCAATTGCCCCAACACCGCGTCGCGCTTGCCTTTGGTGGTGTTGACGCGCAAATCCAGCGGTGCGGGATTCATCATGCTGCGACCGAGCGCGATGATTTCTTTGTCATTCATGAAAAATTTCAGACGTGCGATAACCCAATCCGGCAACTCTGACGCAATGCCCAGCGGAGGATTGGCGGCTGGATGCGACTTCGCCTCGCCCAGCCACGTGCTTTCGCTTTTCTTGAGAATGCCCATCAATTCGCGCGAACTGACGCCTTGAAACCGCGTCAACGCAAGTAATGCCATCTTGCGTGGAACGCCATCAGTGGCGATGGCTTCGATGGCGCGGCGATGACGCAGCACAGCATAGACCGTTTCAGCGATCACGGCACGATCCTTGATACCGAGTTTTGCGTGTTCGCGGAAAAAGCGTTTGAGCTGCACATCGGCTGGTGACGTCAACGGCAGGACGACCGTCAACGCTTCGACGAGCGTATTGAATTGAGCAGGGGTAAATGACATGCGGGGTGCGCTTGAAAGACCAAAAGGGGGCCGAAATGGCAACCGGAACCAACCGGAAAGGACACGAAATCGCGCCCAACAGGCGAATTATGGCGTAGTCCGGATACTTGCCGCAATCAATTCCACCGGAAATCGTCCGGCGAAGAACTTGATCTTGACGGGAAGATGATACTGGGCCACCGCCAGCCAGACCTCATAAGCATCCTCCGGGTTGCTTGCTTCACTACGCAAATGTATTGCCTGCACTGTGCCCGAGCGCAACTGCAAGGTTTCCATTCCGACTTGCTTAAATCGATGCCGGTAGACTTTTCGTCCGTTCGTGACTTGTACCTCAAGTTGATCGTCGGGCTGTCGCAGCTTGGGTGCGTCATAGGCCAATTGGAACAAAAAACTTTGCATGTCCTGGATAAGCGGCGGCAGCGGCACCACCCGCGCATTGCCGGCACGAGTCAATTTCAATTCGTTCGAGCCGCGCAGGAACTCTGCGGTGTCCGCTGCCGCATCGCCGCGACGAATGTGAAATGATTCCGGCTGGAGGCCGGCGGGCGTCACCAGGCCCCGGCTAACCTGATGCAGCACACCAATCAAGTTGCCGACGATGAACCCGGTCGCTTGCATGGAGCTATCGATCTCGAAACGATCACCGTCGCGCGTCCAGGTGTAGTCGGCAACGCCGTCGGATATGTTGGAGGACATTTTGTAGGCAATCGAAATGCGCGAAGGCAATTCAGGCGGCGGAGAATCTGAAAGTGGAACTGACGGTTCGATATTGACGGTTGGCGCGCCGGGCGTTGGCGCGATTTCGCTTGGTGATGCCGATGCATCGACGCTTTTTTCGGCGGTATTTACGGCGTTATCGACGGGCGAATCGAGGTTTGTAGCGGGCACGAGATCCTCGGTGTAGAGTCTTCGCGGACGCTCGGGTGCCACCTCGATGGGCGGCGGAATCAGGCTCGCAATCGATTCCGGCACGTTCGCTTTTTTTGCAGGTTCTCGCGCGGGTGTTGCGCTTGCGCGCCGGGTTACGCTTGGCAATGCCGCGGTGGTCACGCTCGCGGCGGTCGACGGCGGCTCCGCAATTGGCACGAGCACGGCGTCAAAACTCGACTCACTTGGCTCAGGCCACGCATAAATGAAATTCGGCATTGCAAGCCAAAGTGTCAGGTGCGCGGCCAACGACAACAAGAACGTGAAGGCCAACACGTTCCTGTCGCGCAGGTGCGGAAACATTGCATTCCAGGGTGCACGGATTTTGTCAGACAAAAATGTCATTGAGGACGGCGGGCAAAGGTTCACGATCGGGTTCAAGATCGACGCGCCGCCAAGGATACCAGTGCCAATCGGCGCGCTACTCGACCTTTACATCGACCAGCGTTTGTTCCAGCGAGAGCCCGCGCGAATCTTCAAAAATCATGCGTACTGCCAAATAATGCCGATCCTTCGCTAGCCATAGTTGGGCGTTAGCCTGGCCTTGCTTGGTTTCACGTACGTAGTGAACGGTTGAATAAGCAGTCTCTCCGACATTAATTGTCGGCTCGCCCATCTTGCGGTAAATATAGCGTTCCGCGTCCTTGCCCTGGTTCATCAGGAAACTCACTTCAGGAGTGGCAGGTGCAACGAACGCGAACTGGTAGAGAGCCGAGACACGATCCAGCGTGCCATCAGGAAGATGAAAATTTTCGGACATGCCACCACCCGGTCGGGTCAGAAAAATCCGGTTCTTGGTGAAATCAAATACTGAAATGATATTTTTTGTTGGATCGCGCTGGCGCGTCATTTCGTAGCGAGCAGGCACCAACCCGGAGCTACCAATTTTTCCCTCGGACCGCAAGACAAGTTGATCGTTCAGAATCCATTTCAACGCGCCAGCGGTCTGCGTCTCGGAAACTATTGTGTAAGTGTCACCGTCACGGCTGAATCGTTCCTCCACCGTGCCGATGAGAATCCCGCTCTTGTGAATTTTGTAGTGCGCGGTGATTTTTTTCGGCGGCTCTGACCGTAATTGCGCCTGAGGCGAACAGACCGTCAACGCAGCAAGCATTAAGAGGCTTACACGGAAAAAGTATTTGCCGCACGTTGACATCATTCGCATGGATTGCAGAGGTGATCGATAGTGAGTACTTCAGAAACGTCCGATCCCTTCAAATGGACGACACCATCAGGCATGATTTGCAGCCGGTCTTCCACGAGCCATTTCAGCGCCATCGGATAAATGTGATGTTCCTGCACCAATACACGTGCGGCCAGAGTCGCTTCCGTATCACCCTGCATCACTGGCACCGCGGCTTGCCCAATAATTGGGCCGTGATCCAGTGTTGGCGTAACGAAATGCACCGTCGTCCCGTGCAATTTGACGCCCGCCGTGAGCGCCTGACGATGCGTATGCAAACCCGGAAACGCAGGCAACAACGACGGATGAATATTGACGATGCGATTCGCAAATTGGGCCAAAAATGCGTCGGTTAGGACGCGCATGAATCCGGCTAAAACAATGAAATCAGGTTGATGACACGCAATCGCGTTTGCTAAGGCTGCGTCAAAATCTTCACGCGCGACGAATGCCTTGTGATCGACAACCTCCGTTGCGATACCGCGTGATGCTGCAAATAAGAGTCCTTTTGCGTCGGGGCGATTGGAGATAACAGCGCGAATCACCACCGGCAGTGCTGCGGTGACGATGGCCTCCATGTTGCTGCCGCGACCGGAAATGAGGATGACTATCGATTTCATGGGGGGCTGATTGCTGTGATCAAAAATTGACAAACTCTAGTACTGACGCGGCGTTCAGAATACTATTGGCTGAAAAGCCCCACCAATGCTTGAGTTTGGCAATATCAGCGATTGATAACCGTTTGCGCCTCGCCAGGTGTTCTCGCGCGGATCTCGCCGATTGGAAATACGGTTTCACCATGACCCGCGAGGAAGTCCCGTGCCGCATCTGCGTGTTCGCGCGCGACGATGACGACCATGCCGATACCGCAATTAAATGTTCGCGCCATTTCCGCATCGTCGATTTTTCCGTGCTGTTGCAACCACGTAAAGACGGTAGGTGCCACCCAGCTATTGCCGTCAAGCACGGCCATGACGGTATCCGGCAAGACGCGTGGAATATTTTCCGTCAGGCCACCGCCCGTAATGTGCGCCATGCCTTTGACCATGTTGGGATGCGCGGCCATTAACGCGAGCAAGGGCTTCACATAGATTCGGGTCGGGGCCAGCAGATCCATGGCCAACTGCAGATTTTCCTTGGCATGCAAATCGACGCCAGCTCGTTCGATCACTTTGCGGATCAATGAATAGCCATTGGAATGCGCGCCGCTCGATTGCAGGCCAAGCACAATATCGCCCGCAACGATGGTTCGGCCCGTGATGATTTCATCTTTTTCGATCAGGCCGACCGCAAAACCAGCGAGATCGTATTCACCTTCCGGATACATCGACGGCATTTCCGCGGTTTCTCCGCCAATCAATGCGCAGCCGGCCAATTCGCAGCCATGCGCGATGCCTTTGACCACGTCGGTCGCGACGGCGACATCCAACTTTCCGCACGCGAAATAATCGAGAAAGAAAATCGGTTCGGCACCCTGCACCAGAATGTCGTTCACACTCATTGCGACCAGATCTTGTCCGACGGTATCGTGTTTGTTGAGATGGAAGGCGAGTTTCAATTTGGTACCGACACCATCGGTGCCCGACACCATTACCGGATTCTTGAATTTTTTCGAGACTTCGACCAGCGCACCAAAGCCGCCGATTCCACCCAGCACCTCCGGTCGCATCGTACGCTTGGCAAAAGGTTTGATGTTTTCGACGAGCTGGTCGCCAGCGTCGATATCGACGCCGGCCGCTTTGTAGGTCAAGGGCGACAGCGAATTATTCATGGTGGCAGCGGGTGGTTTGGTGGCACGCGGAATGGCGACGCTGGCGGGAAACAGGTTGCCGGGTTAGGATTGGCACAGGCCCAATAGAGAGCCGCAATTTTACTGGAAATGTAAGCAATATGCCCCGGATAAACCCGCGCCATCACCCGAATTCTCAACGCGACATTGACGCAGGGGCTGCCCCTGCATTCTTGCTTCGCAGGCGTGCGCGAACCGCGCTTGCTTCATCGTCCACGCCATCGTGGTTGAACTGGAATGCCGCAACCTTGCTGATTGCACTGTTCGGATTCGCCGCACTACTGTGGCTGCTTTCGCCGATACTCGCACCGTTTCTCGCCGCTGCGATATTGGCCTATATTCTCTCGCCGCTCGTGGCGAAAATTGAGTCGAAAGGCATTTCGCGCGCTGTGGGCAGCGGTTTCGCGGTACTTGCATTGCTACTCGTGGTGGTGCTATTGATGCTGATTGTATTGCCGCTGTTCTACAAGGAAATTTCCCAGTTGGCCGATTTGTTTCCCGGTTTCGTCGAACAATTGAAAACACGCGTGGTGCCGTGGTTGAATGAGAGATTCGGCATTGCCATCAACATTGATCCATCGACACTTCGGCAATTCATCACCGACAATTTGAGCGATGCGTCGGGTATCGCGAAGAAATTATTTTCATCCGCGAGCGTTGGCGGACTCGCGGTCGTCGGGTTTCTCATCAATTTGCTGCTGATTCCCGTCGTGTTGTTTTATGTCCTGCGCGATTGGACGCTCCTCGTCGGACATATCGACGGCCTGGTCCCGCGAAATATGCATGCGACCGTTTCCGGCATTGCGACGGAAATCGACGCGGTGCTATCCGAATTTCTGCGCGGTCAGGTGAGCGTGATGTTGATCATGTCGGTCTATTACGTGCTCGGTCTGTGGCTGGTAGGGCTTAGTTTTGCGTTGCCGGTCGGGCTGATCACTGGTTTGCTGGTATTCATTCCGTATCTCGGCAGCGGCAGCGGACTCGTGTTGGGAACCATTGCGGCAGTTATGCAATTCCCGGGGGACATGAACCACATTGCGATGGTGTGGGTGGTATTTGGCGTCGGCCAGTTAATCGAAGGATTCCTGGTCACGCCTTGGCTGGTAGGCAACCGTATCGGCTTGCATCCGGTCGCCGTGATTTTCGCGTTGCTCGCCTTCGGCCAATTGTTCGGATTCTTCGGCTTATTGCTGGCGTTGCCGGCGAGTGCCGCGATTCTCGTCGGTTTGCGGCACCTGAACGCGCGTTATCGATCGAGCTCGCTTTACGGCACGTAGGGTGTCGCGAGGCGGCAACGCGCCCTGCGCCGCGTGAACCTGCTAGTCGCCGCCCTTGAGCAACTTGATTGCCTCTTCCGTGCTGCGGCGCATTCGATTGAAGGCGATGCCGAGCACGCCGATTTCATCTTTCATTTTCGGCGCGAATTCCGGAACGGAAAAATCGCCAATCGACACTGCATCGGCCTGACGCGCCATTTCCGCCACTGGCCGCACGATCATGCGGTCGAGCATCAAATTGAGCACGACGAACACCGCGAGAAATACCGCGCCAATCGAGCTCATCAAGGTGGTCAGCGCAAGATTTGCAGTCGCAAGTACCGGCGACAAATCGACGCTGGCCAGGCGGATTTTCACCTCACCTGTTTCGGGCGCGCGGATCATCCGGGCGATCGCCAGGCGTCGTTCGCCGTTCGGCTGGGTCAGTACTTCATTGAATTGACCGGACGTGCCGGCCTTCATTTTTTGCGCAACCTGCGCATCGATGCCGCTTAACCCCGTACCCGGTGCAAATTCGCGAATTTTCATGTCGACCAGACGAGAACCGAGCCCCGACGCAATGCGCGGATCAAGATTTGAAAAACCTGCGGCATCCAGTACGACAAGCGCTGCGCGCTGAGCGTCGTCGATCGCCTGACTTTCCAAATACCGCAACGCCACCATGCCGATGGTCGCAAAGCCGGCGGCAAATACCAGCAGAAGAATCAGGTTGAACTTGAGTCGCAGCCCCATATTGGATATTCCTTGAATCAGTCGTCAATCGTGAACTTGCGTTTTGGAACTGCGAATCATCGCGACGCAGGTGCCGCGCCACCGCTATTGCGGATGTTGAGGAAAAACAGTTCGCGCTCCTCGTTGCTGCGTAAATGTCCAGCCAGCCGCTCGAAAAAATCTCTTGAGTTATCCGCGACCTTCGCGTAACGAGTAACGAGCACATTGGCGAGGGGACCGATAATAGGTGCCAATGCTGCTTCGCCGCGTTGCAATAGCTCAGGAGTGATCGGCGTCGCGGGCCGTCCACCGGTGTTTTGATGTCCTGCGGTGGCGACCAGCCTTTCGACTGCGACGGTCGGCCGGTTTGTGCTGATGATCCGCCTCGCGTTTTTGAGAAACATCTCGCGCTTGGCGGCATTTTCGATGTGCTGCGAGACGATTCGCACCATTTCCGCCACGTCTTGGGTCGCGCGGCTGGCGCGCTTAACAGTGGTGATTGAATACGGGCCAAGATACGGGAGCAAGGCGCGCGTCAACTCCGCCAAAATCGACGGGTCGATCTCGCTTGCAGCAGAACTGTCAGCCGAATCTCCAGTAGCGTTTGTATTCATCGTTGACGATTGTTTCCGATATTTTTCAATACGACGGGGTACTGCAAGCGTTTCAAATGACTGCGTACCACAACGTATTCCGAATCTCAATTCAACTACATTGCCGCGAGTGTACCGCAAGCCTTGCTTCGGCCAGCTATGCGGGAAGTCACAATCTTTTCAATTGCGTTGTTAAATCTTGTGAACAATCGTGAGGCATCGGAAGACGGTTGGTCACGCAGGTCCGACGCCTGTGCGATCGCCGGGGGCGCTGCGCGCGGACATGACCGGGGCATTGGCGAGGTCGAGTCCTTTTGCGAAATCGAGCATGCGCTCAATAGACTTCCGCGCGCGCGCTGCGAGATCGGGATCGATTTCGATCCGGTTAGTGCCCGCTTGCAACGCTTCTGCCAGATTCGCGAGTCCGTTCATTGCCATCCACGGGCAATGTGCGCAGCTCTTGCAAGTGGCGGAATTTCCCGCCGTGGGCGCCTCGATGAATATCTTTCCCGGTGCCGCTGCTTTCATTTTGTGGAATATGCCGTTGTCGGTGGCGACTATGAACTCGTGAGCCGGCAACGTTTGTGCGGCGCGGATGATTTGAGTAGTAGAGCCGACCATATCGGCGAGCTTCACTACTGCTGCCGGCGATTCAGGATGCACCAGTATCTTTGCCAGCGGATGCTGTTTTTTCAATTCTTCCAATTCGAACGCCTTGAATTCATCATGGACAATGCAGGAACCTTGCCACAGCAGCATATCGGCACCAGTTTGGCGTTGAATGTAGGCACCCAAATGACGATCTGGCGCCCAGAGAATTTTTTCGCCGCGTGCGTGCAAATGCTCGACGATTTTCAAACCGATCGACGACGTTACCATCCAATCTGCGCGCGCTTTCACGGCCGCGCTGGTGTTGGCGTAGACCACCACCGTCCGCTCAGGATTGGCATCACAATAAGCGGCGAATTCGTCCGGCGGGCAGCCGAGATCGAGGGAACACTCTGCCTCCAGTTCTGGCATGAACACGCGTTTTTCCGGGTTAAGAATTTTTGCCGTTTCACCCATGAATCGTACGCCGCATACCACTACGGTTTTGGCAGGATGGTTGTGGCCGAAACGCGCCATTTCCAGCGAATCCGATACACAGCCGCCCGTTTCCTCGGCAAGATCCTGCAAATCCGGGTGAACGTAGTAGTGCGCAACCAAGACTGCGTCCTGTTCCTTTAAGAGTTGCTTGATTCGTGTTTTGAGAGCCGCGCGTTCGGATTGCGTGGGTTCGACCGAAATCTTTGCCCACGCCTGGCCCGTCGTCGTGCGCGATCGGGAATGATCGATGCGCGGATGGTCAAACTCAATTTTCACGGGAGTCAACGTTGCACGGGTCGTCATAAAAAATCCTCAGGTCACTTTGTTGCGGTGCTGGTATCGATCGGCCTTCCACGTGCCGCTTTGCATGACCTCACGAATTACCATGACGGCATCCCATAGATCGACGTAGCGCAGGTACAACGGCGTGAAGCCAAAACGTAGCAGATTCGGCTGTCGAAAATCGCCGATGACCCCGCGTTCGATGATCGCTTGCATGATCGGGTAAGCGTGTTCATGCGCGAATGAGAGCTGACTGCCACGCGTCGCATGGTCGCGTGGCGACACACAGACAAATCCCAATTTGCCGCATTGCTGGTCCATCAATGTCCAGAAGAGATCCGACTGCGCGAGTGATTTTCGGCGCAATGCAAGCATGTCCATGCCGGCAAATGTGTCGAGTCCGCAGGAAAGCGCCGTCATCGCCAGCACCGAGGGCGTGCCGCATTGGAAGCGATCAATTCCCCGTGCGGGTGCAAAATCGACGCTAAAATCAAACGGTGCTGCGTGGCCGAACCAGCCCGATAGTGGTGTCGGAAAATCGGCCTGCAAGGCGCGCTGGACGTAGAGATAGGCTGGGGCACCCGGCCCGCCGTTGAGATATTTATAGCCACAGCCGACGGCCAACTCGGCAGCGTCTTCATTCAATTCAATGGGAATCGCGCCCGCGCTATGGCTCAAATCCCACAAAATTCGTGCGCCGGCACGTTTCGCGGCGGCATTTAATCGCTTCATGTTGTGCAATCGCCCGGTGCAATAGTCCACTTGCGTAATGAGGGCAACTGCCGTGTGTTCGTCGATCGCGGCCTCAATGCCGCCGTCCACCAGGCGAAGCTCATAGCCACCGCCAAGTGACTCGATGATGCCCTGGGCGATATACAAGTCGGTCGGAAAGTTGCCGCGCTCGGACAAGATTACCCGGCGTGCGGGGTCTCGTTTCGTTGCAAGCGTTAGCGCGCCTGCGAGCAATTTAAAGATATTTACCGATGTCGAATCGGCGGCAACCACTTCATCCGCCGATGCACCAAGCAGTCTGGCGATGCCCGCGCCGACACGCCTCGGTAACGTCACCCAATCGGCGGTATTCCATGAGCGGATGAGTCCACCGCCCCATTCGCGCTGAATGGTGTCGTTGAGTCGTGAAATCGTGGCGACTGGCAGAGCGCCGAGCGAATTGCCATCCAGATAGAACACGTTTTCCGGTATTGAGAACCGCTCACGCGCGATGCCAAGTGGATCAATGCGATCCAGCGCCTCGCAATCACTGCGCATCGATTTCACAAAAATAGGAAGGGGAAAGTGGAAAAGGCCATTGGGCAATTATCGCAGATGACTTCGGTATCATTCGCACATGACTGTCCAGACAAACTCATCGACAATCCATCAGATTGGCGCTCCTTCCGAATGGGTGGTGCGCTTTGGCGCGCAGGTGCCGACAGGCGGCCCGGTGCTCGATGTCGCCTGCGGCACCGGCCGGCATGCGAATTGGTTTGCGGCGCGCGGGCACCCGGTTGATGCCGTGGATCGTGCGCCGGCACCGGCGGTTACGCCAATGGTCACCTATATGCAAGCGGATATCGAAGCCAGTGCGTGGCCCTATGCTGGCAAACAATTCGCTGTAGTTATCGTCACAAATTATCTGCATCGCCCGCTTATGAAAAACCTGGTGGATTCGGTTGCGCCCAATGGGTGGCTGATCTATGAAACCTTCGCCGCCGGGAATGAGGTATTCGGAAAACCATCTCGACCTGATTTTTTGTTGCAACCGGAGGAATTGCTCGAAGCGGTGCGAGGCCACTTGCGCGTAGTTGCTTTTGAGGATTGTTTCGTGGAAACCCCCAAGCCTGCGATGGTTCAGCGCATTGCAGCGCGCCGTAACGATACTCGCGCGGGGTAATTTCCCGCCTTCACGACGGGTGGTCAGCGACTTCGGGGCGGAGAGCGTTAGATGCTAAAATGCCGGATTACATTTTCCGCTCTATTTTTCGCGTGATATCCCTATGTTGACCGGAAGTCTGGTTGCGATCGTGACCCCGATGTTGCCCGATGGCGCGCTCGATTATGCACGCCTGAAAAGTCTTATCGATTGGCACGTCGATGAAGGTACCGATGGCATTGTGATAGTGGGCACGACCGGCGAATCGCCGACGGTCGATTTTGACGAACACGAGTCGCTCATCAAAGCTGCGGTCGAATACGCGGGAAAGCGCATTCCGGTCATCGCCGGTACCGGCGGCAATTCGACCAAAGAAGCGATTCACCTCACTGAATTTGCCAAGCGCGCCGGCGCGAATTACGCGTTGTCGGTGGTGCCGTACTACAACAAGCCCACACAGGAAGGGCTGTACCGGCATTTCCGCGCGATCGCCGAAGCGGTCGATATGCCGGTTATTCTGTACAACGTTCCCGGTCGAACGGTCGCCGATTTGTCGGCAGACACCACGATTCGCCTTGCGGAAATCCCCAATATTGTCGGCATCAAGGATGCGACCGCGAATATGGCACGCGGCGCCGAGTTGTTGAAACGCGCGCCTAAAAATTTCGCCGTTTACAGCGGCGAAGATGTGTCCACACTTGCATTGATGTTGCTGGGCGCGCACGGTACGATCTCGGTCACCGCCAATGTCGCGCCGCGATTGATGCGCGAAATGTGCGACGCCGCGCTGAAGGGGGAGCGCGCGCGCGCTATCGACATCAATAATCGATTGATGGGATTGCACAATCAATTGTTTCTGGAGTCCAATCCGATCCCGGTGAAATGGGCGCTTTGGAAGATGGGACTGATCGAGTCCGGTATTCGGCTCCCACTCACCCTGTTCAATGAAAAATTTCACGGCGCATTGCGAGACGCAATGGTCAGCGCCGGAATCACCGTGCGCGACAATGCCCAAGCCCACGCCCAGGCTGCCGCAACACCCGCACCCGCCGATCACGCAAAGGAAGCAGCTTAAATGATGTCTCGAAATCAAATTATCACCACCATGCTGTGCCTGCTGCTTGCGGGTTGCGGTTTCACGTCGAACAAGGGATCGGACTATCGTTCGCAAGGCGGAAAGATTCCATCGCTTGAAGTGCCGCCGGATCTCACGTCACCGATCGCGGACGACCGCTTCGTCATTCCCGACTCGAAGGCCACGTCATTTTCGACATACACGCGCGAGCGCGGCAGCGTTCCCGTGAGCGGTAGTGCCGTTCTGCCCAAAGTCGAAAACGCGCGCATTGAGCGAGCTGGCGAGCAACGCTGGCTGGTCGTGAAAGCGACGCCCGCGCAAGTCTGGACAACGACCAAAGAGTTCTGGGCGGAAACCGGATTTGTCTTGAAGCGCGAAACGCCAGAGGCCGGCATCATGGAAACCGACTGGGCCGAAAACCGTTCAAAGATTCCCGAGGACATCATCCGCCGCACCATCGGACGTGTGCTTGATGGCCTCTACGATACCGGCACTCGCGACAAATTCCGCACACGCATCGAACCCGGTGCCGAGCCCGGCACGACGGATATTTACATCAGCCACCGTGGCGTTGAGGAAATTTATACGAGCGCCGAGAAGAACACGACCGTGTGGCAGCCGAAACCGGCGGATAAGGAATTGGAAGCAGAAATGCTCGCGCGTCTGATGGTGAAGTTTGGTTTTGGTGGCGGAGCCGACAAGGCATCGACCGTCGCGACCGCCGCAGGCACGTCGGCCAATGTCTACCGCGCGTCTTACGACAAGACCAAAGGCGGCGCGCTCAAGGTAAATGAGCCGTTTGATCGCGCCTGGCGGCGTGTCGGACTCGCGTTGGATCGCGTCGGCTTCACGGTTGAGGATCGCGATCGCTCAAAAGGGCTTTTCTTCGTGCGTTATATTGATCCGGAAGCGGACGCGAAAACCGGCAAGGACAAAGGCATTCTGGAAAAACTTGCGTTCTGGCGCAAGGACGATCCGATTACGTCGAAACCGCAATACCGCGTTTTCGTTTCCGAAGCGGCCGGAATTTCCGACGTGGTCGTGCAAGATGCCAGCGGCAAACCTGATGACTCGACGACGGCCAGGCGTATTCTCGGCTTGCTGCTGGATCAACTGCGATAGCGCCGTCGTTTGGCATGTTACGCGGGTGTAGCGACTCCATGAGCCGCCCGCGCGGCAAGTTCGGATATTCGCAATGACTTTGCGATTCTCATCACTCGGCAGCGGCAGTGAAGGCAACGCGTTGATCGTCAGGGTTGGTAACCACTCATTGATGATGGATTGCGGCTTCGGTCTCGCCGAAACGGAAAGACGCCTGCTACGTGCAGGACTCGCAGTCACTGATCTGGACGCAATCGTCGTCACCCATGAACACGCCGATCACATCGGCGGCGTCGCGCGGTTCGCGCAAAAACACCAAATCCCGGTTTGGCTTACGCATGGTACCGCCCGATTCTGGGACGCGGCCGCATTTCCAGCGGCGCTCATTCGTTATGTCGATCCGCACGAGGCATTTGCCGTCGGCGATATTCTTGTGACACCGTATCTGGTGCCGCACGACGCACACGAACCGGTGCAATATGTATTTTCAGATGGCAATTCCCGCCTTGGAGTGCTGACGGACACCGGCACCATCACCGAACACATTGAAGCGCACTTATCCGGCTGCGACGCGCTGGTGCTGGAATGCAATCACGATCTGAACATGTTGATGGACGGACCTTATCCAGCCAGTTTGAAAAAACGTGTAGCGGGCCGATTTGGTCATCTGGACAATCTCGCCGCCGCGGCATTGCTGCGGAATATCGATTGCACGAAGTTGCGTCATGTACTTGCCGCGCATTTGTCGAAGCAGAATAACCGACCGGAATTGGCACGCAGCGCGTTGGCGGGGGCGTTGTCATGTGCAGAGAGTTGGGTCGGTATCGCCGAACAGGGAACAGGATTCGAATGGCGCGAAATTTAAACCGCCGCTGGTGACCTCGGTCACCCACCAATGAAAACGCCGGACGCTCTTTCGAGTGCCCGGCGTTTTGTTTTATTGCGCGGCGACTATGCAGTCGCCAACAACAAATTACTTCTTCGGTGCAGCAGCGGGTGCAGCGGTTTTGGCGGCTTCAACAGCTTTGCCAGCAGCATCTTTGGCAGCGTCCTTTGCGGCTTCAACAGTTTTGCCAGCTGCGTCTTTGGCGGCTTCAACTGACTTGCCAGCAGCGTCTTTGGCGGCTTCAACAGTTTTGCCAGCAGCGTCTTTGGCGGCTTCTACGGTTTTGCCAGCAGCATCTTTCGATGCGTCAACGGCGGCGCCGGCGGCGGCTTTTGCAGCATCAACTGCCTCAGCTGCGGCTTTTGGTGCTTCGACTTTCGGCATGGCAGGAGCAGCCGGTGCCGGTTTAACTTCTTCTTTACCACAAGCGGCGAGGCCGATTGCGACGATTGCTGCGATGAGGACTGACTTATTCATTTGAGGGTTCCCTTGGAGAAAAAATTTGATCAAAATTTTTATCGGCTTATGTCGCTTCCCAGCCACCTATCAGGCACCGGACAAGCCGTGCTGTTGACTATGATCTGTTTCGACCGACCGGCAAGTATAGCACTGGATTGATGCACTGCACAACTTTGTTCTTCTATTCGCTGCTAATGCTCAAAGTCCGGGGGTATTTCCGCTCACTGCCAATTCGCTCATGTCCCATATTTCCTCGAACCGATCGATAAACGGGCGCGTACCAATGTCATCGTGCAGAGTCAACACCGAGCGTGGTTGGTCTATATGCAGTTGCCGCCAAAAATGACCGCTATCGGCGATCACCATCGGGTCGCGCGCCTCCATCGCTTGGCCGACCGTGCGATGTATCTCGAATTGTCCCGCAAAATTCCTAAGCAACTCAACCACGCGCGGCAATTCGATTTCAATGCTTTTGACGTCGTGCAACACAATACGAAGTCGGTGGCCTCGATTCGCGAGCAACATTTTTCGCAGGACCTCAATACGCGCCGGACGGCCAAAATCGCGATCGCGCAATGTGCGCGCACTTGCGTCAAAGACCCGCAGTTCGCGTCGCGCCTCGACGACGACCGTATCGATTGCCTCACGCGCGTCCGCATGGCTTGTCATCAAGCGATAAAGTTTTTCCGGGGATGGCGTATCAATGTTCATTTTGCGATCTCCAGTCGTCGCAGAAAGCCATTACGCGAGTTGCAACCAACCTTCGCGGTACATGTCGAAAAGCATCGTCAGTAGCTGACTATCTGCAACGATTGCCAGCACACCCGGCGGCAGTCGCCGCGTGTCGGCAAGCTGTCGCAAGTACATAGTGTCGAACGGGGTCGCTTTCAACGCTGTGCCATTGAAGTAGAACTGATCGCCATCGTATAAAAGCCGGCTCCTGAAATCGAGTTCCACGCCATGGCTGAGCGCGCGCGTGCGGAACTTCGCGGTCGTCAGCGCGGGTTCGGTTGCATCGAAGAAAACATGCGATTTCGGCTCGGTAAGCAAGCGCCCAAGACAACGCTTGATGTTTGCTGCGTCGCCGGCGGCAGCGCCAATAGGTGCCAGCAACATCGTTACCTTCTCCGTCATTGCACTATCGATTGCACCAGGATTGCGTGAAGGCATCAAATCCGGATCGCGGTACTCACCGTTGAAGGCGACCTCATCACGCAGATAGTCGAGCATGGCGACGCTTAACTCCTGCGCCGACGGTGCTCGAAAGCCGATCGACCATGTGAGCGATTCCGTTTCCGCGATGCCGTCGTGAGCAAAGCCGGGCGGCAGGTACAACATGTCGCCGGTCTCAAGCACATATTCCTGCTCCGGTTTGAATCGCGCCAGTATTTTTAACGGCATCCCGGTCTTGAGACGCAGATCGGTCTGCGCGGAAATTCGCCAGCGACGCTTGCCGGCCCCTTGCAACAGAAATACGTCGTAGGAATCGATATGCGCGCCAACACCCGCACCGGGCACCGCGTAGCTCACCATCAAGTCATCAATGCGCGCATATGGAATGAAATTGAACTGTGCCAGCACATCGTGCGCGGCTTGGCAGAAATGCTGAGTATCCTGAATCAGTACTGTCCATTTCGTGTCCTTCACCAAGTTGAAATCGCGCCGCGAGAATGGCCCGTTCGTCATTCGCCAGCGGCCGCTATCGTTGGCGATCAGACGGCTCTCCGCGTCGTCGCGCGATGCAAGTGCCAGCACCGCTTTCTTGTCGAGCGGGTCGATAAATTGAGGAAACGCGCGGCGAATCAGCAACGGTTTTTTCTGCCAATAGTCGCGCAAAAACTTCCGCGCACTTATGCCGCCCAAGTGAGTAAGCGGTCGATCATCCAGTGTGTGTTGATTTGCACTATTTTTCATTTCGGAACGATTTCAAAAGGCCCTTGCAATGCAAAAAAGAAAATGGGATAGAATCAATTCAACTTCATCACGCGCTAACAGCAAACGCCGACCGATGAAGCAAGAAAGCACGAGGCAGAGAAGACAATGTTACAGGTTGGTTCGAGAGCGCCGGTGTTTGAACTCCCTGACGCAAGCATGGAAATGATCCAGCTTTCCAGCTTTCGCGGCAAGAAAAACGTTGTCCTGTATTTCTATCCTCGCGATGGCACGCCCGGTTGCACGCTGGAGGCGATCAATTTTTCGGATCAGGACGATGCCTTCGCCGAGTGCGACACTGTCGTCTTCGGTGTCTCGCGCGACGATTGCCTCGTTCACGAAGAATTTCGCGACAAGCATGGTCTCTCTTTGCAATTGCTGTGGGACGCCGATTGCGA
>JAYTUX010000359.1:0-17386 GCA_043744315.1 Betaproteobacteria bacterium | reverse complement strand
GGGGATTGTGGCGTCACCGTTTCGCCGGACGATGCGGTGGCACTGGCGAATGCGGTGGAACGGCTTTGCGATGATGCCGCTGCGTGTGCGCGCATGGGGTTGAATGCGCGGGCCATGTTTGAGGCAGAGTTCACGCGCGAGATGGCGATGGGTCGGTGGCGCGGGGTGTTGGCTGAGGTGCGGGGAACGGGGCATCGCGAAGCTATCGAACACTAGTACTGGCGCGGCGTTTCAAGGCAAAATGGCCTGGAAGGCGCACCAGTGCTGCAGTTTGAGGCGGGGGATTTCTGTTGATCTGGTCATTAAATAGTGTGAGTGTTTAGTCCTTCCCCGCGCAGGCGCATACGCGCTAACTTAAGAGCTTGTTGAAATTCTTGATGTCGCAGCGTGAGGGGCTCATTGCCAGGCACTTCCCCCTTTTCTAAAGGGGGATTGAGGGGGATTTCTCGGTGGTCATCTTTGCGCAACGACCGCAAATCCCTCCCACCTTGCAGGCCGCGTGTCCCCCTGCATGGGGACACCGTTTCGCTGGCGCGCAGCATGCTGCGCGAAACCCCAGCTCAACCCTCCCTTTACAAAAGGGAGGAGCGGACTGTAGTTGTTGATGAAGTCGCGACTTGGCGCAATTCAATTGTTCGACGAGCTGAAACAAAAAAGTGCCTTGCAAAGTTAGCGCTTATGCGCGCAGGCGGGGGCCCAAGTTGCTCTTCAGCCCACTTGAAACTTGGCCCCCCGCCTGCGCGGGGGAAGGACTAAACACTCACACTATTTAATGGCCGGATCAATATTAATCCGGCCATTAAATATGTTCAATTGCCGTTTCTATAGCCAGTTTGCGTCATTGGCACTCTTGAACGGAGACGGGAAAGTATTCCGCGTGCGTTCCTTGGAATACACTATCGGCAAACACCCTTTCAATCGTGCGAGAGAAGCAACGATGCCGACGATCAGCACATTTTATGGAATCATCATTGCGCTTTATTTCTTTGATGATGAGCGGCACAAACTACCGCATATCCATGCGAAGTTTCAGGATCAGAATGCGTC
The DNA here is from genome assembly GCA_043744315.1 of Betaproteobacteria bacterium. Lineage (GTDB taxonomy): Bacteria > Pseudomonadota > Gammaproteobacteria > Burkholderiales > Usitatibacteraceae > UKL13-2. Next base: position 16,339 of record JAYTUX010000359.1, on the reverse strand, counting down.
GTTCTCAATTGTCGACGGCAATTTGCTGGCCGGTACTTTTCCATCAACAAAGACTCGATTGGTTCAGGCTTGGATTGAAATTCATCGTGATGAACTAATGGCCGACTGGGAGTTGGCGGTGAGTGGCCAGCCTCCCTTCAAAATTGAACCTTTACGCTAAGAGGTACGCAATGGAACAAGTCATTTCAGTAAGGCCAAGAGATGATTTTTGTCTTGAACTGGTTTTTAGCACAGGAGAGGCACGCTTGTTTGATGTGCGGCCCTATCTCGAAAGGGGTGTCTTCCAACGGCTTAAGGATCTTGCGTTATTCAAGCAGGCTTACGTCGCGTTGGATACAGTGTGTTGGCCAGGCGAGCTTGATATTGCCCCGGAAACGCTTTACGACCGATCCCAACCAGTTCGTGACCCGGCTGTTCAATAGTTTCGCCGGATGATGCGGTGCGGTTGGCAAATGCCGTCGAGCGGCTGTGCGACGATGCGCCCGCGTGTGCCCGCGTGTGCCCGCATGGGTACCATGGACACAAATGCGCGCAGGCGATGTTTGATGCCGAGTTCTCGCGAGAGATGGCGATGGGACGGTGGCGCGGGGTGTTCAATGAGGTTCGAGCGGGGGTGCGGGGGACATCAGATAAATAGTCTGGTCATCGCGAGTGCACTTCCCCCTTTTTCAAAGGGGGTGAGGCAGGGGTTTCGCGAAGCATGCTTCGCGCCTGCCGAACGGCAAGCCCATGCAGGGGCTTGCGCGTCCTGCAAGGATTGAGGGGAATTTAGCGGTGGCCGCAACGCGCGCTGCTTCCGAACTTTCGACACCGAGAAATCCCTCTCAATCTCCCTTTTTCAAAGGGAGAAGTGCTCCGCATGGAGCATGGCTGCGGTTGTATTTCCGATAGCCAACCGAATGATGACGTTGCCAATTTCAAAGGGAGAAGTGCTCCGCCTGGAGCATGGCTGCGGTTGGACATCGGATAACCACCGGCCGATGAAGCCGCCAAACTCAAGCGCTGGCGGATGCATCCGCGCTGTTCTTCTTTTTTCTGCTGCGCAGGCCGGGGCGCAAGTTTGGTTGTGCCTCCATGGCAGCCTGTCTGCCTTTGCCTGAACCGCTTGCGGAAATAACTGATTGTGCATACAATATGTCAGTGCGCATAACTTTCGATCCACGCAAGAACGAGCGGAACATACGCGAACGCGACCTGCCGTTCGACCTTGCAGCGGAATTCGAATTCGAGACCGCGCACATCCAAACTGATTCGCGCGAGGAATATCCCGAAACACGTTATGTCGCGCTCGGTAACCTTCATGGACGGCTACACGTCCTGTGCTTCACCGAGACGCCTGATGGCATTCGGGTCATCAGCTTCCGAAAAGCAAATGATCGAGAGGTAAAACGCTATGCCAAAGTCCAAAGCCCTGATTGACGCAAAAGGCGAAGTCCGCGAGCTGACCGCCGCAGACATGAAGCGCTTTCGTCCTGCGGCAGAAGTCCTGCCGAATGCGTTACGTGCCAAGCTAAAAGTGCGAGGGCCGCAGATTTCACCAACCAAGGAGCGTATTACGATCCGCCTCTCCCCTGAGGTTGTTCAGCGATTCCGGGATACGGGTGATGGTTGGCAAACGCGACTCGACACGGCGCTCAAAGACTGGCTCAAGTCACACAAGCCCGCAAACGTCTGAGCAACCAGGAAAAAATTGGCGCCCGGCCTCTCCATCGAACAGGTGCCTTCCGGCCGGCAGTCTCAAGCAGCCGTACATGAGTTTGGCCTCGTACTCGCCGCGGCCGAACGGTTGCGTCATCGACTGGATATTGTTTTCCTGATCATCGGCGAGGGCAACTATTGAGCTTTCCAAAATTCACGACAAATTTTTGAATTTCATGCTGTCGCCCCGGCGCAGGCCGGGGCCTAAGTTAACAGTGTCAAATTGGGCCAAGCCACTGCATTGGCTTGGCGTTCAGCGGGCGCAGAGCATTGCTCTGCGAATTCCCCGCTTCACCCCCGGCCTGCGCCGGGGCGACAGACTACGCGAATAGCAACGATGTCGCGATTTATGAAAACCTCAATAGGGTAAATCATTGTTACATCATTTGCCGAATGCGCCGACACCGGCGCGTTTGTATTGATCAGGCCATTCCATGGGCACTCCCAATGCGGCGGCTGCGTGCCGCGGCCAGTAGGGATCGCGCAACAGCGCGCGGGCCAGGAACACACAATCCGCGTCGCCGTCGGCGATGATCTGCTCGGCCTGCACCGGCTCGGTGATAAGCCCGACCGCGCCTGTGGTCACACCTGCGCCGGCGCGAATCGCGCGGGCGAACGGCACCTGATAGCCGGGCCGGATGGTCATCCTGGCGTCGTGCGCGTTGCCGCCTGAGGAGACATCGATGAGATCGATGCCAACCGCCTTGGCGCGCTTGCAGAACTCGATCGACTGTGGAAGATCCCAGCCGCTCTCCTTCCAGTCGCTGGCGGAAATGCGCAACAGCACCGGCAAATGCTGCGGCCAGATTTCACGCACCGCCGCGCAAACTTCCAGAGGAAAACGCATACGATTTTCCAGTGAACCACCATATTCATCCGCGCGCAGATTGGACAGCGGCGATAAAAATTCATGCAACAAGTAACCGTGCGCGCCGTGGATTTCCGGCACCTCGAATCCGGCCTGCAGTGAGCGCTTCGCTGCCTCGACAAACGCATCCACCGTCGCCTTGATGTCCGCCTTGCTCATTTCATGCGGCTGGGGATAGGTTGGCGAGAACGCGGTATTGCTGGGGCCGATCACCGGCCAGCCGCCCTTGCCTTCCTCTACTTTGCCGTGGCCTCGCCAAGGCGCGAAGGTCGATGCCTTTCGTCCGGCATGCGCCAGCTGAATTCCGGGCACCGCGCCGTGCGCTTTGATGAACGCAGCAATCGGTTTCCACGCGTTCATTTGGACATCGTTCCAGATACCGGCGTCTTCCGGCGAAATGCGGCCCTCCGGCGTCACCGATGCAGCCTCGGTCATCACCAGCGCCGCACCTCCGATGGCGCGAGAACCCAGGTGAACCAGATGCCAGTCCGTCGGCACACCGTCGGTGCAGCTGTACTGGCACATCGGCGAAACGAAGACGCGGTTCCTGAAAACGGTTTCGCGCAGTTGAAAAGGGGAAAACAGCTGGGACATTGTCGGCCTGTTGGTGATGTTGGGTTAATGATGTGCGGTTAAGAGTGGAAACGATTCTAGTGCAGCAAATACGCGACAATAGGCCATCGCAGAGAAAAATCATCATGACGGCAGGCATGCAATCTCTTATCGTCCAGGCGGGTCCACGCGCCCTGAAGCATTTGCGCGAGCACGGTTTGCGTCCGCAGGACATCGACATCGTTCCGGGCGCTGCCGGTGGCCCCAAAGGCCTGGGACTGGCCCGGCTGGACGAACATATCTTCGCCGATTGGTTACCTTCCGGATTTACCCAACGCACCCAGCCGATCGACCTGATCGGCTCGTCCATCGGCGCGTGGCGCTTTGCCGCTGTATGCCGCGGTCATTCACCTGAGGAAACCCGCACAACGCTAAGGGCCTTTGCTGCCGCCTACAGCGAACAGAAGTATCCGCGCAAAGTCGACGCCGACTTTGTCACCGCCTACGCGCGAGACCTGATCGACAACCTGTTCAAAGGCCACGAAGCCGAATTGTTGTCGCACCCGAATTACCGCCTGAATGTACTGGTGGTTCGGGGCAAGGGAATCCTGCGACGCGAAGCACGCGGACGCTCGCACGCCGGGTTCGTGATGGCTGCGCTGGCCAACGCCATGGGCCGCCCCCACCTGCGACACTTTCTTGATCGCACCTGGTTTCACGCCGGCACGGGCAGCGCGAACGGCGGCATCGGCTTTCAGGGCAATTGGGATAAGTTCCACACGCATCACGTTGCGCTCTCGCCGGAAAATTTCGGCGATGCACTCATTGCATCGGGATCGATTCCGCTAGTGCTGCGCGGCGTCACCCGGATTGCCGGTGCACCGGCCGGCACCTACTGGGACGGCGGCATCATCGACTACCACCTGCACCTGCCCTACCCGCGTTCCCCCGGGCTGGTGCTGTATCCCCATTTCACGGACCGCATAGTACCCGGGTGGCTGGACAAGGCGCTGCCATGGCGCAAAGCCAGCGGTGCATGGCTGGACAATGTGATTCTGGTATCGCCATCACGCGAATATCTCGATCGATTGCCGATGAAAAAATTGCCCGATCGAAATGACTTCAAACGTTTTGTCGACGACTATGACGCGCGGCTCAAATATTGGCGGTTTGCAATGGATGAGAGTGAGCGTTTAGCGGAGGAGTTTCGGGCGTTGTGTGAGTCGGACCAGTTGATTGGGCAGATCAAGGCGTTTTAGGCCGCATATTAAGACGAAACTCTAGCACTGGCGCGGATTCTAGACCGGAAATGGCTGCAAATTGCCTACCAGAGCGGGCTTTGCTGTTTATATGCCATCCGAGCATTAGCAAGTGACAAACAAAAGCAAATATCACTTAGCCAATTTTTGATTCGCAATTCCCGCGCCGCCTTCCCCCACGACTACAAACGGCGCCCAAAACATGGGGTGCGCATACTCCGGGTGATTCGGGGTATTCATCAGCGCCAGCATCGCCTTGCGATGCGCCTCCGCTTTGCCTTTGCCCGGATTCGTTTCGTATTCCCGCAACATGAATGTGGTGAGCGGCACGGTCGCCTCCGACGCAACCAGCCAATGCGATACCAGCAAAGCACGGCTTCCCGCATAGAAAAATGCCTTCGCCAGACCAGACATGCCCTCTGCACCGGGCGTGCCGTCCGCTGCTGCTGTGTTGCACGCCGAGAGCAGCACCCAGTCCGCATTGAGTTTCAGCCTTGCGATTTCGCCTGCGGTCAGATAGCCATCGTCTTCAACGGTTCCAAGCGCGGGTGGGGTCATGATCAATCCCGGCTCCATGCCTTTGCCGATTTCGCCTGCCATAACGCCATGCGTAGCAAAGGCAAGCGTGCGGTATTTCGACAGATCGAGTTTCTTGACGTTGGTTTCCGTTGCTCGATCCTGCAACCAGATGGAATTGGGTCCGGCCTTCACAATCCTCGCCATCGCCTTGAGTTCATCTGCCGTTTCCGGCAAGCGGGCTTGCTGCTTAATCAGTTTGACGTCGGCAATCTCCACTTGCGCTGCGTTGTCACCTTGCGTCGCCGCGTTGCGAAACAATCCCGCGAGATTCACTCTTGCACCTACGGCCCGACTGCCGCTCGGATCGTCGGCTAGCAGCGGATCGCCAAAGCCGATGAAGGGCTCTTGCGCTACACCGGACTTGGTGAACTGGCGGAACGCTCGGATCGAGGTGACCGACGGGAGCACAGACAACGCATAGCGCTTTATCAGCCAATCCACCTCGCGGTAGTCCGCTGTTGATTGAATATCCTTTGGAGGCGACGCGACAAACAGACCGAAGGGCAGGCTTTGCAATGGTCCGGCCGGGACAATCATTAGATGCTGGGCGCCGGCCAGGTATGGGAGGGCAGGGGCAAACACGCTTTGGTAAATCTCATGAAGGCGGGCAACATCGACCTTCGCTAGCCGGCCGTAGTTGTTTACTTCCATCTGTGCGCGAATCGTCCTGACGTGTTCGCTCAAAGTCTTTTGATCCGCTTTCAGGGAAATAAATTCCGCTTTGTCCGCACGTACCACCCACAGCCAAGACTGCTTTTCTGCGATGGAATAAACAAGCATCGCTTCATTCGCGCGCAACATCGCCTGCACCTGCTTCAGCGAAAGCGGCTCGGGCCGGGTGAGTTCCTGATATTCAGGGAAGCGATCGTTTAGTTCGGCATCGAGGGCATCAATGTCCTTGCCAATGCGGGCGATTTCCTCACGCAGTTTCTGTTCGGTCGCAGCATTGCGTTTGTCCGGAGGCTGGCCGGCAGCTCTGACGAGGCTAACTTCACCCTTGGCGCGCTGTTCTATTGTGTCCTGCTTTCGTTTGACCAGCGACGCAATCGTGTCGTCGCCCTTGGCGAAGCGGACAGCCATCTTGGCAACGGCTGCGCCGGTACCGGAAGCTTGTTCTAGTTGCACGATCTGAAATGATTCGTCGGCAATTTTGGCGGGGGAGTCCTTGTCGGGATTTAGCGAAAGTAGTGACAAATGAAAAATAAATCCGGTACGATTCTTGGTGGACTCTTGGGTTGAGGCATCGTCTGATCCACTGGCGACGATACGTTTCCGGTAGATCGTGCTTGATCTGCGAATTGGCGCCAAGGCCTGTGCAAACTGGCCTTGTGCGTAGTAAAGCAACGCGAGGTTGTTCAGGCTTAGGGCTACATCGGGGTGGTCCGGGCCGAGGGCCATCTCCCTGATTGTCAGCGAACGCTGATAAACCGGCTCGGCCTGCGCGTACCAACCTTGATGGACATAGATCCCCGCGAGGTTATTTAGACTCAGGGCGACATCGGGATGGTCCAAACCAAGGGCCTTCTCCTTGATCGCCAGCGATTGTTTGTAAAGAGGCTCGGCCATTGCGTACTGACCTTGGTTTCGGTAGAGCTCTGCGAGGTTGTTCAGGCTCACAGCCACATTGGGATGGTCCAGCCCGAGGGCCTTCTCATGGATCGCCAGCGACCGTTTATAGAGCGGCTCGGCCTGAGCATATCGGCCTTGATTATCGTAAAGTGCCGCGAGGTTGTTCAGGCTACGGGCCACATCGGTGTGGTCCGGACCGAGCGTCTTCTCATAGATCGCCAGCGAACGCCTGAAGAGCGGCTCAGCCCGAGCATACTGGCCTTGGATTTTGTACAGCGCCGCGAGATTGTTCAGGCTCCCGGCCACTGAAGGATGGTCCGGACCGAGGGACCCTTCCCAGATCGCCAGCGAACGCTTGTAGAGCGGCTCGGCACGTACATATTGGCCTCGTGCGGAGTAGAGAAACGCAAGATTGAGCAGGCTCTGGGCCACATAGGGGTGGTCCGCGCCGAGCGCCCTCTCATAGATCGCCAACGAACGCTCATAGAGCGGCTCGGCTAGAGCATATTGGCCTTGATTGTCATAGAGCGACGCAAGGCTGGCTAAGCTCAGGGCCACATCAGAGTGGTCCGCGCCGAGCGCCTTCTCCCTGATCGCCAGCGAACGTTTGGCGAGCGGCTCGGCCTGCGCATACTGACCTTGTGCAGAGTAGAGCAATGCGAGGTTGTTCAAGCTCAGGGCTACATCAGTGTGGCCCGTACCGAGCGCCGTCTCATAGATCGCCAGCGCACGCTTGAAGAGCGGCTCGGCCTGTGCGTACTGCGCTTGTTTTACATAGAGCGACGCGACGTTGTTCAAACTCAGTGCCACAGACGGATGGTCAGGACCGAGGAACTTCTCCCTGATCTCCAGCGAACGCTTGTAGAGCGGCTCCGCTAGTTTGTACTGGCCTTGTGCCGAGTAGAGCAATGCAAGGTTATTTAGACTCTGTGCCATGTCGAGATGAGCCGGACCAACACTTCGTTCGGCGACATCAAGTGCCTTCTTTGCAACGATCACCGCTTGGTCGTACTTGCCAGCGCGATAGAGCTCAGTGACTTCCTTATTTAGCGCGTTCCATTCGCTTCCGGCACCTTGCGCAAACAAGGTTGGTACCGTCAAGAACACGAAGATCATTGACAGGAATAAGGTCTTGATGATTTTCATTGGCGTCGCACCTGCTACATTTTGGATTCTTGAAGACAGCTCAGAGTCGACTTATTTTCAGCCAAAAAATCAATTTGACTTCAGCCTTGGAGCTAAATTTTCCAGACAAGATTTGCCAATCTAAATAAACGAAATCGTGACCGATGCTATTTCTACTTAGCGGTGATCTAGGACCCTAGTATTGTGGCGATGAATGATTTCCCCTCTCGTTGTCGAGCGAATGCGAGAAACTTAACTAGCACCTCTTCCGGATCGACGGCCCGATAGTACGAGATCGTATTACCAAAACTCGCGGGCACCTCAAGCGTGCCATGTAACCAAAGCAAGCCAGTGCCCCACTTCGACAGAACCCTATCTCCGTGAACGAGTCCGGCGTGGGTGTAATTATGCGCGTCGCTGTAAATCACCAAATCGTGATCCATCGCCGATGTCACGGGGACGAAGGTGGACTGAACAAGCGAAGCGATAAACGTACCATCGCATTTTGTTGACCCTCCTGTGGACTCGGGAATAAGACAAACTTCCCGGCGACCAACTATACCAAGCGCAAATTCGAAACAATTGTACGAATCGATGGGATAAGCGGGCGATATTTTCGACGACGCTACTTCAAGCGAATGCGGAAAAGCCACACTGAGTTTGGCGAATTTTTCAGGCTGACCGGTAGCAGGGGTGCCCTCCGTAATGCAATCAAGGGCAACCCTGAGCGCTAGGGTCGAAGAGTTGGTCATCGCTTATCGTGTATCACTAAAATCGATGTGGTCTGAATACGCCCTTACGCTGCTTACAATTGATTTTGAGCTAGCTAACCATTGGTAGCATAGCACTGAGCGGAGCGCGTGTAATGCCTCGTCTTGCATCGTGTAATGCAATGGATTACAATCCATCATGATCAAATCGTTCAAGCACAAAGGTCTCGAACGATTTTTCACGCAGAACGATGCCAAAGGTTTGCAGGCGGCTCATGTGCCGCGTATTTCACGTTTGCTAGATTCCATCGACCAGGCCGAACAGGTCGAGGAGTTGAATGTACCCGGCTGGCACTTGCATCGCTTGAAAGGCGATTGGAAACACTTGCATAGTCTGCGTGTTTCAGGCAACTGGCGTATTACCTTTGAGTTCATCGACGGTGATGCGCATATCGTCAACCTTGAGGACTACCACTGATGAAGAAATCTACAACGCTATCGCGCAGTCCCGGTCGACGTCCGACGCACCCGGGAGCAGTGTTGCGGGAGGATGTGTTGCCGGAACTGAAAATGACGCAGGCTGAGTTCGCCGAGCGCCTTGGCGTCTCGCGTCTGACGGTTTCAGAAATCCTGCACGAGAAGCGCTCGCTCACCGCCGATATGGCAATGCGCATCGGCACGCTGCTGGGAAATGGGCCGGGGTTGTGGCTGCGGATGCAGCAGGCGGTTGACTTGTGGGACCTTGAGCAAAGCGGCAATTATCGACACATTGAACCGCTGAATGTCGCTGCCTGACGTGTTTGCGGAAAACAACGTTCCTCCCTACTTCCTCACCCCCGGCACCTCCACCGCCAACCCCGTCGCCCTCACCCCCAGATACAGTTCCAGTGCCAGCAAGTCCGGCGAATCGTAGTCCGGCATCTCGGCACGCAATCCAAAATAGCAGGCGCGCAGGCGACGCTGCAGCGAGCCGACTTTCTGCCACTCGAATCGATATGCGGGATAGCCGGTGCCGTGACCCTGACTGATGGTGTCGGTGAACAATTGGCGGCCCCAGTTGGCCTGGTGACAATGCTGGCATGCAAGATTCAGCTGCCCCATCCGTTGCCCGTACAAACGCTGCCCCCGTTCATAATCCGACCGTGCTGCATCAACGAGCTTGACCGCCATCGACATACCATGCGACTGCCGCGCCACATAGGCGGTCAATGCCAGCAGCTCATCCGATTCATACGTCAGCGGAGGTGCTCTCTGCCGCTCAGTGGTGCAGGTGTTGATCTGGCCTTCGAGATTCAGCACGCGTCGTGCTGTCACCTGGAAACGCGGGTAGCGAGTGGCGACACCTTTCAGCGCTGTCACCGATTCGCCGTGACAATTCGCGCAGGACTTGCTGGAATCGCCGCGCACGGAGCGCCACAACTGCTCGCCCTGTGATAGCCACAGCATGGCCGGATTGGCAAAGTCGTCGGCCTGGAGCTTGCGCATCGATCAACTCACTTCGAGCGCGCGCGAACCGATCCTTTTTCACCGAGATCGTCTTCCCAATTCATTTCGATATCACCGCCGATGTCGGCGCGAATAAAAAATTCCATTTAGGGATTGGCGGCAATGCCGCTGCCGGGTACTGTCCGGCAGACCTCGCGCCCGGCATAACGGCAGACAACGAATCGAAACAGGTTCTTTCATGCCTGAAAGCCGCGCCAGTGTTGGAGTTTATCGCTGCGGCACCAATTCGGCTTCATTTGAATGGCGCCAGTCGCGAAACCTATTTGACGATTTTCAGCGCGCGCCCGATCGCCACCAGCGCTGTAAAAAACAGCAAGGCAACGGCCATCGCCAAGAGCGCCGTGGAAAGCGCCAGCGGGATACCAGTCAACCCGAACGCGGACATCGCCAGCCATGCCAGCCAGACGGCGGGGCCGGCAGAGGCGACGATGGCGAGCACGCTGAGGAAATAGGATTTCATGGGTGAGGCTAGTTGTGTATAGGAGCCGTTGGCATTGGCAGTCATTGTGCGCCCGATTGTTGTTGTCACTGAATGTATCTATTTTGCGGTGCCGCAACATGCGCTGCGTTGTCGCCGGTCAAATGTTTGAACCAAGCCAACGCTCGGCCATGGCGATATCCCAGCTTTTTCGTTTCGCGTAATCGACCAGTTGATCCCGGTCGATCTTGCCGACGGCGAAATATTGTGACTGCGGATGCGAGAAATAAAAACCCGACACGGCAGCAGTCGGCCACATTGCGAAACTCTCAGTCAACGTAATACCGGCCTTTTCGGGCGCTTGCAGCAACTCGAACAGCGCGCCTTTCTCGGTGTGCTCGGGGCACGCAGGATAGCCGGGGGCGGGACGAATGCCGGCGTATTTTTCGGCGATCATTTCCGCGCTGGAAAGTTTCTCATCTGGCGCGTAGCCCCAGTATTCGCGGCGGGTTTTCCAGTGCAGGAGTTCGGCGAAGGCTTCCGCCAACCGATCCGCGAGTGCTTTAATCATGATGGCGCTGTAGTCGTCGTTGGCGGCTTCAAAAGCCTTGGCGCGTTCCTCGCAGCCGAGGCCGGCGGTGACGGCGAAAGCACCGAGGTAGTCATTGAGTGCTGACGCTTTCGGCGAGACAAAATCCGCGAGACACTGATTTGAATTGCCAGCCGGCTTTTCGTTTTGCTGGCGCAGGTGATGGAAGGTCGTCAACACTTTGGTGCGCGACTCGTCCGTATAAATTTCGATATCGTCACCCACACTATTTGCGGGCCAGAAACCGACCACCGCATTGGCGCTGAGCCAGCGGCCTTTGACAATCTGCTCAAGCATCTTCTTGCCGTTGTCAAACACTTCGCGCGCGGCAGCACCGACCGTCGGATCATCGAGTATTTGTGGGTAGGTTCCCCACAAATCCCAAGTCTGGAAAAACGGGCCCCAGTCGATGAACGGCACCAATTCTTCCAACGGATAATTTTTAAGCGGCTTGATACCCGTGAAACTGGGCTTTGGCGGAACGTACCCCGTCCATTCAATCTTCGCCTTGTTGGCCCGCGCGGTCGGCAGCGGAATCAGTTTCACGCCTTTTTTGTTGGCGTGCTGTTCGCGCACTTTCACATAATCTTCGCGCGTTGCATTGACAAAATCTTTTTTCAAATCCTCCGACAAGAGATTGCTGCACACGCCCACCGCGCGCGAGGCATCAGGCACCCACACCACGGGAAACTGATAATTCGGTTCAATCTTCACGGCGGTATGCGTACGCGAGGTGGTGGCGCCTCCGATCAAGAGCGGAATGGTGAAGCCGCGCCGCTGCATTTCTTTCGCCACATGCGCCATTTCCTCGAGCGACGGCGTGATCAATCCGGAGAGTCCGATGATGTCGGCCTTCTCGGCAATAGCGGTCTCGAGAATCTTGTCGCACGCCACCATCACGCCCAGATCCACGACTTCATAGTTGTTGCACTGCATGACCACGCCGACGATATTTTTGCCGATGTCGTGAACATCACCTTTGACGGTGGCCATCACGATCTTTCCTTTGGCTTTTGAATTCTCGCTGCCGAGCAAACGCTTTTCTTCCTCAATAAATGGCACCAGATGCGCGACCGCCTGCTTCATCACGCGCGCCGATTTCACCACCTGCGGCAGAAACATTTTGCCGGCACCAAACAAATCGCCGACCACATTCATGCCATCCATTAACGGACCTTCAATGACATTGATCGGCCGGCCGCCGGCCGCTTTGACGTTGAGGCGCACTTCTTCCGTATCGTCGACGATGTACTGCGTGATGCCGCGCACTAGCGCATGCGAGAGACGCGCTTCAGGTGATTGTTCGCGCCAGGAAAGGTCTTCGATATTTTCTTTTTTCTGGCCTTTGTATTGCTCCGCGAAATCGACCAGACGCTCGGTGGAGTCAGCCCTGCGATTGAATAGCACATCCTCCACGCGTTCCAGCAAATCTTTCGGGATATCGTCGTACACGCCGAGTTGTCCAGCGTTCACAATGCCCATCGTCATGCCCGCGCGGCCGGCGTGATACAGAAACGCGGTGTGGATGGCTTCGCGTACCGGTTCGTTGCCGCGGAACGAGAATGACACATTAGATACACCACCGCTCACTTTGGCGAGCGGCAGATTTTTGCGGATCCATTCCGTGGCGCGGATGAAATCGAGACCGTAATTGGCGTGCTCTTCAATGCCGGTGGCCACCGCAAAAATATTGGGGTCAAAAAATAATGTCTTCCGGTGGGAAACCAACTTCTTCAGTCAATATTTGATAGCAACGCGCGCAGATTTCGGTTTTGCGTTCATACGTGTCAGCCTGACCTTTTTCATCGAACGCCATCACGATCACGGCCGCGCCATAGCGACGCGCAAGCTTGGCGTGGCGAATGAATTCCGGCACGCCTTCCTTCATTGAAATCGAATTGACGATGGCTTTGCCCTGCACGCATTTCAGCCCGGCTTCAATCACGCTCCATTTGGAACTATCGATCATGATCGGCACGCGCGAAATATCGGGTTCGCTCGCGATCAGGTTTAAAAATTTGGTCATGGCCGCCTGCGAATCGAGCATCGCTTCGTCCATGTTGATGTCGATCACCTGTGCGCCGTTCTCAACCTGCTGGCGCGCGACCGCCAATCCGCCGGTGTAATCGCCGTTCAAAATCAGTTTCGCGAATGCGCGTGAGCCGGTGACGTTGGTGCGCTCGCCGACATTGACGAACAACGAGTCGTCGCCGATGTTGACCGCCTCCAGACCCGACAAACGCAAACGTTTTTCTATTTTCGGCACATGTCGCGGCTTGAATGGCGCCACAATTTTCACGATCGCTTCGATGTGCTGCGGCGTGGTGCCGCAGCAGCCGCCGGTGATGTTGAGCCAACCGGCTTCGGCCCATTCGCGAATGAACGCCGCTGTCTGCGTGGGCAACTCATCGTACTCCGCCATCGCATTCGGCAATCCCGCGTTGGGATGTGCAGACACATAGCACTCGGCCTTGTCGGCGAGCTCTTCAATGTGCGGACGCAATTCCTTGGCACCGAGCGCGCAATTGAATCCGATCGACAGCGGATTTGCATGGCGCACGGAGTTGTAAAACGCTTCTACAACCTGCCCGGACAGCGTGCGACCCGATGCGTCGGTAATGGTGCCGGAGATCATGATCGGCAAGCGGTGTTCATGCACCAGTCCGCGCGCTTCGAATTCCTCTTCAACGGCAAAAATCGCGGCCTTGGAATTAAGCGTATCGAAAATGGTTTCAATCAGAATGATATCGGCACCACCATCGATCAGGCCGCGAGTGGCGTCGCGATAGGCATCTTTTACTTCATCGAAATTGACTGCGCGAAAGCCGGGATCGTTTACGTCGGGCGACAGCGAGAGTGTGCGGTTCATCGGCCCCAATACCCCCGCAACGAAGCGCGGCTTGCCCGGTGATTCCAACGACATACTATCGGCGACTTCACGTGCGAGTTTTGCGCCTTCGAGATTCAATTCATACGCAAGCGCCTGCATGCCGTAATCGGCCATCGACACCGAGGTCGAGTTAAACGTGTTGGTCTCGAGAATATCCGCGCCCGCCTCCAGATATTGCCGATGGATTTCACGAATCACCTGCGGGCGCGTCAACGTCAGCAAATCATTGTTGCCGCGCAAATCTTTCTGCCAGTTTGCGAAGCGCTCGCCGCGATATTCAGCCTCGGTCAATCGATAGCGTTGAATCATGGTGCCCATCGCACCGTCGAGCACGAGAATGCGATGCATCAGCGCTTTTTCGAGGGCCGCGGTGCGGGCGGGGCGGGTGGAGATTGAGTGATCCATTTTTCTATCCAATGTCACCCTGAGCGCAGCGAAAGATCTCGGCTAGCGTGGCGAGATCGTTCGCGGCGCTCAGGATGACACGGGCTTATTTGAGGGGTTGAGATGCAATCCAATTGTCGATCTTCGTTTCCAGCAAATGCATCGGCAACACGCCGTCGCTCAGCACCTGATCGTGAAAATCCTTCAGGCTGAACTTGGCACCGAGTTTCATGCGCGCGCGTTCACGCAATTCCTGAATTTTCAGCGCGCCGATTTTGTACGATGGCGAGTGGCCCGGCCAGCCGATATAGCGCTCGGCGTAGCGGCGTGATTCGGCCTCCGAGTAGCCTTGGTTGTCCATCATGTATTTGATCGTCTGCTCAAGCGTCCAGCCCTTAGTGTGCAAGCCGGTATCGACCACCAGCCGCACGGCACGCAGCATTTCATCGGACAGGTGGCCAAAATACGCGTTCTGGTCGTCGAACAGGCCCATCTCTCGCCCCAAGGTCTCCGCATACAGCGCCCAGCCCTCGATGAACGCCGCACTCCATCCATGCTGGCGAAATTTTGGTAACGGCAATTCCTGTTGTATGGCGATGTGATAGTGGTGGCCAGGTTGCCCTTCATGCAGAAAGGTCGTCGTCATCGACGTGTTCACGTATTGGGCCGCATCGGGAATCACCGCGTAATAAATGCCGGGACGCGTTCCGTCGGGCAACGGCGACGAATAGTGATCGGTGGCAGTGGCGCGCGTCAGTTCGGGTTCCGCGCGAATTTCCAGCAGCGCTTTCGGTGCGCGACCAAATAATTGCGGCAATTTGGCGAGAATTTTCTTGTTTAACGCCGCGTAGGCATCAAGCACGTCTTGCTCGGTCTTGAAGGGCCGGTGTTGCGGCTGCGACGCATGCCATTTGAAAAATTCGCTCAACGTGCCTTTGAATTTGTAGGCCGCCTTGACCTTCTCCATTTCACGCCGGATACGTGCAACTTCTTTCAAGCCGAGCGCATGGACTTCATCGGGCTTCAGTTTGGTGGTGGTGTAGTAACGCAACAATGTCTCGTACCAGATTTTGCCGTTGGGCAATTGATCAAGGCCGACTGTCGTACGACACTTGGGCAGGTATTCGGTTTCGACAAACGCGACCAGTTTCGTCATCGCGGGAATGAGCCGTGACTCAGTTGCGTCACGATATTCAGCGGCAAGCTTTTCCTTTTCCTCGGCCGAAAACGACGTCGGAAAATTGCGGATCGCGAGCGTGAACGCGTTCTTGCCGAGCTCTTTGTTCGTGAGCGCCTGTAACGACGGCAAGCCGCTTTCAATCAACGCTTTCGGTGGCACGATGCCGCGCTCGATCCCCGCGCGCATGTTGATGATCGCCTGCTCGACCCATTCGGGCAGTTTGTCGAGCCGCTTCAAATAATTCTGATAGTTGACGACCGTCTTCAGTGGTTGAATATCCTGGCCCGACCCGAATTGGGCAATCTGCACTGGCAGGCTGCCGTACTGATCAAGCGGCATCAAATCTTCAGGAAAGCGCATCAGCCCGAGGCGCGAGCTCACTTCGTCATCTAGCAGCGCGCGCGTCATTTGATCCGCCGGCGACAGTAATTTTGCGTTCAATGCGGCGACCTCGCGCTGCACGCGCTGGTACAGTGCCCGCTGCATGACACGGTGCGTGGGCGCGATGTCGATGGCGAGTTCGCCTTCGTACTTCGCCTCCCCCGTTAGCTGAGAGCCGCTGAGGGGATTCAACGCCAAATTGTCCTGAAAATAGCGTTCAGCAATCGCGGAGAGTTTCTCGCCTTCGGTTACTTTCGGCGCGGCGGCGGGCGGCTGGGCAAGCACGGCAGGCGTCAACATCGATATGACCATGCCAAAAATGATTGCGCCAAAAATTCGCCAGTGTTGCAACATCATCACTCCATAAACAAAAAAACCCGCCCGCAAAGTGGGACAGGTTTCAGGGGAAATCGCTGTCTCGCTTTAGCCGGATTTAGGGTTCACCACCACACATTTCACCCCGCGCCCGCAAGCTGAAGGAACCTTCGTTCCGCTCAAATCGGCGCATACGCACATTTTACGCGTTTGGGTGCGGACTTGCCAGCCATGCCAATGCCAACGTCGTCAACGCCTTCACGCCGACCTTCAGTCCGCTCTCATCGACATAAAACCGCGGACTATGATTAGATGG
>JAYTUX010000358.1:0-4733 GCA_043744315.1 Betaproteobacteria bacterium | reverse complement strand
TGAATAATTTCAGCACCACCGTGGCAACGCCGCGAAAATGTCCCGGTCTCACCTGACCATCGAGGATGTGCTGGATGCCGGGCGGCTCGACGATGTAGGTCTGCGGCTCGCCGTACATTTCCTTCTCGTCCGGCGCAAAGACGATGTCCACGCCGGCATCGCGGCATTTGGCGGCATCATCGGCGAGCGTACGCGGGTATTTGTCGAAATCTTCCTTCGGGCCGAACTGCAAGCGGTTGACGAAAATGGAGACCACCACGCACTCGACGCGACTGCGAACGATGCGCGCAAGTTCGATGTGCCCCGCATGCAGATTGCCCATGGTTGGCACGAAGCCGATGGACTTTTCAGCGTTGAGGCGGGTACGTAGTTCGGCGACGGTATGAATGATGTCCATGGTTTTCTGAGTGCGCGGATTGAATTTTTTGGGTGAACGCTAAAATCTGTTTCCTTTCCCCGCGTAGGCGGGGATCCAATTTTGCATCGAGCAACGCGCTCTAATTGGGTCCCCGCCTACGCGGGGAAAGGGCTTACTTGATGGGTCTCTACGGCGACCAAAGAAAGTCCTTTTGGGACGCGGGGAAAGTGCTCATTTCATTTCTGTGAAGTTGCAAAAATGATCGATGTATCTTGCGGCAATCGCATCACGCCGCATTGAAATACTCACGCATCCCGCGCTGCGCTTCGATGCGCGCGATCAGCATGTCGAGGTGCGCGCGGTTGCCGGCAAAATCGACGTGATCGCTGTTGACGATCAGTAATGGCGATTCGGCATAGTGATAAAAGTGGCGGGTGTAGGCTTCCGACAATCGCATCATGTAATCCTCGCCGATGTTTTTTTCCATCGGCCGACCGCGCCGCTGAATGCGCGCCATCAAGTTCGATACCGAGGCTTGCAGATAAATCACCAAATCCGGCGCGGGGGCCTGCGGTCGCAGATGATTGTAGAGCTGCGTGTAGAGCGTGAATTCGTTGTCGTCCAGCGTCAGTTTCGCGAACAGTCGATCTTTCGCGAGCAGGTAATCGGCGATGACTTTTTTCCCGAACAAATCCGGCTGACGAATCGCCGAGAGTTGATTCACGCGTTGAAACAGGAAGAACATTTGTGTCGCCAGCGCGTGGCGCTTCATGTCGCGATAGAACTGTGGAAGGAACGGATTTGCGCCCGGGTCCTCGAGAATCAATTCCGCCGAGTAGTGGTCGGCGAGCAGACGCGCCAGCGTCGATTTGCCGCTGCCGATCGGACCTTCGACGACAACGTAGCGATGCTTCATGCCGGCCCGAGCTTGCGAACGCCGCCGCCATCCAGTCGCGCAAGGAGATCTTTCGCGTAACCCTGCGTCGGGATGAACACGTCCGGTGCGACTTCGAGCAGCGGAATCAGCACGAAGGGCCGCTCGTGCATGCGCGGATGCGGCGTCGTCAAGGCATCGTCGTCAATGCGCCATTCGTTGAATATCAGAATGTCGATGTCGAGCGTGCGCGGGCCGTTTTTCTCGGTGCGCACGCGTTCGTGCCGGTCTTCAATTTCCATCAGACGGCGCAACAAATCATGGGGGGCAAGCGTGGTTTCGATCTGCACCACGGCGTTGATGAATGCCGGTTGATCGAGAATCCCCACCGGCAACGTTTGATAGAGCGACGATATTTTCACCAACCCCGCATCGGCAATCTCATCGATCTCACGGATTGCGGTTTGCACCTGCCATTCGGGATTGTCGAGATTGCTGCCAAGTGCGAGAAACACGGTCGAGCGAAATGCCGACAGCGCATTTGATGAAATCGTCATGAGTCGTGCCGGGAATCGGCATTGGGGTCCGGTGATCGGGTCTCCGTGGAGCTTTCCACCGCATCACCGCCGCCAGATTTTTTCTTGCGCCGCCGGCGTTTGCCTTTCTTCGGTTCGTCATCGGGCAGCAGCATCGATTGTTGCGTGGCCTCGTCGGCGAATTGAAATCTTTCCCACCATTGTGCGATCTCGAGATCGGCGTCGCCGGCCTCGGCACGCAACGCATAGAAATCGTAACTCGCGCGAAATCGCGGATGGGTGAGGTTGCGAAACGCTTTGCCAAGGGAGCGTTGCGCAAAGCGCGGCTGCGCGAGCCACAGTTCCTTGATGAGCGGGTCGAGCCTGCGGGGAATGGCGAGCGATTTGCGTTGCTCGTCCAGCACCTCATCCATGGCGAGATGCATCGCCTGCAAAGGCCGCACGCCGCTGGCTTCGATCTTCTTCCAACGCGCCACCATCGGATGCCAGAACAAGGCCGCGAACAGGAACGGCGGTGACACACCCTTTTCGTCGCGGATACGTTCATCGGTGCGTTGCAAGGCGAGTGTGACGAACGGTCGCGTCGCGGGATCTTCAAATAATTTATCGAGCACCGGCAACATGCCGAGGTGCAATCCCAACTTTCGCAGCTTCTCAAGACCGACCAATGCGTGCCCCGAAAACAGCAGCTTCAACATTTCATCGAAAATGCGCGCGGTCGGTACGTTGTCCAGCAACGGTGCAAGAGTCGCGATCGGCTTTTCGGTCGGCGGATCAATCGTAAATTCCAATTTCGAGGCCAGGCGCGCGGCGCGCAACATACGCACCGGATCTTCACGGTAGCGTGCATCCGGATCACCGATCATGACGACGCGCTTTTTCTGGATATCCGCGACGCCATGCACGTAATCCCAGACTTCTTCCTTCGCCGGATCGTAGAACAGCGCGTTCATGGTGAAGTCGCGGCGAATCGCATCTTCTTCCTGATTGCCAAACACGTTGTCGCGCAGCAGGCGGCCATGTTCGTCGGCGCGCGCACGATTATTGTCCGCGCCGTTGTCGGCTTCCGCATCGGCATCGGCTGCCGGGTGCGCAGAGCGAAAGGTGGAAACCTCAATCGTCTCCTCGCGGAACATCACATGCACGAGGCGAAATCGGCGGCCGATGATGCGAGCGCGACGAAACACGCTACGCACTTGCTCCGGTGTAGCATCGGTGGCGACGTCGAAGTCTTTCGGATGCCGGCCGAGCAGCAAATCGCGCACCGCGCCGCCGACAACAAACGCCTTGTAGCCGGCCTTTTGCAAGCCTTCGCAAACGGTGATCGCGGCATCAGACAAATCGTCGCGGTGGATGCCGTGCTCGGCTTGCGGATAGATGCGCCAGGCACCTTTGCCACCGGTGCCCGCTTTGTTCACCTTGGCGGACTTGGCCGTATCGGCGGATTTGCCGCCGCCGAAAACGCGTTGGATGAATTTTTTGATCACGTATTTTCGCTGTCAGTGAAGCGCAAGGATCGGCCATCCCTGCGTCAGCGCGTGGTCG
Organism: Betaproteobacteria bacterium; assembly: GCA_043744315.1. GTDB lineage: Bacteria > Pseudomonadota > Gammaproteobacteria > Burkholderiales > Usitatibacteraceae > UKL13-2. Next base: position 1,420 of record JAYTUX010000358.1, on the reverse strand, counting down.
CGCAAGGTGGCGTCGGGATTGACGGCGACTGGATTTGTCACGACCGATAACAGTGGCAAATCGTTCAGCGAATCGGAATAGAAGTAACTGCGTTCGAAGTCGGACAATTTTTTGCCCATCGCCGCGAGCCACGCGTTCACGCGCGTAACTTTACCTTCGCGAAATGATGGTAACCCCGCGACCTTGCCGGTATATTTGCCATCGACAATTTCCGCGTCGCAGGCGATCAAGTGCGCGACGCCGAATCGAGCGGCGACCGGCGTGGTGATGAATGAATTGGTGGCGGTCACCACGGCGCAAAGATCATCCTTGTGTTTGTCCACCAACGTGAGCGCCTCAGTCGTCACCATCGGCTCGATTTTTTCCGCCATGTAGCGGTCGTGCAAGGGTTTCAATTCGGCGGGCGTTTTGCCTTTGATCATCGCCAGCGCAAACGTCAGATATTCATGCACGTTCAAGGTGCCGGCTTTGTATTGCGCCCAGAAGGCGTCGTTCTTTTTCTTGAAGTCTTCGCCATCGACCATGCCCGTTTCGACCAGGAATTGCCCCCAGGCGTGGTCGCTGTCGCCGTTCAACAAAGTGTAATCGAGATCGAAAAGCGCCAGGTTCATGTTGGCATCACACCAGTGAAGGCTGCGACATTTCCTTTAATAGTGGCAAGGTAATCTCGCGCCCGGTTTCCAGAGAGTATTGATCGAGTGCATTGAGCATCTGGATCAATGAAGCCATGTCGCGGCGCGAATGGCGGAGCAAATATCCCACCACCGGCTCGCGCAGCGCGAACCCGCGGCTCTTCGCATGCGCGTGCAAGGCGGCGGCTTTTTCCGTATCGGTGAGGGGATGCAACTGAAACGTGAGCCCGCTGCCTAGCCGCGACGCGAGATCACGTCTTAGCGCCAAATCACGCGGCGCCACATTGCCGGAAGCGATCAACGCGCTGGCGGAAGCCAGCTGACGGTTGATGAGATCAAACAACGCGTGTTGCGATGCTTCGCTCAATGACTGAGCGTTGTCGATCGCATAGCGATCGGCGGCGTCCAGTGTCGAATTGGGTTCAAGCGCGAGGAAGCCAACGCCGCGGCATGCACTTATCAGGTGCGATTTGCCGCTCCCCGATGCGCCCCACAAATAGATAATTTTCGCCGCCCCCTCGACCGGCGAATCGACGATCGCGCGAATCGCCGCGAGTGCCTCGGCGTTCTGGCCCGCGACAAAATTGGCGAGACTGGGTGCCGGTGTGGGAATGAGATCCAAAACGAGTTGCTTCACAGGCGAATTATACCGTTGCACCTGATGAGGGCTGATACTTGCGGGCTTCTGAGGGAAGGAGACCTGCAATACACATATCATCCCCGGACAGGATCCGGGGATGATATTGGCTTTTTGCACAATCGCGATGGATTGAACGTGAAGGACGAAA
>JAYTUX010000357.1:0-4741 GCA_043744315.1 Betaproteobacteria bacterium | reverse complement strand
TGGATTATCGGCGTGGGTTTCGACGCAGATTCCGCTATCAGTCTGGGATCATGTGAATTCATTGGCGCATTTTCTCATGAACACCACGTGTTCACTTTGAGGCAGATCGCGTGAAATGGATTTCCCTTGGCATAATGGGTCGTAGATCGCCATTCGGCGGGCATTTCCAGCACTAAATGCTCGGAACGCCGCGCCAGTGCTTGGGATTAACTATTAAACAGACCCTACGCCGACAACCCGCCATCAATCACCAAATGATGTCCCACCACATACGAGGCGGCATCGGAACACAGCCACAAAATCCCCGCCGCGATTTCCTCGGCGCGGCCCACTCGTCCCGCAGGAATGGCTGCGGCGTTTTTGGCGTGGTGTTCGACCACTTGCTCTGCGCTGAATCCGGCAAGCCGACGCTGCCGGCGCGGCGTTTCAATTGCGCCGGGGCAGACGCTATTGATGCGAATTCCTTGCGACATGTACTCTTTGGCTGCTGCGGTAGTAAGCCCGTTCATGCCGTGTTTGGTGGCGCTGTACATGGCGGCATTCACTGAGCTGGAAAATCCATTCACCGATGACAAATTGACGATCGCACCACCACCGGTTTTTTGCATCGCGTCAATTTCTTGTTTCATGCAGAGCCAGGTACTGCGCAAATCAACGGCAATGCTGAGGTCTATCGATTCAATTGGAATCTCCGCCATGGGGATCAACGGAAACTCGGCGGCAGCATTATTGACCGCAAAATCAAGCCGGCCAAAGAAGTGGATGCAGTTCGCAACCATCCTTTCCACCTGAAGTGGATCACCTACATCGACCGGCAGAAAACGAGCGTCGCCACCATTGACACGCAATTGCCCGATTGCCTTTTCGCCGCGCGCTGCATTGCGACCGACCACCAGCACTTTGGCCCCGGCCGCGACGAATGCAATCGCCGTCGTGAGCCCGATACCATCCGTGCCGCCCGTGACGAGCGCGACCTTGCCGCTGAAATCGAACGTGGCGGTGCCGGTCATTCTGCGCTTACGGGCTTGCGAATTTCTGTTCGAACCGCTCAACCAGTATCGCGTGTTGGGCGCGCCAGCGTGGCATCGCATCCGTATCCTTGCCGAACAAGGTATTCAGGAACGCGACCGCCAATTCACGCGTCGCCGCTTTCACTTTCGGATTCAATTCCGCCCCGCCGGTGCCCATGCGATCCGTGAAGATACTGTGTGAGCCGCCCTTGAAAACGGCCAATGTCTTGGCTGCGTTGTGTCCGTTGCCGATTTGCTCAAATACCTCAACACGGTCACCCAGCCGTGACCGATAGCCGGGAATGGCAATGTCATCGTCGGTGGCAGTGATATGCAGCGTAGGAATATCGATCGGTTTCAGAATTTTTGCCGTATCGGTCGAGCCATAAAACGGCGGCGCCGAGAGTAGAATCGCCGCCATGATGCGTGGATCTCGCAGGCGCAGCACACGGCCCGCGCGTTCGACTTCGGCACCTGACGCCAGCATGCTGGTATTGGCACCATAGGAATGTCCGGCGGCGACAATACGCTGACGATCGATGCGTGCGGCGATATCGCTCACGAGCAATTGATCCAGCGCGAAACTCAAATCGCGAACACGGTCGATCGCTTCATTCTCGTTGGCGGCGTCGTTCATGCGTCCGAGCAGACTGAAAGGATTACCAAACCACAATTGCCGATCACTGCCGACGTGTTGCACATGGAGGCTCGCATAGCCATTGGCGGCGAAAAATCGCCCGAGGTATTTGTAGCCGTCGCGCGATCCGCCCAGCCCATGCGAAAACACCACCAGTGGCACAGGCCCCGCTGCATCGCCAACCGCGGCAGTGGGCAGGTAGAGCCGCACCGGTACGTTGCGCGTACGCGCGCCGTCCCGCCAATCGAAGGCTTGTGTGGTGTACAACGACGCTTCAGGAACCAATTTCGCGGCTTCGGCCACCGCATCGAAGCCAACGGTCGGTTGCCGGGATTCGCTGCCGTCTTCAAGCGGATTGGTCGAAACAGATGCGACGCAACTGGACAGCGACAGGCAGCCAAGCACGGCAATCAACGTTTTTTGCTTCATTTATTTTCGCACCCACATGCCGAACTTCACCCCGCAAGTTTAGCAAATGGACGCGATTTCCGGCGTTTCAAGTCCGGCCAGCGTGTGATTCAAAATGATGTGGAAACGCCAACCAATATCGCTTCCCCTTTTGAAAAAGGGGGAATTGAGGGGGATTTTCGGTGGTCACGCAATTCACGCTGGCAAGTTTTGCGGCACAGTAAATCCTTCCCAAATTCCCTATAAAAAGGAACGAGCGCAACCCTCATCAGTCTGAATCGCACCCATCCGTCCAGAATTACACCAGTTTTGGCTCTTCTCGCGCAGGTGGCGTCGGTATCGTCTGTAGCGGCACAAATATCCACAACACGATATACAGCAGCAATCCAATACCGTGCAATAAGGCGGTGAGTACAAACAAGATCCGCCACGCCCATGACGGCATGTTGGACATGGCCGCGAGGCCGCCGCATACGCCACCGATCCAGCGATCGCTAATCGAGCGTTTCAGTTGATGCAAGGTCGAACTTGAGGGTATGGGCGGCGGCGACGTTTGTCGATCCGACGCCGGCACCGGCGGCATGCCATCGAGTACGCGTCGTTTTGCCAGCGTGAATTCTTCTTCGCTCAGTGCGCCCTGCTCCCTCAGCGTTTGCAGCTTTTGCAGTTGGTCGGCCAGATCCATATTCAATTCCTTTCGTGTTGTGACTTGCGACATCGCACGGTTTGTCCAGTTGACAGAATATTCCCACAACGTGTCGCCGTGAAGCCCATTGCGACCAAGCGCAGAAACCGGTACCTGAAACTCACCATTCGGCACTGCTCCGGCTTAGGGAAGTGCCGCTTGCAAAATTGCTCAAAATGGTACGGCCATCGGCGTCGATGCTAATCTTTGGTCTCAACCCAAGAAAACAAGACGCGAGAACACATGACGCTCGGAAATATCCCGTGGGAAACCCTGCCGAAAGTACTGCTGCACGAACACCTCGATGGTGGATTGCGTCCGCAAACCTTGTTGGAATTGTGTGTCGCACACGGGCTTTCGGTACCCGCCAATGATGCCGCAGGGCTCGCGAGCTGGATGCAGGCCAATGCCAATTCCGGCTCACTAGTACGATATTTGCAGGGTTTTGGCTTGACGGTGGCGGCCATGGCCTCGATTGAGGCCTGCGAGCGCGTTGCCTTCGAGGCGGCCGAGGACGCGCGCCTCGATGGTTGCGTGCTGGCCGAATTTCGCATGGCACCGCTGTTGCTCGAAGCCCATGGATTGTCGGGCGAAGCCGTGGTGGACGCCCTGCTACGTGGATTGCACAAGAGTGCCCTGCCCAGCGGGTTGATTGTTTGTGCGATGCGCACCGATCCAGTTGCCGTGACGATGCGTAGCGCCCGCCTCGCCGCTGCCTTTAAGGATCAAGGCGTGATTGGCTTCGATCTGGCTGGTGCCGAGCGCGGCTTTCCACCCGCGCTGCACGCCGATGCCATTGCGATCGCCCTTGAGGCCGGACTGGGCTTTACCTGCCATGCCGGTGAAGCGGATGCTGGGTCGCGCGTGTTGGAGGCGGCCCAATTGGGTGCTACCCGTATCGGCCACGGCGTGAAAATCATGGATGCCGCCGATGACATCGAGAAGCGCGAGTGGATCGATCATGCACGTGCGCTGGGCCTGCATTTTGAAGTCTGCCCAACCAGCAATGTCCACACCGGCACCGCCACGTCAATGGCGACACACCCCTTGCGCGCGATGCATGCTTGCGGATTGTCGGTTTCGGTCTCGACCGACAACCGGCTCATGTCGGGCGTGACGCTTTCGGGCGAATTGCAAGCGGTACATGATCAAAATGGCGTCACGTTCGCGCAACTCGGCCACATGATGCGCAACGCCGCGCGAGCCTCTTTCATGCCGCAGCCTGTCCGCGAGACGGCATTGCGCGCCGTTGAGGACGGGTTTAAAGTGGCAAGTTGACATGCATGAACCAGACCAGCGCGAACGTAGCGCCCAATTAGTGACAAGGAGCATCATGAAACCATTCACACGAATCATTTCGATCGGGTTGTTGGCCTTGCTCTGGGGTGCCACGATACCGCTTTCGGCACACGCCGCCGGGCTTGGTGCGATAAAAGTGAATTCCGCACTGGGACAACCGTTTTCGGCGGAAATTGACATCACCGGGTTGCCTGCCGAAGATTTCGAATTTGAATTGGCCAAAGGCAGCCTTGCGAGTCCGGAAGCATATGAGGACGCGAAGCTCGCCTTCCCACCATTGCTTCGCCAAATGCGCGTCACAACCGAAAAGCGCGCCGACGGCAAGCCGATGTTGCGCATTTCGAGCAATGCGCCAATCAACGAACCCGCATTGAATTTGCTGATTGAATTCAACTGGCGCGGCGGCAGATTGCTGCAGAAATTTTCGATCTTGCTGGATCCGCCGAAATAGCGCTCGATACCTGTCACGCGTTGGCGCTTGTGCAACGAATGCATGGTTGCGTCAAGCGCTTTTTTCACGTTTCATCAATTTTTTTTCACTGATCGCGTTGCTATTCGACGCGCATCCACCGTGAACACCCAGAACAAAATTCGCTACATCGATTCGCATACCGGCGGCGAACCGACCCGCGTGGTGCTGGACGGTTTTCCGTTTTCGCCCCATTTGCCACTTGCAAAGCGCGTCGAGCAGCTTCGCGCCAA
>JAYTUX010000356.1:0-4743 GCA_043744315.1 Betaproteobacteria bacterium | reverse complement strand
GATCACCGATGCGGGCAGCACCAAGCAGGATGTGGTCACGCTCGCCTATAAAATTTGGCCGCAGCACATCGCGCGATTCGTACCTGCGCATCCGATTGCGGGTGGAGAAGTGAGCGGCGTGTCGGCAGCGCGGGCGGATTTGTACAAAAATAAAAAAGTCGTGCTGACACCGCTGCCAGAAAATACCAAAGTAGCCATCGAGAAAGTTCGTGCTGTTTGGCAAGCATGTGGCGCAGAGGTGCGCGAGATGTCTGCTGTGCAACACGATGGCGTGTTTGCCGCCGTGAGCCATCTGCCCCATTTGCTTGCCTACGCACTGGTGCATGACATCGCGTCGCGCAGCGATGCCGACGTGATGTTCGATTACGCCGCCAGCGGATTTCGCGATTTCACCCGCATTGCGGGCAGCCATCCGGAAATGTGGCGCGACATTTGTTTATCCAACCGCGAAGCGCTGCTGAAAGAAATCGATTCTTATCAAACGGAAGTTTCCAATTTGCGCACGCTGCTGGAAAACAAAGACGCGGCCTCGTTGGAAAAATTATTTGAGTTTGCCCGCGATGCCCGCAGCCAATGGCTGGCGCGGTTGAAAGCTTAATATGGAATTTATCGATCTTGCGCCGATAAAAAAAATTTCTGGCGTCGTCAATTTGCCCGGATCCAAAAGCATTTCCAATCGCATATTGTTGCTTGCGGCATTGAGCGACGGCGTGACGGAAATAAAAAGCCTGCTTGATTCCGACGACACGCGCGTGATGCTCGATGCGTTAAAGCAACTCGGCGTGAACTGGCAGCGCCACGGCGACAGCAACGACTATCGCGTGGCCGGCGTGGGCGGCGCGTTTCCCATCAAGCAGGCCGACTTATATATGGGTAATGCGGGCACGGCGATTCGCCCGCTGACGGCAGTGCTGGCGTTGAGTGGTGGCACGTACAAACTTTCCGGTGTGCCGCGCATGCACGAACGGCCGATCCGCGACCTGGTCGATGGCTTGAAACAGATTGGCGCGGATATTTCCTATCTGGAAAACGATGGCTTTCCGCCGATTCTGATCAAGCCGGCGAACATTCGTGTTACAGAAAATATCAAGGTGCGCGGCGATGTGTCGAGCCAGTTTCTCACCGCGCTGCTGATGGCGCTGCCGCTGACCGGCGATGCGGCCACGATTGAAGTTATCGGCGAATTGATTTCCAAGCCGTATATCGACATCACGCTGAATCTGCTGCAACGTTTTGGCATTCAAGTTAAGCGCCAGAACGGGCAATCATTTTTTATTACAGCCAAACAAAAATATCAAAGCCCACAAGCAATTTTTGTCGAAGGCGATGCGTCGAGCGCATCGTATTTTCTCGCGGCGGGTGCCATCGGCGGCGGGCCGGTGCGGGTGAATGGCGTGGGCAAAAACAGTATTCAGGGCGATGTGAAATTCGCCGATGCGCTCGAGCAAATGGGCGCGAAAATTGTCTGGGGCGAAAACTGGATCGAGGCTTCAGGCAACGGAAAATTGACAGCCATCGACGCCGATTTGAACCACATTCCCGATGCGGCCATGACTATCGCCATCGCCGCGTTGTTTGCAAACGGCACGACGACCATTCGCAATATCGCCAGTTGGCGTGTGAAAGAAACCGATCGCCTCTCGGCCATGGCAACCGAGTTGCGCAAAGTCGGCGCAACGGTGGAAGAGGGCGCGGATTTTATTCGCATTACGCCCCCAGAAAAATTAACGCCTGCAACGATTGATACTTATGATGACCATCGCATGGCCATGTGTTTTTCCCTGGCGGCTTTGGGCGGGGCAAAAATTCGCATCAACGATCCGCAATGCGTGAACAAAACGTACCCGAGCTATTTTGCTGCTTTCCAGCAGCTTGGTGGCTCATAAAAAATTGAATATAATCAAATAGTTATGAATATCCCTGTGATCGCAATCGATGGTCCTTCCGGCTCGGGCAAAGGCACCGTGGCAGAACGGGTCGCCCGCGAATTGGGCTTTCATTATCTCGACAGTGGCGCGATTTACCGCGCGGCGGCCTTGGCAGCGAGCAAGGCCGGGCTGGATTTTCGTGATGAAGCCGCTTTGGCGGCTATGGCCGACACATTGCCTTTGCGCTTTGAAAAGGGCGATATCTGGCTGGGTGCCGAACAGGTCGGTGAGGCTATCCGTTCAGAGCAAACCGGCGATAACGCCTCAAAAATCGCCGCATTGCCCCTGTTGCGCAAGGCTTTGCTGGCCCGCCAACGGGCTTTTCGCCAGCCGCCGGGTCTGGTGGCCGATGGACGGGACATGGCATCGGTGGTATTTCCCGATGCGAGTCTCAAAATATTCCTCACCGCCAGCGTCGAAGCCCGCGCCGAGCGGCGCACTAAACAGTTGAAACAAAAAGGAATCTATGCTAATTTGGAGGACGTACTACGCGATTTGCAGGCGCGGGATTCCCGCGATAGTTCCCGCGTGACCGCCCCTTTGAGCATGGCTGCTGGGGCTCGTTTGCTCGATACCAGCCAACTTTCGATCGAACAGGCTGTTTCCCGCGTGCTGGATTGGTATAATGGTAGCAGCGTTAAGTAGCACCAGTTGTCGGGGCCCTCCCCCGATTTTTAATCAACCAACCCCTGCGTGCAGTTTGCAGGATATAACAGAGTCACTATTCCATGATCAGCACTGCAACCGCATCACCCAGTTCTACCGAAAATTTCGCCGCCCTGTTTGAGGAAAGCCTCACACGGCAGGAAATGCGCACCGGTGAAGTCATCACCGCTGAAGTAGTAGCCATAGATAACAACCACGTTACCGTCAACGCAGGCCTCAAATCCGAAAGCCTGGTCCCGACGGAAGAATTCAAGAATGACAAAGGTGAAATCGAAGTAAAAGTCGGCGACTTCGTGCAAGTTGCCATCGACGCCTTTGAAGACGGCTTCGGTGCGACCAAGCTGTCGCGCGAAAAAGCCAAACGTTTTGCCGCCTGGTATGACCTGGGCGATGCGCTCGAAAAAGGCACGCTGGTCAGCGGCATGGTCACGGGCAAAGTCAAAGGCGGCCTCACCGTGATGGTGAACGGCATCCGCGCCTTCCTGCCCGGCTCCCTCGTCGACGTGCGCCCGGTGAAAGACACCACGCCGTTCGAAGGCAAAGAAATGGAATTCAAGGTCATCAAACTTGACCGCAAACGCAACAACGTCGTCGTGTCGCGCCGCGCTGTGATGGAACAATCGCAAGGCGCCGATCGCCAGGTGTTGCTCGAGACATTAAAAGAAGGCGCAGTCGTTAAAGGTATCGTCAAGAACATCACCGACTACGGCGCGTTCGTGGACCTGGGCGGCATCGACGGCCTGCTGCACATCACCGACCTCGCCTGGCGGCGCGTCAAGCATCCGACCGAGGTGGTGAATGTCGGCGACGAGGTCACCGCCAAGGTGCTCAAGTTCGACGCCGAGAAGAACCGCGTGTCGCTCGGCCTGAAACAGCTCGGCGAAGATCCGTGGGTCGGTATCTCGAGGAGATATCCACAAGGAACGCGCCTGTTCGGCAAGGTCACGAATCTCACGGACTACGGCGCCTTCGTCGAAGTCGAGGCGGGCATCGAGGGCCTGGTGCACGTGTCGGAGATGGACTGGACCAACAAGAACGTGCATCCGTCCAAGGTGGTGCAGGTGGGCGACGAAGTCGAGGTGATGATCCTCGAGATCGACGAAGAGCGCCGCCGCATCTCGCTTGGCATGAAGCAGTGCCTGCCGAATCCCTGGGAGGATTTCGCGCGCGAGTTCAAGAAGGGCGACCGCGTCAAGGGCCAGATCAAGTCGATCACCGATTTCGGCGTGTTCGTCGGCCTGGCCGGCGGCATCGACGGCCTGGTGCACCTGTCGGACCTGTCCTGGAGCGCGACCGGCGAGGAAGCGGTCAAGAACTTCAAGAAGGGCGACGAAGTCGAAACCACGGTGCTGTCGATCGACGTCGAGCGCGAACGCATTTCGCTCGGCATCAAGCAGCTCGACGGCGATCCTTTCACCGGCTTTGTCTCGACCAACGACAAGAACAGCATCGTCAAGGGCAAGGTCAAGTCGATTGACGCCAAAGGCGCCGTGATTGCGCTCGAAGGCGACGTTGAAGGCTACCTGCGCGCCTCCGAAGTCGCGCGCGACCGTGTCGAGGACATCCGCACCCACCTGAAGGAAGGTGATGCGGTCACGGCGATGATCATCAACATCGACCGCAAGAACCGCACGATCAACTTGTCGATCAAGGCGCGCGACATGGCGGATGAATCGGCTGCGATGCAGAAGATGGCATCGGATAAACCGGCCAACGCCGGCACCACCAGTCTGGGCGCGCTGCTCAAAGCCAAGATGGACACCGCCAACACCGGGCAATAGGGAACAGAACGATCATGACGAAGTCCGAGTTGATCGCGAAGCTGGCGGCGCGCTATCCCCAGTTGGTGGCGAAAGACGCCGAACTTGCGGTGAAGATGGTGCTCGACGCGATGGGCAAGAGCCTGTCCGAAGGGCAGCGCATCGAAATACGCGGGTTCGGCAGTTTCGGCCTGAATTATCGTCCGCCGCGCACCGGCCGCAATCCAAAATCAGGCGACAAGGTGCAGGTGCCGGCGAAATACGTGCCGCACTTCAAAGCCGGCAAGGAATTGCGCGAACGCGTCGATTTCAAGAAGTAATTGCGGCGGGAATCAGTCGGTGCGGCATCATCGAAAGATAGTGCCGCTTTTTTTTGCCCACGCGCGGTA
>JAYTUX010000355.1:0-4760 GCA_043744315.1 Betaproteobacteria bacterium | reverse complement strand
GGAGATCGCACGAAGGAAGTGATCGTCGCCCAGGAAATGCTGCAAACGATGGGCCTGCGCACGTTCACGCCGCTGGTGACCGCCTGCCCCGGCTGCGGTCGCACCACGAGTACGTTCTTTCAGGAATTGGCTGCGAAGACGCAAAGCTACTTGCGTGCGCAAATGCCGCTCTGGCGCGAGCGCTATGCAGGTGTCGAAGGCATGAGCGTCGCCGTCATGGGCTGTGTCGTCAACGGCCCCGGCGAATCGAAAATGGCGAATATCGGCATCAGCCTGCCGGGTACGGGCGAGCTGCCGGTCGCGCCGGTTTACGAAGACGGCAAAAAAACTGTCACGCTCAAGGGCGACCGCATTGCTGAGGAATTTCAGGCGATGCTTGATGCGTACGTGGCACGGACATACGGTGCGAATGGTGTGCAACGAACCGTCGGGCCGATAGATTCAAAAAAAATCATTCCGATCAGCCTGGTTGTTTGATTATGTAGCGCCTCAGAAAATTTATTTTGACGATGTCGAATAGGCCGCGCGGTTTACAGTAACGTTAATTGCAGCCTTGGTGCATTTAGAGCGCGAGCGCCCGCAAAAGTAGATTAGTCGCGCTTGACGATTTTGATGGTACACAACGCCAGCTTTCACTTCCGTCTTCTATTTTTGACCCTATTTTCTAACTACACCTTATTTTTGCCCGGCAACCTGACACACGCTCAAGCACCGCTATGCCGATGAAATTAGACCTCGATCAGTTGCTCTCTTGTCACCCTTCACTTCGCGGCCACCCGGTGGACTACGCGAAGTGCGGAGCGCTGGCGTTCGCGCGTGGAGCGCACAGCTCGCCAACGTCCGCGAAAGTCGAACACGATGCAGCTCAGGCAACCGCAACTATTGAATGGACTCAGTCCGACGCAGCGAGGTTGAATCTACTCGACACCAATCGCATCACCGAGGATGGCGCTGAGGCCGTGGCTTTGACTTATGTCAACACTCACGCATCCTGGGTTGTCAAACGGCGGCTCCAACGGGGTGAAAGCGCGGATTGGTTATTGCGAAATGAGTCGGGCTGGCTAGCGCTTGAAGTTAGTGGATTGGAGAAAGGTAACCCGCGCACTCGGTTGCTCGAAAAGAAACAGCAGATCGCCAAGTGCACCTTGCCCGCTGATCGGCTTGCAGTTGTAGTCGCATTCGACTCCCCGGCTATTTTGGTCGAAACCGTATGAAGCATGATCACCTAATCGCGCCTAGCGAAGACGAGCTTGACACACTGGTGTCAATAGCAATACGCCGCGCTGAATTGCTTGACGAACAGACGCCGAGTGCTGCACGCGCCGCGTGGAGTGAAGTAATGGCGTTTGAAGAGCGTCTCGCAGCTATCACTGACGCGGGCGACATATCAGGCGGCATCGCACGGGTAGGAGCGATTCAGGCGGCACTTGCAGCCGGTCTGCGGAAAGATGCAAAACAGTTACAGGCTAAATACCTGCTGGACAAAAACCTTTCGACGGAAAGAAAGGCTGCCATTGAACGAGCCTTTGCTTCTGATCAGGCTCGCCAAGCGCTGCGCTACCCGAGTCTTGCCAATACCGGCACGCTCGCTCGCCTGGTAGAACTAGACGCATGGCGAATGAGCATAGCAAGCAGGCCACACGTATTTCCAATCGCAGCGTAGCCATGGAAACGGTCGCCTTTTATTCATACAAAGGTGGCGTTGGGCGAACGTTGCTTGTCGCCAACACCGCGCAATTTCTCGCGTTATCCGGGCGCCGCGTCGTCGTACTTGATCTGGATTTTGAGGCCCCCGGCTTGCATGAGAAGCTTGGCGACGAAAAGGTTTTGCGCCGTGCATCGCATGGCATGTTAAGAGGTGCCGTTGATGAGTTGCTCCGCACGCTTGAAAATAGCGAAGGGAAAAGCTCGTTAAAGGAGGCATCAATTTCCGTCAATCTTCCGGTCGGCTCCACCGGATCGCTTGTCCTCATACCGGCAGGGTCTGCTCCGTCACAGACCTACTGGGCTTCGCTTGAACGGTTGCATGCAGCGCTTCGATCCGCACCTGCCAACGGCGGCTTAGCTGAAGCTGTTCTCGAACTTCAAGCGCGAATCGCGATTGAATTCGCTCCGGAATTTCTGTTGATCGATTCAAGAACCGGAATCACCGAGCTTGGTGGCCTCGCAACATCGCTGCTATCTGATCGAGTCGTGTGCCTGACGACGAATACGCGCGAGTCGATCAAGGGAACGAAGGTAGTTGCGCATGCCCTTCGCGACGCCCCAAGACTTTCTTCACAGCAACCATTGCGAATTGATTTTGTCCTTACTCGTGCGCCACAAGGCTCCGGGACGAACGTCAAAGACCTTGAGGAAGAATTGGGCGGGTCAGTCGCCGTACTGCCGCATGATTCCGGGATTACGATCAAGGAGCGTGTGCTTTCGGGATCGGAGGGACGATCCGAGGCACGCGACGACGATGACGCTGGCAAGAAGCTATTTACCGCAACCCTTGAATGGATCGCCAAGACGTTTCCTGGGCATGAACACAAGGCCCAAAAAGCGCGCTTGCGAATGGAGGCTGTGCATCAGGCTTGGCAGCATTTAACGAACACGACGGAACGCTTCGGTGGATGGAGTACCAATCGAGACGCTTGGCCCGTAACTCGATTGCGCGAAAGGGTGCGATTCGAGAAAGACAAAAGAACGCGCGAAGCAGATATCGTCGCCTACGACCGACCTTCAGATACCAAAGGTGCGGTGCCACAAATGATCGTGGAATACGTGGACGACGAAGATCGAGACGCTGCCGCGCAGTGGTGGTTTAACGCGACACCCGTATCGGTGGTTGCAGTGCTCTCGAAGAATTCGGATCAGAGGCTGTATTCCAAAAAAACCGCTTGGAACTCCCGATCTCACCATTCTGGTCGATGGGACATTCCGCTGCCGTCTGATTTTGACGTTCTCGCTGACCCAACGGACGTATCGGTAGATGCTTTGTTAGAGGCTGTGCGGCGTGGTCATGACAATTATCTAGATCGCATCGTTCACGAATGGGTTCGCAGTAGCGCCGCAACGCTGCACGGAGGCATGCCGTGGAAGCCGCAGATAGCAAAGAAAATTATCGACTCGCTTGCGCGAGTTGAAGACACAAAATTGGCACGGCGCGTACTTTGGGCGGCATCCGGGAGTTCTCGACGTAGGCATCGCTGGATGGGCGATTTTGAAGACGGCTCTGAAGATCAAGTACATGCAGACCTCTTCGCACCGCTGCTTTGGCGACTACCAGTCGATGCATCCATTGATATTTTGCGGGAAAGTTCGCGTCACCGAGGCATGAAGGGTATGGGCACGGGCTCCTCGCCTAGCTTGGTTGCGCTGGGCCTGATGGCCAGAGATACGCTCGGGCTCAAGTACGATCCTGATGCCTATTTTCGTACCGAAGGGCAACGGATATTGGATCGTCTACCACGGAATTCCGACGTTGATGAAGATCGAGGTTTGTACCAACTCAGTGAGCGATTCCGTGGTACCGAAATCTCTTTTGAGCTATCGGACGACTTGCCCTCGTTGCTAGAGCCGTTTACTGATGATGGCGATCATCACGTAGGCTTTTCAAGCTTGTCGAGTGCCCTAGCCGAGCGAATTGCGAATAGCAACCTTGTAACCACCGGTTTGCTGGGTGCCTACCAAGCTAAATCTGGCAAGGTGATGATCTACCAGCGCGCGATCTCAGAATGCGCAGGAAAGCTGGCTCTCCAAGAACGATATGTCGGTAGCGTGACGCTGATTCATGAAACGATTCATGCGCTTGCACATCTTGGGCGTGACCTCGACGGGCGGATGTGGACTGAATTTTCGCTCTCGCCCAAACACGATTCTGTTTTTGAGCCAAGTTGCGTTCACGTCGCGCTGACCCAATATTTCACTTATCACCATATCGTTAAGCTTGATGATCCCGAATTGCTACATGCCTTTGAAGTCATGTCTAGCAAACAAGCTCCGGCATATCGTGCGTGGCAGCGTATTAAGGGGATGCCGTTGGAAGATGCGCGAAATTGGTTTATGAGCGTTCGGCGCGGAGTAGGCGGATCATCCCCTTGGGCACATCTGCTGTTTGATACGAGTTTTCGGACTTGATCTAGCTTAGTCGCGCACCATTGCAGCGCTCACATCCGTGCGCGAAAAATCATTGCCCTTGAACAGAAGCGGCACGTCTTTGATTTTGGCCAGCGCGTAGCTGAACGTGTCGCCGTAGTTGAGTTGGGCCGGGTGGCCAGAACCTTTGCCGTAGATTTCGAAGGCGTCATAAGCGAGTTCAGCCATTGCCGCGTCGACCGGCACCACTTCAAAGCGGGACAACTGCATTGTGTGATGCACAAGGTTGCGCGCTCTGGAGCCACGTTTGACGCGAGTGACAATCAGGGTTTCGGTCAGCGTGGCGGCGCTGATGAAAACGCCGCTGGACGCGCCAATGGAAGCGACTATGTCGCGCCAGTCTGGCTCTTCCAGAATGATTGACATGAGCGCCGAGGTATCGACGGCGATCATCACTTTGGCAAGCCCCATTCGTCCCATTCCAGCTCGAAATTGGGATCGGCGTTGGGGTCGGGCGGGAGCGCGTGAATCTGCTCGATGAGCGCATTGAGTTGGCGCTCAAAGTCATCGTTCTTGGGCTTTGCTTTGGCGGCGAGCATTTCGTCGACGGCGCGCTCGACCGCAGCGGTTTTGGAGAGTCCGGTCAATGCCGCAAGCTCGGCGACTTTGGCGACAACCGC
>JAYTUX010000354.1:0-17587 GCA_043744315.1 Betaproteobacteria bacterium | reverse complement strand
ATGGTAAACGCACGTCGTTAATTGTCGATCGGCCGTTTTATTCACTTGATACGCGCTTTGCGGCGCGCGGTGCATGGGGCGATGATGACCGTATCGATGCCATTTACAACGCTGGTAATGTCGCCTACGAATACCGTCATCGCCGCAAGGCCGCCGATGCGTCGCTGGGCTGGTCGCCGGGCCTGATCAACGGATGGACCCAGCGATACACCGCTGGCGCTCTGGCCGCTGACAATACGTATCGGGCTGAACCCGGACGCATTGCTCTTGTCCCGATGCCCGTGAACAGTGAATTGCGTGCGCTCTTTCTGCGCGCAGACTTTGTCGAAGACGGTTTCGTCAAAGTGAAAAACCACAACCTGATCGAACGTGCGGAGTTTCTGGTCGTCGGTTTCAACGCGCGCGTGCAGGTGACCAAGGCACTCGCATCGATGGGTTCGAGCCGCGACAATTTGCTCTACTACGCGTCACTCACCGATGGCTACGTCTTTTCGGGGAACCACATCTTGCAAGCGGGTGCGTCGGTTGAGCGCCGCATCGCGACCACGTCGCTGCCGTTGACACATGCGGCGGCAAGCGTGAAATATTATGAACCGGGCGCCGGACGCTCGCTTTTTTATACGTCGCTCGTGGTGGAACGCCTGAATGGCGCAAATGGTGCCATTGGTGCGGCGGATCAATTACTGATCGGCGGCACGTATGGTTTGCGTGGGTATCCATCACGCTACCAGACCGGCGATCAGCGCTGGCTCTTGTCGGTGGAAAAGCGCGCTTTCACTGATTGGTATCCATTCCGCCTGATTCGCGTCGGCGGCGCGGCATTTTTCGATGCGGGCCGCGCCTGGGGTGGTTTGAATCAGAACACCGTGAATCCGGGAACACTCGCCAACGTTGGCGTCGGGTTGCGGCTGGCGCTGGATCGCGCCGCGTTTGCAAACGTGTTACATGTTGATCTCGCGGCACCACTTAAACGTGCGCCGGGCATCAAGTCGACACAGTTCAACGTCAAAACAGAATTCTCGTTTTGAACATTCTTGCGGTGCGCGCATGAAAATTTCGGTACTTGACCAATCGCCTTCCGCCCAGGGCAAGAGCCAGCACCTCGCGATTCAGGAAAGCCTGGCACTCGCGCGGCGTTGCGATGCACTCGGTTATCACCGCTATTGGGTTTCCGAGCATCACAACAGCGACAGCATCGTCGGCACCGCGCCGGAAATCTTGATGGCGGCGATCGCGGCGACCACATCGCGCATCCGTATCGGCAGTGCCGGTGTGATGCTGCCGCATTATTCGGCATTGAAAGTCGCCGAACAATTCCGCGTGCTGGAGGCGATCGCGCCGGGGCGCATTGATCTTGGCGTCGGACGTGCGCCTGGCTCAGATCGCCTGACCGCATTCGCGTTGAACCCACATCAAAATGCCGCCGAAGAATTCCCGCAGCAAGTTCTCGATTTGCAGGCGTGGGTGTCAGGATTGCCGCTTCAGGCGGGACATGCGTTTGCCGAAATCAAGGCGCATCCGTTAGGGCCAACACGTCCTGAATTGTGGATTCTCGGCAGTTCCGACTATGGCGCGCAACTGGCCGCATATCTCGGTTTGCCCTATGCCTATGCGTATTTTTTCACCGAAGGGCGGGGCACCGAACAGGCGCTGGAACTCTATC
Organism: Betaproteobacteria bacterium; assembly: GCA_043744315.1. GTDB lineage: Bacteria > Pseudomonadota > Gammaproteobacteria > Burkholderiales > Usitatibacteraceae > UKL13-2. The sequence goes on along the minus strand of JAYTUX010000354.1, from coordinate 15,924 downwards.
GCCGGCTATATCGTCCGAGTGAGCGCTACCCGCTGCCGCAGGCGACGATCTGCGTGTGGGCATTGGCGGCAGAGACGGAAGCCGAGGCAAGGCGTTTGCTGATGACACGCGAACATTGGCGAATCGGCTTTGAGAAAGGTCTGCGCACGCCGTTGGTATCGCCTGAGGAAGCGGAAATCGCCTATGCCGGTTACGCCGCCGCCGAGCGCGCCACGATCGATGCCCTGCGCGGAAATGCGACCGTGGGCTCGGTGGCACAAGTCGGGGCGAGACTACGAGAATTGGCGATACGTTTTTCGCTCGACGAGATTGTCATCAACACCTGGACACATGATCTCGATGCGCGGGTGCGCTCGTATGAATTGTTGGCGGATGAGTTTGGCTTGAAAGCGGCAGCGCAATAACCGGATTCAGGCCGCGTCCGCAACCGGCATTTCCACCGGTGGCAACTCCGCCATTTCGCGCAGACGCTCGATATCGATCACCTCGACATTGACACCATCGACGGCAATCAGCCCCTGCCGGATCAGCTCATGCAAGGTACGTGAGAAATGTTCCTGTGTCATGTTGAGGTGTGACGCGATCAAGCCTTTGCGCACGGGCAGCGTCAGGCGCTGATGCGGGCCTTGTCCGGCCCCCTTTAATTGCTCGACAATAAAACGTGCCAGCCGCCCGTCCGCCCGGCGGAACAACAGGTTTTCCAGCGCGCCCGTCTGCCGATTGAGCCGATCGCCGAGCATAGCGATCATGCGCAATGCAAGATCACGGTCATGCTCAACGTTGTCGATCAACACGCGGCGGTCGATGTGCAATAGGGTGCATGCGGATACGGCGGTTGCCGTCATCAAGTGCGGGCGGCGCGTGAGCAGCGCGGCTTCGCCGAAGGTGTCACCCTCGTGCATCAACTCGATCACATGCTCGGCACCGCGCGCCGACCGCATCGATAAGGTCAGGTGGCCCGAGACAATGATGTACATGCCGGTCACCGGGGAGCCGCGCGCAAATACCGTGTCACCCGCGTTGACGACGATTTCGATCGCAGCCGCGGCAAGCCGGTCAATGGTGTGCGCCGGCAGCCGGGCAAACGCGGTCGAGTCAGCCAACAGCCGTGCACGCTCCTTCAGAGTCGTATCCATGTTTCTCAGTCGACCGCCTTTCAAACCGGTTGACGCGCCGATCTCAGTGTGCGCCGAGACGAGCAGCCAGCTTTGATTAGCATCAAACAACCGCTGCGCGGCGTCGCTGTCTTGATAGCGGGTTTTCGAATACCGACGTGTCGACAATTGCGATGGCCCGAGCATTTGACCAATCGCCGCTTCACATGCGCGCGCAAAGTCATTGGCGATCCCGGGACAATGCCAATTGCGGCGCCGCACAATGTGGCCAGCATTTGATTCATCTCAAGTCCCGCGCCACAGACCGAAATATATTGATATGAATTAAGGTGCCGTATTTTATTTGCGCGCTGATTAGGATCTTCCGGTTGTGTTTGCGTGAAGCGACGGCCAACCACGTGGCTACCAAGAAAGGGAGCGCATGATATTCCCGGGACTTCAATATCTGCCATTGCTAATGCTCGATGGCACTAAGCGGCGCGATGACAAAAGACGTCACACGGTTTTTCGCCTTGTGTGGGAGTCTCAAAACTTCAAAATTGCACGCGCCGCATTTTTTGCAATCAAGCCATGAGTGCACGACCCCGTTCACTTGCCGCAGAGGGATTTCCATCATGAGATTGACACGAGACGTCTTGATGTTTTTCGTATTCGCCGTGTGCATGGCTGGCTTCGCCTGGGCTGCACCGCCTGCGGCGTCGTTCAGTGGCGACCGCACGCTAGCTGGTGACAAAGTCTGCACCGAATGCCACGATGAATCGGACAAGGCGCCGGTGTTGGGTCTCTACCAGACGCGACATGGCCAGAAGGCTGACGCGCGCACCCCCGGCTGCCAGACCTGTCACGGCCCGAGCGCAGCCCACGTCAAGGATCAGAAGGTGCTGACCGACGTGGTGTTCAGCGGCAAGCGCAAGTCAGGCGCCGACGCGCAAAGCGCCGTGTGCCTTACCTGCCACAAGGGCGGCACGCGCGGCTTGTGGGAAGGCAGCAAGCACCACACCAGCGATCTTTCCTGCAACAACTGCCACAAAGTGCACCGAACCGGGCAGGACAAGGTGCTCAACAAGGTCACTCAAAGCGAAGTCTGCTTTGCCTGCCATAAGAGTACGCGCGCCCAAGTTCAGCGCGTGTCGACGCACCCGATCGCAGAGGGCAAAGTTGCCTGTTCGGATTGCCATAACACGCATGGATCGATCGGGCCGAAACTGGTCAAGGAAGAAAACGTGCGCGACACCTGCTTTACGTGCCACGCCGAAAAACGCGGTCCGTTCCTGCACCAGCATGCGGGCGCGATGGACGACTGCATGAACTGCCACTCGCCGCACGGTTCTACCAACCTGTCGATGCTGAAGGGTCGGCAGCCATGGCTGTGTCAGGAGTGTCATGGCGACAGCGCGCCGCACCCGGGTGCGGTGTACAGCGGCAACAATCTGCCGGGCGGTGCCCAGGCGAACGCCAACCTGACGGGCGGCCTGCGTTCATCGTTGGGTTCGGGCGCGAGCTTCATTCCGCCCACACCGCTCAACCTCACCAATCCGGTGACCGGTGCCCCGATCACCTCGAATGCCGGCAGTGCGCAGATCGCCATGCGCGGTTGCACGAATTGCCACTCGCAGGTACACGGTTCGAACCACCCGGGCGGCCAGCGTTTCACGCGCTAGCATCCGACGGCGACCCCACCAGGAGATTGAAATCATGAGATGCCTCCACAAGACCGCCCGGCTCAGCGCAATGGCGCTTGCCATCAACGGAGCCTTGCTCGCGACTTTCGCCCCGTGCGCGCTCGGGGCCGAGGCCGACGATGTTGCCGTGCTGACCGACCCGAAAAACAGCGTCACGATCGGTATCGGCAATGTCGACAAGCCTTCCTACAAGTTCAGCGAGTACAACGGCCTCGACCGTAAAGGTGCCTACGGCATCGGCGAACTCGAGTGGCGCGGCGGCGACAAATACGACAGCGGCGGCACCGAACGCTGGCGCATTGTCGGCGCCGACCTTGGCCTCGCCACGCGCTCGATCGGCGGCGAGTACGGCAATCAAGGCGTGTTCCGCATCAGCGCCGGCTTCGACGGCATCGTGCGCAACCAGTACGACACCTACAAGACGATCTACCGCGGCGTCGGCGGCGCCACACTCACCGTCGATCCGCTCCTCAACGCCGCCAATCATCCGGCACAGATCGGCGGCATCAGCACCGGTTCCGCTTCACCCGCCAATGTAACGACCGTGACTAACGCGACCATTGCCAATCTGCTGGCCAACTTCAACAACATCCAGTCGCCCAATCGCAACCCGGGCACACTGGCTGCGCCCAATACAACGGCGGCCACCAGCGCCGCCGACGCGAACGCTGGCCTGGGCTGGTTGATTCCCGCCGCGATGCAGGATGCCAAGCTCGGTACGGAGCGGAAGCGCTCCAACATCGCAATCGACGTCAAGCTCACCGACCAATGGGGATTCAGCGCCAGCGCCGTAAGCGCCACCAAGACCGGGCTTAAGCTTACCGGAGTCGGATCGGTGGATACCGGGCATGGCGTGACGGTGCCCGAGCCGATCCATTACACGACCAACCTGATCAACGCGGGATTCAATTACACCGACGAGAAGAGTTATCTCAACATCGGCTACTCGGGCTCGATTTTCAAGAACGATGTCGACACCTGGACCGCCGATAGTATCTGGACCAATAACGCGGTGCAGGGCAATGTCAACCGCATGGTCGGCGCGCCGGACAATCAGTATCACCAGATCAAGGCGATGGCCGGTTACAACTTCAGCAAGTCGACCAAGCTGGTGATGACCGGTTCGCGCGCGAACGCAACACAGAACGAACCGTTCCTCGCCAGCGGCCCGCTATGGTACGTGCCGGCGACATCGGCCAACGCCAAGGTGATCAACACCAACTTCACGGCGCGGCTGACGTCGCGGCTGACCAACGAAATGGATATCACGGCGTCGCTGCGCTACGAGGATCGCGATGACCGCACGCCTTACATGCAGACGGTGGCCACCGGTCGCGACGCAAACGCTGCGGTCGCGACCACCAGCCCCTGCGGGCCGGGCGCGCTGCCCGCGACGGCGGCGGTCAAGGTCTCGGGCCTTACTTGCTACGACACCATCCCGATCAACATCCGCCAGGAACAATTCGTGCTCGAAGGCAATTACCGCCTCGCGCGCGGTCAGGCGCTGCGGGTAGGTTACGAGTTTCAGAAAATCAGGCGCAATTCCGATCTGGCCGGCACTGATCCGTATCGGGCGGACGAGACCAAGGAAAATACGGTCAAGTTCCAGTACCGCAATACGCTGGCGGAGGATTTCACCGCGCGTCTCGGCTACGACTATTCCCGCCGGCGCCATTCCGAATTCGAGTTGGCGGAACCGCTGGGCGGTGTGCTCGGTGCCGCCGTTGAGCCGATGCTGCCGAACCTCATCAACTACATCGTCGCCAATCGCGACCGCGACAAACTGCGCAGTGGCGTCGAGTACCAGGCCACTGAGAAAATGTCGTTGTCCGGTGGTGTGGATTACAACCGCGACAAATACGTTGATGAAGGGCTGTTCGGCAGGAAAGAGGCCAAGTACTGGGTGCTGAATCTTGAAGGGTCGTATGCGGCCAGCGACCAGCTCGCATTCACCAGCTATTTCACCTATGAGGATCAAAAGTCCACCACCGGTAGCCTCGCGATCCTGCGCGCGACCAACGTCGCAACGCCGACCACGCCGAACCCGCTCAACGCGGCGGCCAACTGCCGCGCCTATCCGAGTATTTCCGGCTACAACGCGGCCGGCGCGGCGATCAACTACGGTTCGCCGTCCGATTACATCACCGACCCGTGCCGCGTGTGGACCGAAACGCAAGCCGACAAGATCCGCACCTTTGGATTGACGATCCGCGCCAAGGCTTCATCCAAAATCAATCTCGACGGTCTGATGAGCTACAGCTACGCGCTCACGCCGATCACAATGACCGGCATGCAGGTGATCAGCAACGGCCTGAACATCGGCGCGTATGGCGGTAACGCGGCGGTCAACAACAACATTTTCATCCCGGTTGCGTCGCTGCCGGACAGCTCAAGCAAACTCTGGGACCTCCGCCTGGGCGCGAACTATGCGGCGGACAAAGACTCGACTGTGCGCGTTGTCTACATGTACCGCAAACTGACGTCGACCAATCCGCAATGGGATCTGTACACCAATCCGGTGGCGATCCAAGGTTATGTCGGCACCGGCATCACCTCGCCGAATTACAAGGTCAACGTGGTCGCCGTCGCCTACTCCCACAGTTTCCGCTAGCGCATCGACTCGTCCGACTGGGTGCACCGAGGTGTCACCCAGCGACGCTTGATCGCGTTTCGTTGAACTGTCGTACCGAATGTTTGCATAGAGCCGGTACCGGCGTGCCGCAAGTGAAATGACTTTGTTGCGACCGTGAAGATAAAGAACAGGGGCACTGCGCGATGCGCAGTGCCCCTAAATATTGAAGCAGTCGACTAAGGCAGCTTGACCGCCTGTATATCGGCTTTCTTGGCCCCCAACCCCAGCGTCTTCACAAACGACACGTGATGACCACGGGTGGTGATATTGTCGTCGTGCACTGCAAAGCCAACGTTGTAGACACCGCCCGGCTTGAGCGACTTGTCGTCCGCGTTGGTCAAGCCCAGGGGGCGCACCAGCACCACGGTCCACATGCCGTTGTTCCAGGAGGCGATGGCATTGTTGTCCGCCGCCGAACCCTTGGCATCCTCTCGGCTGATGATGTAGTCGGGAATCATGTCGCCTTCTTTCCAGCCGGCATTGGGATCAAACGGCACCGCATTCTTCTCGCGCACCAGGAATTGGTCACCACGGCGCAACTGGCTGTCGGCGGTGATTGATTTGTAGCCAACTTTCTTTTCATCCCACATGAATTTCGGCTGGTGTGTCTTGGCGTCGGAATTACCGCCGAACATATCCTTGCCGGCGTCGCTCAGCCGGAACTCAAGCACATAGCCGTCGTCGGCCATGCCGACCGCATGGCTGCGGTGCGCGCGCCATTGAACCAGATCGAGGAATTTGCCATCGGCCTTGAGCCGATCAGTGTCTGCTACGGACTTTCCGGTCTTCCAATCCGAGGGATCGCTGCGCGTATCCGGCAGGTATTTGCGCACATCGCCTTTCTTGATTGCCGTGAGCAGCGCATTGGCTGCGACTTCTTCCTTGGTGAATTGCTTCGCCATGTCGCGCTGTCCGTCATGACAGGTCAGCCAGCAGCCCTGCTTGGAAAATCCAGGCACCTTGCCGTCATCGATCATGATCGACATGCGGTCTTCATAGATGCCGGGTTGCTTGCCTTCCTGAACCACCTTGTCGAGCTTCGGGAAACCCCAGACTTTCCATTCCTTGCCGTCGAAGCGCAAGTATTGGTGCTCGGTGCCGGGATACGGATTGTTGGTTTTCCACTGGTAACGCAAATAGAGGTTCTTCGCGTCATAGGCCGCCTGCACCTTGAGTTCGACATAGCCGTTCTTTCCCTTGACCGGCGTCGGCTCCAATGGTCCGGCCTTCACCAGTTTTTCGCCCATCTCTTTTTCGATATCCTTGTCGTCATGGCAGGAAACGCAGCTGTCGCCGCGGATCGTTTCCTTGGCGGCACCCTTGTGGGCGTCGCTACGCAGCCATTCATAGGATGACTGGCCGGGGTAGAACAAAGGCACGGTGGATACCTTGATTTTCGACCAATCGATTTTGGCCGGGTCGGCCGCGTTGGCCGCACTCATGCCGAACAACGCCAGACACACACTTAATGCAAGCAACGTTTTTTTCATACCGCCCCCAAGTTAAATTACTGTTTCCGAAATCAGTCCGGCAAAATTAGCCACCCGCAAATTGAACATAGGCTTTTCGGCGTCCCGGATTTTGATCCAAGGCAAAGCGGCGTGATTTGGGATGCACCGGTCGGCGCCTCGGCGGTTAACGGTTAAATGAAATCAGCCAATACTTCCCGCAAAACCAATGCCGATCAGCACCAACAGAATCAAACCGAACGCAATCAGCGTATAGCCAAGAATTTTTGAGCCGATCTGCATCGGTTTCGATGGTGCGTCAACCAGGTATTTCTGCAACTCGCCGCTCTCGACCAAGCGCTTGTAATGCAGCGGATGATCACGCACGAAATGCTCGAACGTCATCGTGCCGGTAAACATCACCGTATCGAGAGGAAACTTCTCCGGTCTGAAGTGGTTGTTAAAGAAGTGGACAGTGAACAGGAACACTGCCGCGAGGAACGCTTCTTCGCCATGCGTGATCACCGCCACGTTGAAGACCCAGCCCGGCAGGTACGCTGCGGTCTGATTGGGGAACCACATGATGAGACCGCTGAAACCGACGATGGCGACACCCCAGAATGGTGCCCAGTAGTCAAATTTTTCCCAGTACGTCCAGCGATCAAACACCGGCCTGGGCGCCATGCCGAAAAACCACTTGAACATGGCGATTACGTCGAACAGGTCTTGCGGGCCGGGGATCAGTGAATCGGGACCGAAAATCTTGAACGTCTTCCATTTTCTGGCGAGGCGAATCACGATATAGACCAGGTGAATCACGAACACGCCCGAGAAGATCACCGCATTGACGCGATGGATAGTCGCCGTCACCTCCGGCCCACCCAACAATTTCACGACGACGGGTGCCCAGGCGCTGCCGGCATACATCAGCGTCATACCGGTCAGCGTCAGAATCATCAGGCTGACCGCGAACAACAGGTGGCCGAGACGCCACCACGGGCCGAAACGCTGGAACTGCTTACCGGTCGGAATGTTCAGCCTGTCAACTTGCACCACTGGACGGGTGATGCCGTGTTTGCGATCCTGGATTTCACGATACAGCCACAGGATCACATGAATCCAGAAAAACGCAAACGTGCCCAATAGCAAGCCAACCATGAAGTTGGTCGTGAGCCAAATTTGCGGATAGCGCTTGAAATCGTGGGCATTGCCGTGCGGCTGATAAGTGACAAAGCCCGCAGTCGCTTCTTTGTGGCATTTCTGGCAGGTCTTCAGGCGATTGTCTGCATGCACCTTTGACTTCGGATCTTTTGGCGAGCGCAAGTCGTGGCTGCCGTGGCAGTTGAAGCACATCGCGGTGTTGGTGTAGCCGAGCGTGGTGATCTGCCCGTGGTAGGTGTCGCGATAGGACTTGGCGTTTTCCTTATGACAGTTGCTGCAGGCGGCGAGCATGCCTTTCTTCGCTTCGTCCTTGGAAGTTCGATCAACCCCCATCGGGTTGTGGCAGTCGGTGCAGATGGCGGCCTTGGGGTCCTTATTGTCGATCACGGTCTTGCCATGCACCGAACCCGAATACTCCTCAAGCTGCTCTTCGTGGCAGGTACCGCATCGCGCCGGCCCGGCCAGTCGCGCTTGATCATGCGCAGATGTCCCCGGCTTGGTCCGGATCACTGCGTGCGAGTCATGGCAATTGGCGCAGGTTGCATTGGTCTTCGATGGGTCGTCCTTGTTCGCCGCCGCGTGGATTGACTGCTTCTGCGATTCGATCTGCGAGACAACCAAGCTGAGCCCGGGCTTTGCCGCTTGCCGGCCTTCCTGAGTCACGACCTGCCACAACGCCAAGTGGCATTGCTTGCACTCTGCTGCGGTCTTGGCGCCACGCTGGTGTGTGGCCGTGCTGTCCGTGATGTCCTGGTGGCAATCGACGCATTTCAGCGAGGTATGCACGCTCGCGGCGAACTTTTCCGCACTTAACGCGTGCAGCACGCGCTTCTTGCCCTGGGCATCGGCCGCGTTTATCGCCGGCTTGTCTTGTGCGTGACAGGCCATGCAGCTGGCATCGTCGAGGTTTGCCGCCGTCGCAGGTGCCGCAATGGCAGGGATGCCCAATGTGATCGCTGCGCTGATCGCAAAGGCGAATAGCATGACGCGAAGAAACCAGTGGCTTTCGTTATTCATGGCGTTATCCGAGGCTTTGTTTGAGCAAACGCGGCGCCAAGCAATGGCACCCCTGCCTATCATGAGTCCGGGAATTGGATGATTGTTGATTTGCATCAAAGGAAGCCGGGAATTGTTTTGTATGGTGTCACTATCGCCATCGTTGCAGCGTGCCGGCAATGTGGCGGCGTACATCATCCCAAGTCACTGGAGGCTTCATGAAGAACAGTTTGAGATGTGCACTGAGCGCGGCAGCGGTTGCCGTTTCATTTGGAACCTCGGCACTGGCGGTCGATGAGGATGCGGCGAAAGCGCTCGCAAAAAAAAGCGATTGCACCAAGTGTCATGCCGTCGAAAAGTCAAAGAAAGGTCCGTCCTTTCAGAAAGTGGCGGCCAAATGGAAGGGCAAGCCGGATGCGGAGTCGAAACTGATCGACAACATTACGAAAGCCCCCAAAGTCAAACTCGACGACGGGACGATAGAGGAACACAAGGTTGTCGATTCGAAAGATCCCAAGGAAATCAAAAATCTCGTGCAATGGATTCTGTCGCGTTGATCAACCAGCAAAGTACCGTGGCGTGTGCCTTATCCCGAGCAACGTAGCGGATGTCGGACACGCGCATGCCGCACAAAGGATCGAACTAATTGGAGCGATTTCAGGCTGACGTCGCAATTGTCGGTGCCGGTGGTGCCGGCCTTCGCGCGGCCATCGCCATCGCCGAATCCGATCCCACGCTGACGGTTGCGCTGGTCGCGAAGGTCTATCCGATGCGCAGCCATACCGTCGCCGCCGAAGGCGGTTCAGCCGGCGTGGTGCGCAGCGACGATAGCCTTGAACATCATTTCCACGATACCGTCGCCGGCGGTGACTGGTTGTGCGAGCAGGACGTGGTTGATTATTTTGTCGCGCGCTGCACCGAAGAAATGGTGCAACTCGAGCACTGGGGTTGCCCCTGGAGCCGCAAGGATGACGGACACATCAACGTGCGCGCGTTTGGCGGCATGAAAATCGAGCGCACCTGGTTCGCGGCCGATCGTACCGGTTTTCACATGCTGCATACGCTGTTTCAAACGTCGATCAAGTATCCGTCGATCAAACGTTTCGATGAACACTTCTGCGTGGACTTGTTGGTCGATGACGGTCGCGCGCAAGGCGTAGTGGCGATTGCCATTGCATCCGGTGAATGGATTTCAATCGAGGCCAAGGCCGTCATCATCGCCACCGGCGGTGCAGGCCGCGTGTTTCGTGAGAATACCAACGGCGGCATCGTCACCGGCGATGGCATGGCGCTCGCGTATCGCCACGGGGTGCCGCTGCGCGATATGGAATTCGTGCAATACCATCCGACCTGCATGCCGGGTTCGGGCTTGCTGTTCACCGAGGCGTGCCGAGGTGAAGGCGGTTTCTTGCGCAATAAGGATGGCTATCGATACCTTCAGGATTACGGTTTGGGGCCGGCCTCGCCCACACCGGTCAACAAGGCAATGGAATTGGGGCCGCGCGATCGTTTAAGCCAGGCGTTCTGGCATGAGCAGCAAAAAGGCCGCACCATCGAGACACCCCATGGTAGCGCCGTGCATCTCGATCTCACTCATCTAGGCGAACAAAAACTGCGCGAGCGACTGCCGCAAATTTATGAAATGGCCGAACAATTTCTCGGTATCAACCCGGCAATTACGCCGATTCCCGTGCGGCCCGCCGTGCATTACACGATGGGGGGCATCCTGGTTGATGGCCAATGCGCCTCACCCTTGCAGGGCTTGTACGCAGTCGGCGAATGCGCGAGCGTCGGCATTCATGGCGCCAACCGATTGGGATCGAATTCACTTGCCGAGCTTTGCGTCTTCGGCAAAGTCGCCGGTGAGGCGGCCGCGGTATTTGCCAAGGCCGCAGCACCCGGCAATTCGCCGCTTCTTCATCAACTCGCGAGTGACGCGAAGGCCCGGGTGGAGCGCATCGGCACCGGCGGGCGCGGCACCGAGCGAATTTCAACATTGCGTCGCGAGATGGCCGAAACCATGGAGCGTGGCTGCGGAATATTCCGCACCGGGGACGCAATGCAACACACCTGCAACACACTCGCTGAATTGCGCGCGCGCTTTGCCAATGTTCGCCTCGAGGACCACTCGCAAGTCTTCAATACCGAACGCCTGCTCGCGATCGAACTCGGCTACCAACTCGAGGTGGCCGAGGCGATGGCCCACTCTGCGGTCAACCGTCGTGAATCGCGCGGTGCGCACCAGCGGCTGGATGGATTCCGCGAGCGGGACGATGTCAATTTTCTGAAACACACCCTCGCGACCTACAACGGCGCGAATGCGCCCGTGATCGGCTTCGGCGATGTAAAAATTACCCATTCGCCACCCGCCGTCCGGGCGTACGGTGCGGCGGGGGAAAAGGCGGAGAAGGACGCATCGCGCGAACTTTCAAAGCAGACGACAACGATGGAGCCAACCGCATGAGTGCTGCGATGAATTCGCGCACCATCGCGATTGACGTGCTGCGCTATCAGCCCGAGGAGGACGAACTGCCCTACACGCAGCAATTCATGGTGCCGTTTACGGACGATATGTCGGTGCTGGAAGGATTGCAGTACATCAAGGATGAGCTCGATGGCACGCTCTCATTCCGATGGTCTTGCCGGATGGCGATCTGCGGCAGCTGCGGGATGATGATTGGCGGCGTGCCCAAACTTGTATGCCAGACTTTCCTGCGCGACTACTTCCCGAATCCGGTGAAGGTGGAGGCGCTGTCGCATTTCCCGATCGAGCGCGATCTGGTGATCGTGATGGACGACTTCATTGAGAAACTCGAGCGCATCAAACCCTACATCATTACCGATACACCGCGCGCGTTGACTGACGGCGTGACTGTGCAGGCGCCCGCACAGATGGCGCGCTACGAGCAGTTCAGCGATTGCATCAACTGCCTGCTGTGCTACGCCGCCTGCCCACAATACGGGCTCAATGAAAAATTCCTCGGTCCGGCAGCCGTGGCATTGCTGCATCGCTACAACATGGATTCGCGCGATAGCGGCGCTGCGGAACGCGCGCCGCTGATCCACGCCGAGGAAGGCGTATTCAATTGCACGGCCGTCGGCTACTGCTCGGAAGTGTGCCCAAAGAAAGTGGACCCGGCGAATGCCGTCAACATTAACAAGACCGAAAGCGCCAAAGACTATTTCTTGCGCTTCCTCGCGCCGCGAGGGGACAAACCATGAGCATGCGCCGGCCCTACGTGCGCCCGATGAAGGGTTGGTGGCGCAAGAATCCGTGGTTCATTGAGTACATGGTTCACGAGGGAACGTCACTGTTTGTCGCGGCTTATGCCATCATCCTGCTCGCGAGTCTGGTTGCGCTTTGCGAGGGCGAAGCGGCGTGGAATCGATGGCTCGACCTGCTCAGGCAACCGATGTTCATTGTGGCGCACTTGCTGATTCTCGCGGCATTTCTGTATCACACCTGGACCTGGTTCAACATCATGCCGCGCACGCTACCGCCAATCTTTCTCAACAATGTGCGCGTCTCGGCAAGCGCCATCATTCGCGCGGGACTCGGGGCGGCGATAGTTTCGAGCATCACAGTATTCGTAATCGCCAAATGGATAGCCGCATGAAGCGCTCGAACGCGCCGATATTCTGGGCACTGTTCGGTGCCGGCGGCATGTTGTCTGCATTGGTCGGCGCAATGCTGGTATTCATCACCGGTATCGCGGCGCCGCTGGGCATCATGTTTCCGCGCGACGCGCTAAGCTATTCGCGAATACTGGCTTTCACGCAACACTGGGCCGGCAAGGGTTTCCTGTTTGTCGTCATTGCGTTGTTTCTCTGGCACAGCGCGCACCGGATTTTTCACAGCCTGCATGATCTGGGCGTACATGCAGGAATGGGTGCCAAGTTGATGTGCTACGGCATGGCGATGGCGGGGACGATTTGGGCGGGGATGTTGTTGTTGCGGTTGGGCTAAGGCACACAGAGTACACAAGGCTCACGGGCATCCAACTGTTTCTGCCCTTCCCAACGCAGGGAAGAATCTTCCTAGTACGCCAAAATTTTTCATTGCACCCAACTCGCCCCAGTCAAGATGCGCGGGTCACATTACATCTGCAGTACTGCCGCGGTCCAGTCCGCTTTGCGCGAATTTTTGCCGCAACAAAAAACACCCATCGTTCCCGCGCACGGTGAGGCGTGCCGACGCGCGAGAACGATGGGGCACACTCACACGGTAATCACCACCTTCTGATACAACCCACCAAACATCAGCTCCTTGCGGATCTGCGACGCAGCAACGGTGGCCGGCAGCCACGTTTCCAGATCGTGATTCCACAAGTCCAGCGCGAATGGTTCCAACCAGCGCAGCACGTGGCGGAATAGATAACGCAACGGATGCGAACGCTGCGGCAAGTGGTAATCGACAATCACGATTTTTCCACCCGGTTTGGTCACGCGCACCGCTTCGCTCAAGGTCTTCCGCCGCACTGCCTCCGGTTGCTCGTGAAGCAGGAAAAACAACACAGTGTTGTCGTAGCTCGCAGCAGGTAAGCCTAGATCGGCAGAGTCGCGCAGCATGGGGGTTACCGGCGCGCCTGGCGGAAGCTTCTCGCGCAAGTTGGTCAGCTGAATCGGAAGTACGTCGATCACATCGAGCGTTCCGCCGGGCGCGACCCGTGCCGCGAGTCGCGTCGAAAAATCGCCATACACGCAAGCGACTTGCAGCGTACGGCCCGGCAGAGATTGGCCCAGCGCATCCAGTGCCGCATCGCGCAACTTGGCAAAGTTTCCCCACAGAATGACGTTTACCAGCCATTGTCGTTCAAACAATCGAACCGCCTGCGGATGCACATACGCCCACCAGTAAACCTTTTCGAGGTAGGCCGGAATCTTCGCCGGCGGTGGGCACTCAAAATCGATCGGATCCGCAACATGGCTCATGGCGTCCTGACTTTCTTGTTGGTAAAGCAAGCACCGCGTAACAATCGCGGCTCAAGTCAGTATTCACCGCGGGCAATTTACCTTGTTGATTTGCATCAAAGTGGGCGCAGTTGGGCGCAAACGCGAAGCGGCGCGGCCGACAACATGGTACCTGTGTGAATTTGGCGGAAATTTATTTCATTCGTCGTTGCCGCACAGGCGGGAACGACGCGCTCCTAAGACTCTCCCAATTCCATCAACGCCCCGGCCGATGCGCGCGTAGCAGGTCCTTGCAAAAACTCGCACAGCAAGCGATGAAAATGATGCGTGCCCTGCTCACGCGTCGGCGAATAACGGCCATTGCCATAAAAGCGCGATGCCGTGCCGTGTTGCACGGCTTTAACAATCGCCTCATCCTCCATTTCGGTTTGATGCAACGCGGCAGCAGCACTTGCATCCAATAAATTTGAATCCCAGAGATAGGTACGAAACGCGACGCGGGTGCGATTGATCGTCTCCGGCTGCACCAGATTCAACGACAATCCCCACGGATAGAAATTAAGCATCAAGTTCGGAAATATCCACCAGTAATACGCGGCGACGCGCCGGCCATCCGCGTGGGTATCGTCTGCATGCGGCGCGAAGGCAGGCGCACCATCGCGGGCAAACGCGAGTTGCAGACTCGAATAGCGCTGCAGTTCGGTCGTGTAGCTGCCGTAATCGATCGCCTCGTTCAGACCCGCATGCACATGCGGAATGTGAAAGCCCTCGAGATAATTTTCCACATACAACGCCCAATGCGCGTCGATCACATATTCGCGACTGCTCGCCGCATCGAACGTAAATTTGCCGAGCGGCAACCAATGCATACGCGCCTTCATCGCACCGAGAAAATCCTCCAGCGACGCGAGCGGTTTCAATGCCGCGAAGCCGTGACCGCACCATTCACCGAAGGGAATATTCGGCAAATTATCGGCGGCGGTCGGAAAGTTTTTCGCTTCCTTGAATTCCGGCATGAACGTCATGCGCCCCGTCAAATCAAAGCGCCGCGAATGGTAGGCGCAGCGAATTCGCACAGCACGGCAGGCTTCCTTGACCAGAATATTTCCGCGATGCGTGCAGACATTCGATAAACAGCGCAAGACATTTTCACCGTCGCGCGCGAGCAGCAGCGGCTCATTCAATAATCCCGGCAGCAAATTGCGCGGTGACAACGTTCCCGCGTCCGCAACTTCATTGAGATCGCCGAACCATTGCCAAGTGCGCGCAAAAACACGTTCGCGCGCAAGCAAGTAGGCATCGGCATCGTGATAGAACGTGCCCGGCAACGTGGCGGCGAGCGTGATGTCGGCGTCAATTTGGTAATCGGCGATCATCGCGTGAGGCACCTTTTCAATAGGGTAATTCGTACATGCTTTCAGAGGCGCAGTGACCTCTCGGAAAAAGCGTCTTCACGTTCTTTCAAGTCAGAGCATAATCCAAATCATGAACGCGGCTATTTCACTCCGTGCGCAGAATCTTCCATCAATGGTGGCGTTGGCAGTTGCCGCGTGGCTGCTGATCATTTCAACGCGGGCGATGGTGCCGATCGACGATCGAATCCGCATTGTCGATCCGCGAGTCGCGTCACCGGGTGCGCGCGTTTCGAGTCCCGCCGCAACCGGGTCACAGGCGGCAACGAGTGCGCGCCACCAGACGTTGCCGCGCAGCGCCGAAGACCGCCTCGCCACCAGCGCCGACCTGCTTGATTTCGTCGAAAGTATCCGCCTTCTTCCGGTTCACGGCGGGCATTATCTTGCACTGAAGGCGTACGACTTTTGCACCCGAGAAGCGCGGCAAACGCTGGATGCGTTGATGGATGGCACCGTGAATGGCAGCGACATTTCTTTCACACCGATAGCCGACGCCCAACTTGACGCGCAAGCGAGGCTCGGCAGACTCTGTGGCACATTCCGCTACCGCAATCTCGCCGAATTCGA
>JAYTUX010000353.1:0-17598 GCA_043744315.1 Betaproteobacteria bacterium | reverse complement strand
CAACATGCGAAAAACCAACGAGCATGTCGATCGGCGTGTCGGTGAGATCCCACGTTTCCACAACAGGGATGCCGGAGGCTGCAAGTAACTTGCGCCCTTCCTCGGTATGCAAAATTCCCGTGAGCACTATTCCATCCGGACGGCGCCCAACGATGGCGCGCAACAATGCGTCCTCGCGGGTCCCGTCATAGCCTGCCTGTCCGAGCATGACCTGATAGCCGTGTTGCGCGAACGTTTCTGTCAACGATTGGATAGTCTCCAGAAACACGGCGCCCGAAATGGTCGGCACAACGGCGGCCACTAGTTTGCTGCGCATCGACGCGAGTCCTCCCGCGAGGCGATTAGGCACATAGCCGGTACGCGCGACCGCGTCGCGCACCTTTTGCAGAACCGACTCGGAAACCAGGTCTGGCGTATTGACTGCCCGGGATGCGGTAATCGGCGCAACGCCAGCGAGCTTCGCGACTTCATGCAGGGTGACAGCACCGCTTCCACGGCGTACGCGTTTGGACTTTTCAGGTACGTTGGACATGCGGCATTCTAGCGTGCAGAATTCAGGCCTCATCGTAAATGCAAAGCCTGCACGGCGTCGAATCGCAGGCCACGGATCTTTCGCCGCTTAGGGTCTGTAAGGAATTAACCTGGATAACCGGACGCTGGATTGGGATGCAATGCGAGGTGTTGCGCGTGCCGTGTGACGAGCGACTCAAGCGATTCGCAACGACGCAGCGCGCCCAACTCCAGCGAGCCAATTGTTCAGGTTAATGACGAACAGGCCCTTAGCCCATCAGCAACCGCGGCAACCACATCGAAAACGCCGGGACATAAGTGACGGCAAACAACGCCGCGATCAACGCCGCATAGAACGGCAAAATGGTACGCATCACTTCACCGACCGAAATACCGCCGATGGCACAGCCAATAAATTGCGTGGTGCCCACCGGCGGCGTATTCAATCCCAGCGCGCAATTGATCAGCATGACGATGCCGAACTGCACCGGATCCATACCGTAGTTGGTGGCAATGGGGAGAAATATTGGCGTACAAATCAGTATCGTGCTCGCCATGTCCATGAAGGTGCCGAGCAGAAACAGAATCAGGTTGATCAGGAAAAAAATCACCCACGGATTGGTCGAAACCGCTGCCAGCGCTTCGCCGGCCAGATCCGCCACCTGGTACAGCGCCATCAGGTATTGAAACATGGTGGAGACGCCGATCAGGAGCAACACCACACCGGTGGTTTTTACTGCCCTGGCGGCGGCCTTCATGAACTTTGCCCAGGTCATGGTCCGGTAGATGAAGAACGTCAGAATGATCGAGTACACCACGGCAACCGAGGCCGACTCGGTGGCGGTAAAGACGCCGGACAGGATGCCCGCGAGAATAATCACGATGATGAGCAAGCCCGGGGCCGCCGCGGCGAGTGACAGGCCGACCGCATTCCAGCCCGGAAATTCGCCGGCCGGATAACCGCGCTTCACGGCCACCGCGTAAGCGGCGGTCAGCATGCAGATCGTTAGCACCAATGCCGGCACGACACCGGCGGCGATCAGCGCGCCGATGGAAACTTTTCCCCCGGCCGCGAGCGAGTAAATGATCATGTTATGGCTGGTGGGCATCAGGGCACCGACCAGCGACGCATGCGTCGTCACGTTGACGGCATAGTCGGTGTGGTATCCCTCTTTCTTCATCATCGGAATCATCACCGAACCCATCGCCGACACATCTGCGACCGGTGAGCCGGAAACACCACCAAAAAGAGTGCATGCCACCACGTTCGCCATACCGAGGCCGCCGCGGATGTGCCCGATGATGTTGCGGGCGAGGTTGACGATTTTGTCGGCGATGCCGCCATGCAACATCAATTCACCGCTGAACACAAAAAACGGAATCGCCAGAAACGAGAAAATGTTCATGCCGGACATCATCTGCTGGAACAGCACGGCAATCGGCAACCCTTCGTAAAGGATCGCACACATCGCCGACAGTCCGATAGCAAACGCGACCGGTACACCCAACAGCAGTAACAGTACAAACGAGATACCGAGAATCGTCAGTTCCATGCGGGTTCCACCTCGGTGCCATTGATCAGCGCGATCAAATGTTCGATCGAAAACAAGATGATCAGCACACCGGAAACGACCAGCGGCACATAACGTATTGCTTCGGAAAGATTGATGTTGGCCAGTTTGTACGAGGCCACCGACGCCCCCAAAATCCAGCCGTTGTAAGCCATCGAGGCACCAAATATCGCGACCAGCACATGAATCAGCATTTCAATTTTGTCGCGCAGGCCTTCGGGCGCCAGCACCAACAGGGACTCCATGCCGATGTGCCCGGCATCACGCACACCGACCGCCGCGCCGATCAAGGTGACATAAAGTATCAGCACCAGCGCCAGATTCTCCGCCCAGGTCGGGCTGTCATTCATCACGTAGCGGCCAAAAACCTGATAGGCAACAATGGCGACGATGACGAACAGTCCCGCTACCGAGAGGTACATTCCATAGCGGGCAAGCATTGTGTTCAGGCGTGTGAATCCGCGCACCATACTGCCTGGCACCCGCTCTGGTGAATTACTCATTCATGATCTCCGGTTCGCAATTCTGGAAAGTTTTTTTGCACAGGATATTTGCCGCACAAAGCTGATCCGCCGCGACTTTCGCGGCGCCTGTTGACTATTTGGTGGCCTGAATGCGCGTGACCAGATCGGCGAGCTTCGGCGTGCTCGCAAATTTCGCATACACAGGCTTCATGGCATCGATGAATTCCTGCTGGTTCGCAATGGTGGCAATCTCCGACCCGGCCGCCTGCACCAGCTTGCGCGATTTGATTTCGCGCTCGTCCCATAGCTTGCGCATAAAGGGAACGGAATCCTTGGCGGCTTTGCGGATCAAGGTCTGATCTTCCTTGGATAGCGTTTCCCAAACCTTCCTCGAAAACACCAACACTTCCGGCGCGCGCATGTGCTCTGTCAGGTTGTAGTATTTGGCCGCCTCGAAATGCCGCGAAGATTCATACGATGGCCAGTTATTCTCTGCCCCATCGACGATACCGGTTTTCAGCGCTGTGTACACCTCGCCGAAGGGCATAGGTGTCGGATTGGCACCCAATGACACCACCATGCCGACGAACAGATCCGATTGCAAAACCCTGACCTTCAATCCCTTCATGTCGGCAAGATTGCGGATCGGCTTTTTGGTAGTGTAAAAAGATCGCGCACCGCTATCGTAGAACGCCAAACCCACCAGCCCCTGGGATTCCATGGACGCGAGAATTTCATCGCCAATCGGACCATCGAGCACCTTGCGCATATGCTCGGTCGAGCGAAAAATAAACGGCAGCAGCGGTGGAATGGATTCCGGCACCACGCTATTGAGTGCGCCCATGTTGATGCGCATCATGTCCAATGCGCCGATTTTCAACTGTTCGATATTGTCCTTTTCCGTGCCAAGACTGCCGGACGGATAGACCTTGATGCCAAGCCGGTTTTTGCTTTGATCGCCGAGCAACTTGCCCATTTGTTTGACGGCGGCCACGGTCGGATAGTCGCCGGGATGCACATCGGCCGATCGAAAATCGCGGGCGTGCGCGGACAGCATGAAAACACCTGCAGCGAGAATACTTCCGGCCACTTTTATCGATTGCAAAATTGCATGGCGAAATGAGATGGACATATGGATTACCTCCAGGTTTGAGACAGCGGACTTCAGACGAAGAACCTAGTGTCGTGACACAGAAATATCGATACATAAAACGGCGTCTTTTTCCGCATGGCAGTTTCGGCGCACCAGCGTTGCGCCCTCGTCGTTGCCACAGCATTGCTATGCCACCTCCTCTCGCCTTGCCACGCGAAAAAATTTATCCGTTTTATTTGCATCGATATTTCTGTGTCACGACATTAGACTCTTGTAATGAAATACGGTACTACGTTAACGCATCAAACTCTGTTTCAGGCAACCCCTGAATGCCCGGTCGCACAGAAAATACCGCACCGGCCAGCGGCTGGGTTGCCAAATCACGTTCATTCATCGGGCGGATCGAGGTGATATACAAGGTATCAAAGTTGTTCCCGCCGAAGGCGCACATGGTCGGCTTCTTCACGGGCAAGTCAATTTTCCGGTCGAGTGTGCCGGCGGGCGTGAATCGCAGCAACTGGCCCGCATCATTGGCGCAAGTCCAATAGCATCCATCGATGTCCACCGCTGCCCCATCCGGCCGACCCGGGTGTTGATTCATATCGGCGAACAGGCGGCGATTGCGCGGTGTTCCGGTGGCAATGTCGTAATCGAATGCCCAAATGAATTGTGCCTTGGGATGGGAATCCGACAAATACATCACGTCACCTGACGGTGACCAGGCGAGGCCATTTTGCGTGAGCAATCCGGATTCGAGCGGGCCGGTGAGGCCGTCGGTCCTGGCATATCGAAACAGCGCGCCGACCGGATGCCCGGCCGCCATGTCGGTATGCATGGTTCCAGCCCAAAATCGCCCCTGACGGTCACAACGGCCGTCGTTGAAGCGCATGTTCAGCATGGGAAATGATGGCGCGGCCAATTGCGTGGCATTGACTTTTCCATCCGGCAAAAGTGCCAGGGAATATATTCCATCCTCCATGCCGGCAATCAACGAACCATCGCGACAAAACGCGATACAGGCAACCATCGCTGCAGTCTCCCAGGATGTCACCGCGCCGGTTTCAACTTGCAATCGACAAACACGTTTGGCCGGAATATCGACCCAGTACAACGCGGCCTCGGCAGTGCGCCACACCGGCGACTCACCCACGGCGTAAATGGGTACGGTCAATGTTTCAATTTTCAACATGGCGGCGGCTTCATGCAGGCGTCATTCAATCGCAACTTAGTCGTCAAACGGTCCAGAGCAAACAAACGCACCACCCTGAAATACCCGCGCGGGATCGTCTGGTGCCGGTAGTGGGTTGGCGGCTTCCACGCGCGCTCGTTGCGTATCCGCGGCATCTTTGGGGACGAAACCGATATGTGCCGCCTTTGCATTGTTCCACCACGACAATGAATTGTCGGAGGTGCCGAAAATAACCGTGTGACCGACGGTTGGTGCAAACAGCGAGCAGCGCACCAATTCCACCAGATCGTCGTAACTCAGAAATGTGGCAAGCATGCGTCGATCTTTGACCTGCGGAAATGATGAGCCGATGCGCAGACAAACGGTTTCAATACCGTAACGGTCAAAATAAAATCGCGACAGATTTTCGCCAAAACACTTGCTGACGCCGTAGAGACTGTCCGGTCGCATTGGCGCATCCGCATCAATTTTTTCTTCTTGCCGATAAAAGCCGATGACGTGATTGGAGCTCGCAAATACCACGCGCTTGACACCATACTTACGTACCGCTTCATAAAGGTTAAATACGCCGACAATATTTGATTTCAGAATCGGATCGAATCGATCTTCGACGGAAATGCCGCCGAAATGAACCACCGCATCGACGCCCTTTACCAGTCGGCCAACGGCACTTTTGTCGGCAAGATCACAAAGCATGACTTCTTCGCCGGGATTTGCCGCACCCAAATCCAATCGGTCGGACACGCGCAGGTTGTCGGCGAATGGCGACAGGCGTTGACGCAACACTTTACCCAAGCCGCCTGCGGCACCGGTCAGCAGGAGACGCGTATATTTTTGAGGATTACTCATTATTCACCGTCACAAAATTCCGCAAAAAAGAACCTGATCACCGAATTGCAAAGGCGACCAGAAAATACAAGGAAAACGTTTTCCGTATTTTGAAAGGCCCGGTCAATGTTTGTCAAGTAGAATTTTGTCTGCAAGTGAAAGGCAAAGTGAATTTGTTGGCCTCTCCGAACCCGAAAAGCGATCTTTTAGTATGTTGGAAATTATTTTTGATAGTAGAATGCAATGATGCGAAAATCAGGTAATCCGCCAACGATGCCACGGCCGTTAGCAGAAGATGCCGTAGAAACAGCGCTGACACTGCCGACCACCACTCGAAAATTGTGATGGAAAACGTTTACTAATGAAAAAGAAACCTACGATTCGCGATGTAGCGGCACAGGCGGGGGTTTCTATCGCCACGGTGTCCAAATTCATCAACTCGACCCAGCGGTTTACCGCCGGCGTCGAACGCAAAATTCAAGCGGCAATCGAGGATCTTCAATATCACTCGAATCCGCTTGCGCGCAGCATGATCACCGGCAAGACCGGCTCGGTGGGTGTGGCGATTCTCGACATTTGCAATCCCCATTTCACCAGCATGGTGAAAGGTGCCAATCGAATTGCCCTTGAGCATAGCTACACTTTGTTGTTCGTTGATACCGAAGAAAGCCAGACGCGTGAAGAGGAATTGCTGGGCGCATTGAGTCGCCGGGTTGATGGGCTGATCGTTAGTTCACGCATGCCGGAAGAACAAATGGATCGCATCCTTGCGTTCGGCAAGCCGGTGGTGTTTTCCGGTCGGCTTGCCCCGCCCGGCGTACCCAGTATCGGCATCGATGCCTACGCGGCCGCGTACATGATTGGTGAGTTGCTCGTCAAGCAGGGCCACCGAAACGTCACCTATCTCGGCTTTGCACCGGCACGGCCCGATACTGAACGGATGCGCGGATTGAAAGAATGTCTGGAAGCGCATGGGCGAACTCTGACCCGCTTTGAGGTGCGCGAACCAACGCTGGCCGAAGGTGAGCGTGTTTGCTCGTCGGTCGTGCTGCGCAAGGAAAAGCCGGATGCGGTGGTTTGCTACAACGACATGATCGCCATCGGCTTCATGGGTGTGGCCAAGTCGCTGGGCATTTCCATTCCGCAGGATATGTCGGTGGTGGGTATCGACAATATCCCGTTCGGCCGCTTTACCAGTCCTGCGCTCACCACCGTGGATATCCAGAGCGAGCGTCTGGGCGAAGAGGCGATGCGATTGTTGTTCCGGCAAATCGCCGGACAGAATCCCCCCGACATCGGCCATCAGATGCTTGAACCGCGGCTCGTCATGCGTGATTCGACCGCGATGCGTGCGCCGCCATTGGCGATGGCGCGCGGTTTGCGAAAGAAAGTGTTGTGAAGAAAGCCCGCATTCATTGCGTCGTGCGCAGGATGTCCCATCCGCGGCGGGTAAAAAAGCCATCATGAAATGAATTTTCGATCAATTAATTTAGGATGCTGTCATGCGCATAGCGCCCCTGTTTGTTTGCTTTGGCATGGTTTTCGCGGCGGCGAACGCCACTGAGACGGCCATATCTGGCGCGGCTTTTCCCGGTGCCGTGGGCTGGGCGTCGGCAACGCCCGGCGGGCGCGGCGGAAAAATCATTCGGGTGACGAACCTGAAGGCGGACGGCCCCGGATCATTCACAGCGGCGATCGAATCCAAAGGTCCGCGCATCGTGGTATTTGAAGTCGGCGGTGTGATCGATATGGCGCGGAAGGAACTCGTGATTCGCGAACCGTATCTCACCATTGCCGGCCAGACCGCGCCGTCGCCGGGCATCACGCTGATCCGCACCGGCATCGACGTAAAGACGCACGACGTGATCGTGCGCCACATCCGCATTCGCACCGGCGTCGACGGGCAGGCCAAACGCAGTGGCTGGGAGCCCGATGCATTCAATACCGTTTCCGCGCATCGCGTTATCGCCGATCACAACACCTTCAGTTGGGCGATCGACGAAAACATGTCCTCATCCGGGCCGCGCTTCGAGGGCAACACGCCCGACGAGTGGCGCACCAACACGTCGCACGACATCACCTTTTCCTACAATCTCGCCAGCGAAGGCCTGGCCGATGCCAGCCATCCCAAGGGTGAACACTCGAAGGGTTCGCTGGTACACGATAACGTCACCAACATTCTTTTCTACCGAAATATCTGGGCACATAACGTCGAGCGCAGTCCGCTGTTCAAGGGCGGCGTGCGCGGCAGTGTCATCAACAACCTGATCTACAACCCCGGAAAACGCGCCATGCATTACAACCTGATGGCATTGGAGTGGGGCCGCCGTCCATATCAAACCGGGCAAATGAGCGCCGTCGGCAATGTGATGCGTGGCGGGCCGTCGACTGACACGGGACTGCCGTTCATGATGTTGGGTGGCGATGGCGATCTGGAGTACTTTGAGAAGGACAATGTCGCGGTCGATAAATTCGGCGTGCCGCTGCCGCTGTTCGGCCGCTACGGTGAGACTCGCGCGAAATTGATCACGATGGCCAGGCCGGTCGCATGGCCAACCGGCATCGCGGTGATGCCCGCGCACGACGTTGAAACCCACGTTCTGGCCGAAGCGGGTGCTCGCCCCTGGGATCGCGATGCCGACGACATCCGGGTGCTTTATTTTATTGCGGAGGGTCGCGGAAAAATCATCGATGATGAAAAAGAAGTGAGCGCCTATCCGGTCCAGAAAGAGACCCATGCGCCGTTTGTTGAAAGTGATTGGGATATGGCGGCCATGGAACCGAAATCAGGAAAATATCCGGGACCGAAGGTGAGGGAAAAATAGCGCGTTGGCGATGGCAATGACGTTCGAGTTCAGAAATTCTCGATGTTCCTTTTCCTGGAAAAGTCGATAGCAGGAATTGGTTGAATCCCGGTATTTACGGGCGTATCCAGAACTTTATGCCCGTAACGCCGCGCCAGCGCTTGTGTTTCACGCCTGAGTACTTGCAAAAACCTGTCACCGGCGAATCACCACATGGGTTGCGCCGGAATGACGAAGATTTGAGGTCAATAGATGACCCCGCTCGAATTCAGCGTGTGAGGCATTTTCCTTTTTTTGCCGCGCCTTTCTCAATCAATACACCGTCAGGTTCCCGGCTGCACGTACGGCACCGGCGCAAACAATTCGCGCTCGCGTCGTCGTGGATCATTGTCGAGATGTGAATTGACATCGAACACCATCGTCTTGCGCGTCGCTAAATCGTGCGCCGGCCAACCCGGACTGCCGGTTTTGGCAAAGGCGATGAACGTCTCCATCATGCGCTTGCTCATTGCCTGTTGCGCGGATGTCATCGCGGGTTTGGTGCCGAACACCAGACCAATGTCGTCGGTATGTGTGGCTTGTTCGAAATCGAGCTGATAAACGAATGCCGGTGCGCCGGCCCGCGCCCGTTCGTCGGCCTCGATCACTTGGCCGCGCCAGCTTCGTGAAGCGGTGGTCGCCGCGATGAAAATATCAAAGGGCAATTTTTCAGGAAACCATTGGCGATAGCGCTGAATCACGTACTCCGGAGAAATATCCACACGTAACTCCGGGCCGATTCGTTCCGCCAAATTTTGCCACGTCAGTTGCTGCAATATCGGGTGATTGTGGGGAAAGAAGGCGCGTGTCTCGGCGATCGTGTTGCCGAGCATCATCGGCATTGAGCGGCTTTGCGGATGTGCGTCAGGATAAAACGGATGGCGCAACAAATTGCGGCCATCTAGCACCGGGCCAAAATAAACGCTGCCGCCCAGCACCGGATCAATGGCGTCGAGCGCGTCCACCAACTCTTGCATCGGCGCGGTTGCAGGATCGCCCCTCAATTTAGCAAGATAGGCTTGCGCGCGTCGCGTCGCGTTCATCGGGCCTGATACCGTGACTTGCTGACCGCTCATCGTCGCCGCTTTGTAAAACAAGCGGCTCGCGGCGGGTGTCGCCATCAGCGTCGCTATTTTGGCGCCGCCTCCGGATTGGCCGAACAACATGACGCTATCGGGATTGCCGCCGAACGCGGCGATGTTGTCGCGAATCCATTGCAATGCGAGGATCAGGTCGAGTTGTCCTGCATTACCGCTATCCGGAAATCGCGGGTCGATGCGCGCGAGTGAGAGGTAACCAAAGGCATTGAGCCGATGGGTTAGCGTGACGACAACGACATCGCCCTGCGCGGCAAGGGCGGTGCCATCGGTGAGTGGATCATTGCCGCTACCGGTTGAATACGCCCCGCCGTGGAGATAGACCATGACCGTTCGTTTTGCACGTGCATCCGCCGAGGGCGTGCAAATGTTGAGGAACAGGCAATCCTCGCTTTGGATCTCGGTGGTGCGGGCGCGCTGCGGCGAGATTGGACCGAACTCCCATGCTTTGACCGTGCCACCCGCATTCGTCGCCGCGCGCGGTGCCTGAAATCGGCTATGGGCGGTATCAGTGCCATATCGAATACCGCGAAAGCATGCAATGCCATCGCGACGAAACCCGCTAAACATGCCCGCCGGCGCGTGCGCCAACACATCATTCGCGTATGTGTCGAACGAAGCCGCCGCACTCCACGCCGGCAGGACCCACATCGACTTGATCAGTCTGCGCCGCGGCATATCGATTTCATCACCAGACATCCCAGTTCTCCTTGTGGAATTCATCGATTTCGGCGGAAATCGACAGGGAATGAAGTAAACGTTTTCTGCAGCACCTGCTTTGGAAACAAAATAAGGTAACAGTTTTCCTTCGCCAGTAAAGCTTTTCTGCGATTTATTTTGTATCGAATGCGCCCATAAACGCTGCGAGGCGCTCTGGATATGTTTTTATATTGTACATATAAATCAACTATTTATAAACTATAACACATTAAATTCCCTTTGCAACAAACCTCAGTGACCCGAAAATCATGTTGACATACTAAAAGCAAGACGATAAATTAGAAAAACGTTTTTCTTCACTGGCACGGAAATTCATCTTGCATCACTGCGCCAGGGTCAAAAAATGTTTTCTGTTTCCCGATTTTCGTCATCAATGTGGCGTGCGCAACGCCGCAGATTGCAAAAGAATGCGCAACGCGACCACAACGCGGTGTAGTGCACATCAATAATCCGGAGGATGAGCCATGAAAAACCAGCACAAATTCTTGTTGTCGCCCGCCGCACTGGCAGTCCTTGCAGTGATCGGCCAGGCGTCGGCGCAACCCGTCCCTGAAGCGGACAAGTCCACCAAACCGGTCGCAAACAATACGCTCGAGACGATTGTCGTCACCGGATTCAGGGCGTCACTTGAAAGCGCGCTCAACAAGAAGCGCGAAGACAACGGCATTGTCGATGTCATCAAAGCAGAGGATATTGCGAAGTTTCCGGACACCAATCTGGCGGAATCCCTCCAACGTGTGCCAGGGGTCGTCATCGACCGCGATGCGGGTGAAGGTCGCAACATCACGGTACGCGGGTTGGGCCTCGATTTCACACGCGTCAGGATCAATGGCATCGAAGCGCTGGCGACCACCGGCGGCACCGACAGCTCGGGCGGTGCAAATCGTTCACGGGGTTTCGACTTCAACGTATTCGCGGCGGAGTTGTTCAATACCATTACCGTACGCAAGAGTTCATCGGCGGATGTCGACGAAGGTTCACTGGGTGCGACCGTCGATCTTCAAACATCGCGGCCGTTCGATTTCAAGGGTTTCAAGGCCTCTGCGTCCGTGCAGGGACGCTACAACGATCTTGCGCAGAAGTTCGATCCGCGCGTCGCCTTTCTCGTCTCGAACACCTTTATGGACGGCAAAGTCGGTGCCCTGGTTTCCGGCGCCTTTTCGAAACGCAATTTGTTCGAGGAAGGATTCAGCACCGTTCGTTGGGATAACGGCGCGTCGTCGGGCGGATGGTGCGCGCCGATCGGCGTCACGCCGGCAAATCCAACCACCTCGACGGCCACGACATGCGGCCCGGCGGCGCAAGGTGTGGCGCGGTTGCCTGGCACCGCCGCAAATATCGCCGCATACAATCTCGCCAGCGATCCAAACAACTTTCATCCGCGTCTGCCGCGCTATGGCCGCCTGACGCACGAACAGGATCGAACCGGTCTCACTGGCGCGCTCCAATTCAAGCCCATGCAAGGAACTCTGTTCACGTTTGACATGCTGTATTCAAAACTTAGCGCCACGCGTCAGGAGGATTTCCTCGAAGCCATCTCATTCAGCCGCTCGGCCGCACAAGGCGGCAAACCGCAGACCAGCGTGGTTGCCACCGAGTACGCACCCAATGGCGCGCTGCTGTTTGGCACCTACAATGGCGTCGACATCCGCGCCGAATCGCGCTTCGACAAGTTGTCCACCACCTTCACGCAACCGAGCCTCACGCTGGAGCAGGACATCAACGAATCGTTGAAATTGAACGTGAAGGTCGGTCGCGCGAATTCGAAATTCCGCAACCCGATTCAAACCACCACCACGCTCGACGCACTCAATGTCAATGGTTACACAATCGATTTCCGCGGCAGCGACCGTCTGCCGGTGATCTCGTATCCGTTTGACCCGACGCAGTTGGGCGGTGCGCTGACGCTTGTTGGTGTTCCGCAGGTCACAACCGGCACGCAGCCGACCACCATTCCCAACACCACCTCGAGCGAAATTCGCATTCGTCCCCAAGGCGCCAACAACAAGAACGACAACGGTCATGTCGATCTCGCGTGGGAACTGATCCCGGAAAAATTCACGCTCAAGGCGGGTGGCGACTACAAGAAATACCAATTCGACACCTACGAGTTCAGGCGTGTCAACCAAAACGACACGATCTTCGCGCCGACCGCCGGTACGACCGTCGCCAGTTTGTCGACCACAATCACCGGCTTCGGCAGTGGCCAAAGCATACCGGCCGGTACACCGACGTCCTGGGTCATACCCAATCTGAACGCAATCTCGCAGGCTTACAACATCTATTGCAATTGCCTCATCAGTGGCCCTGCGGGCGGACCGGGCGACTTCACGCTGTCCTCGATCACCAATGGCAACGCGCGCGGCAACAACCGCGCGGTCAGTGAAAAAGACACCGGTGGATTTGTCATGGCCGATTTTTCCTCGGACATGTCCGGATTCCCGTTCCGGGGCAATGTCGGTACCCGCTATGTCAAGACCCAGCAGGTTGCCACCGGCTATCAGGCATTGGGTGGCGCCACTGAAGTGACCGTCACCAACACCTACACCGACTGGCTGCCATCGGCGAATCTTGCGGTAAATATCACGCGCGATTTCATCGTGCGACTGGCGGCGGCAAAAGTCATGGCACGACCCCAACTTGGCAATTTGAGCCCGGGCGGCGCAATCGCCACCACCGGCACCCTTACCGTGACCAGCGGCAACCCATTGCTAAAACCGTTCCGCGCCAAGACATTCGACACCAGCGTCGAATGGTATTTCGACAAGAACGCGCTACTGAGCGTGGGCCTGTTCTACAAGGACATCGGCACGTACATCCAGACCTTGCGCACCAATATTCCGTTCAATCAAATCGGATTGCCGCTTTCGTTGCTGCCGTCGAATTTCACGGGAACCGAGGTATTCCAGGTGACGACACCGATCAATACCAACGGCGGCGCGCTCAAGGGCTACGAAATCAATTACCAGCAGCCATTTACCTTCCTGTCGGGCACGCTGCGAAACTTCGGCGCGTTACTGAATTACACCTATGTGAAGTCGAAGATCGAATATTTGGTCTCGCCGACCGCTACCACAACCATTACCGACGACTTGCTCAATCTGTCGCCAAAGTCATGGAACGCGACACTCTACTTTGACGACGGCAGATTCAGTGCACGCGTGTCGACCGCCTATCGATCGGGATTCCTGACGCGCGTACCGGGCCAGAACAACAACGATGTCGAGGGGAAAAACAGCTCGACAAACGTGGATGCCTCGATGTCGTACAAGATCACCGAAAATCTTGAAGCGACGTTGGAGGGGGTAAACCTGACCAATCAGGTCAACGACCAGTTCATCAGCCGTGCGCGCAATAGCCCGGTCGTCTACAACGTGACTGGGCGTGAATTTCTGGCCGGCATACGGTACAAGTTTTGACGGTGCGCCCGGTTGGCGTGTTGCGACTGGGCCACGCGTCCGTCGGATCCTCACCCATTCATCGTGATGCCAATGAAACCCGCAAACATCCGCACACGACCAACCGGCGTCTCAATGGCGATTGATCCGTCAGGAACAGCGATCGACCACAGTCGGCGGGATTTTCTGCAAGCGACCTCGGCCGCGGGACTGACGATTGCGGGATTACGTTCCGTGCCCACGCTGGCGGCCGACGCGCCGCCGGATCCATGGGGTCAGGCTCAAGCCATCATTGACCGTTTCGCCAAACCGTTGATATTTCGCGAGCAGGATTTCGTTATTACAGCCTACGGCGCCGCCGCCTGCAAAGTGGTTCCGGTTCTGGCGTGGATTTCTTTTATCAGTCAGGCCATGATCGATTCACCTGCGCCCGGCTCAACCGATTGCTACGCGGCCATCGCAAAGGCCATTGCCGCCTGCAATCAAGCGGGTGGTGGCAGGGTGGTGATTCCCAGGGGCAATTGGTATTGCGCGGGGCCGATCGTCCTGCACGCCAACGTCCATGTGCATTTGAAAGCGGGTGCACAGATTTTTTTCAGCAACCATCCGGCCGACTATGCCAAGTACGGCACCCATCCCTGCGGCAAGAACGGCAATCTGACCATCACCCGCTGGGAAGGCAATGACTTGCTGAATTTCTCGCCGATGGTGTATGCCTACGGGCAGAACAATATCGCGCTAACCGGCGAGGATTGGACCAGTATCCTGAATGGTCAGGCTGGCGTGAAATTTGCCGACAGTCCCGATTGCTGGTGGTCATGGAAAGGCCGCCGCAAACCAAGCGCGTCGGGAGACGGGCCGGTCGGTTCTGGGGACTATCTCAGGCATGATCCGGCGCGCAGTGAAGTGTCGGTCAATCCGCTGAATCCCGTGTCACTTGCCGCGCTGGCACCGCAACTCAGCGCAGCGGAACTGAAAATGATTCAGGGCGACGGCGACCGTTGGCGGCGCGATTCAAATTTCTTGCGCGCGCTTGCCGAAGCACGCGTGCCGCTCGAAAAACGTATCTTCGGTCTTGGCCATTATTTGCGCACGCACATGATCCAGTTTATCGGTTGCAGCGATGTACTGATGCAGGGCTATCAAGTGACCAATACGCCGTTCTGGCAGCACAATCCAGTGAATTGCCGCAACGTGCATGTCAAGAAAGTTTACGCAAACAGCCTCGGCCCCAACAGCGATGGCTTCGATCCGGAAGCATGCAAAAACGTACTGATCGAAGACTGTAATTTCGATACCGGCGACGATTGCATTGCCGTTGATTCAGGCAAAGGCCCGGATATTCAATACGGGCCGGCACAAAATATCGTCATCCAGAATTGCACCATGCAAAGCGGCCACGGTGCGGTCACCTTTGGCAGCATCATGTCGGGCGGCATTGAAAACGTGTTTGTGCAGAATCTGGTGTTCGAAAACAAACACTGGAAAACCGATCCGCTCAATATCGCGATCCGGCTCAAGACCAACATGAGCCGCGGCGGATTTTTGCGTAATCTCCATATCCGCAATATTTCCGTTCCCAATGGCGTGCGCACCACACCGGCCTTCTATACACCTCTTCCCGGTTCGCCGATTCCGCCCAAGTCTGTCGCCACGTCTGCAGGCGGCGTCATTACCATCGATTGCGACTACGACATGGGCAACGACAACGTGAGAACACGCCCACCGGTTGTTTCCGACATCCATATTTCAAACGTCATGGTCGGCAATGTCGAGGTGCAGGGAGGACGTTACTCTTCTTATCAGGCCATCGTGATTCAAGGGCCGGTGCCGTTCAGTTACAACGGCCCTGACAAAGCGCCAAAAATAACTCCCGTCGTCAATGTTACCGTCACCGATTGCGACTTTGGCACGCCGGTGAATGCCGCCAACCCACTCTACTTGTACAACGTTGAAGGCCTGACGCTAAAGAATGTCACTATTGGCGGGACGCATTACAACAAGATAGTTTCCGCTGCGATTTGATTGGTTGCTGCGGGCGCTGTGCTTACCTTCAATTACTGTAGTGTTGTGCTTCACCCTATTTTCGACTTAAAAACGCGTCTTTTCCGTCGACTCTGCGTTGCAAATGCTCGCAATAGCGGTGCTATTGCTGTGCTCAGTTGGCAAACTCGGCCTTGATTCGACGAAAAATCCATGGTTTTCATGAGTCCATCAAGAGTGAAGCAATACACTGGCAAAACGTCCGACCGCCGTTGGCCGGTCGATGTTGACCTCACCAATCAAGACGAGACATGATTGCAGGTAACATCGTCAACGGCACTCTGCAACCGCTCGACAATCAAATCAAGTTCCGAATCGCTGACGATAAACGGCGGTGCCAGTAGCACATGATCGCCCGCGCGGCCATCGACGCAACCGCCCGACGGATAGCAACACAATCCGCGCGCCATCGCCGCCGCCTTTAACTGTGCATGGACTTTTCGCGTAGGGTTGAAGGGCTTTTTGCTGGCACGATCTTCAACGAGTTCGATGGCCTGAAATAATCCACGGCCACGGATATCGCCGACATGCGGATGCGTGTCGAATGCGACATGCAATCGCTGCCATAATCCCCCGCCCTGCCGCCTGACGTTTTCCAACAAATTGTCGCGCGCAATCACTGCCTGCACCGCCAATGCTGCGGCCGCACCCATCGGATGCGCGAGGTAAGTGTGGCCGTGCTGAAATGCACCGAGCCCTTTCTCGAACGCGCCAACGATCTTCGACTGCGCCAGTACCGCGCCGATCGGTTGATAGCCGCCACCCAAGCCTTTGCCGATGGTCATCAAGTCCGGCGCGACGCCTTCCGCTTCGCACGCATGCAAGGTGCCCGTGCGGCCCAACCCGCACATGACTTCATCAAGGATCAACAACACGCCGTAGCGATCACAAATTTCTCGCACGCGTTTGAAGTACCCGGGCACTGGCGGAATACAACCGATAGTGGCACCGGCAACGGTCTCGGCAATGAACGCAATCACGCGGTCGGCACCGAGGAGTTGAATCGTATCGTCGAGTTCCTGCGCAAGGCGCACGCCGTAATGCTCCGGGGATTCATCATTGCGGTTTTCGCGATACTCATAGCACGGCGAAATATGGGTGGTCGGAATCAACAGCGGCTGAAACGGCGCACGGTTCCATTCGCGCCCGGTCACTGAAAGCGCGCCCAGAGTATTGCCATGATAGCTTTGACGGCGCGCAATCAAATGTGTTCGTTGCGGCTGACCGATATCGACAAAATACTGCCGCGCCATTTTTAACGCCGCCTCGACCGCCTCCGAGCCATCGCAGACAAAATAGGCGTGGCTGATACCGAGTGGCGCATCGGCGACCAGACGTTCGGCCAGTTGCTCGGCAACCTCCGTGGTGAAAAAACTGGAATGTGCGTACGCAATTTTTTCCATCTGCGCGCGCATGGCCGCAAGGATATCCGGATGCGCGTGCCCGAGACATGACACCGCTGCGCCCCCGGAGGCATCGATATATTCGCGACCAGCGCTGTCATATAGGTAGATGCCCTTGCCACGAACGGCGACAGGTAGTGTGATGGCAGGATTGCGTTGGATAATGCGGGTCATGGTAGGCCACTGGTCGGTTCGAATTGATATTACGATACAGGGATCTTGAAAAACACAGTGGCCACAATAAAACAATAGACGGGGGACGCCCAATGAGCGAAGTAGAAAAGACCGCTGCGAATGAACCCAATCAGGCGTTGATCGACAAAGTCCTCGCCGCCGAATCCGGCGCGCGGGCGCCAACTGGCGCCACCAAGCAATTGATCATTTACCTGGCGGTCGCATGGTCGCTGTTCCAGTTGTGGATTTCGTCGCCAGTGCCATT
>JAYTUX010000352.1:0-1504 GCA_043744315.1 Betaproteobacteria bacterium | reverse complement strand
CGCCGGTGACAATGCCGCACGCTTTCCGGATGTTCACCGCGGCACCCGGCGCGCGCCATTCGCCGTAGTATTTACCGATCCGCAGATCGCCACCATTGGACAGCGCTTGAGCGATCTCAAGCCAGGCAGCTTCGTCGTCGGCGAGGTCTCGTTCGAGGGCCAAGGCCGCAGCCGTGTCATGCTCAAAAATCGCGGCCTGTTGCATGTTTATGCGGATATCGAAACCGGCTTCTTGCTCGGCGCCGAGATGTTCGGCCCCGACGCGGAGCATATCGGCCACTTGCTCGCTTGGGTCGCGCAGCTTGGTTTAACGGTTGAGGAGATCTTGGCCTTGCCGTTTTATCATCCGGTGGTGGAAGAGGGATTGCGCACCGCGTTGCGCGATGCCGAGACAAAACGGCGCTCTGCCATGGCCGACAATCGTCAGGTGGCGCGGATCAATGGCGCATAAGTACGGGCGCAATCCTTTAGATCGTGGCAATGCAGGGGCTTGCCGGGTGGGCTAGTGCCACCTCGTACCATTGGGCTCCAGGGCGGTGCGACATTCCGACCGCTACACTTGGGATGATTGCAGCGCCTGCTCGATGTCCCAAATGATGTCGTCCACGTCCTCAATGCCGATGGATAGGCGGATCATGTCGGGCGTCACACCGGCTTTGATTTGCTCGTCTTCCGCGAGTTGGCGATGGGTGGTTGAAGCGGGGTGAATGACTAAAGTTTTTGCGTCGCCGACGTTGGCGAGATGGCTTAGGAATTCGCAGTTCAGGATAAATTTTTCGCCCGCCGCTTGGCCGCCTTTGATGCCGAACGTGAAGATTGCTCCCGCTCCCTTGGGCATGTATTTTTTCGCCAGCGAGTAATACTTACTGCTCTTGAGTCCGGGATAGCTCACCCATGAAACCAGCGAATGGCTCTCCAAGAATTCCGCGACTTTCTGCGCGTTGCTGACGTGGCGCTCCATGCGCACGTGCAGGGTTTCCGTACCTTGCAACAACATGAACGCATTGAACGGCGACAGCGCGGGACCGAACGTGCGGTGGGTTTCCATGCGCGCGCGCATGATGAAGCCGAAGTCGCCAAAAGTTTCGTGGAAGCGCACGCCGTGATAGCCTTTGGAGGGCTCGGTCATGCCGGGGAATTTGCCGTTGGCCCAATTGAATTTCCCTGATTCGACGATGACGCCGCCCATGGTGGTGCCGTGGCCGCCAATAAATTTCGTTGCGGAATGCACGACGATGTCCGCGCCGTGTTTGAGCGGGCGACACAGATAGGGCGTGGCGAAGGTGTTGTCGATCACGAACGGCACCCCGGCTTCTTTTGCAATCGCACCGATGGCTTCGATATCGAGCACATTACCGCGCGGATTGCCGATGGTCTCGCCGTAGATCGCTTTGGTTTTCGAGGTGATCGCACGGCGGAAATTGTCCGGGTCTTCCGGATCAACGAGCTTGACGTTGATGCCCAGCTTTTTGAAGTTGAACGAGAACAGCGAATAGGTGCCGCC
>JAYTUX010000351.1:0-4781 GCA_043744315.1 Betaproteobacteria bacterium | reverse complement strand
ATCATTTCGCGGCACGGTACGATAGCCGACGCCGGCAATGCGATGCGAATTCGGGGAATGGGGTTAAGCATTTCTGGATTTGCGGACATTCCATGCGCAGTGGCGCAAACCCCGCAATTGCCTGTCATCGAGCGCTAGGACTGCGCGCCTGCCATCTTCGGCTGATCTGAATAGATCAGCAAAGGTTGTTGCTCACCCTTGATGGTGCCTTCGTCAACAACGACTTTTTCGACATTGCTCAGGGAAGGCAACTCGAACATTACGTCGAGCAAGGCATGCTCGATAATCGATCGCAGCCCGCGCGCGCCAGTTTTGCGTTCGAGTGCGCGTTGTGCGATCGCACCCAACGCAGATTCGCGAAATTCGAGACTGACGTTTTCCATTGCAAACAAACGCTCGTACTGCTTGGTCAATGCGTTCTTGGGCTCAGTGAGAATACGCACCAAGGCTTTTACATCCAACTCTTCCAACGTTGCCACCACCGGCAGCCGACCGACAAACTCGGGAATCAGCCCATACTTGATCAAGTCCTCAGGTTCCACATCGCGCAACAATTGATTGCTGGCTTCGCGATCTTTACCGCTGCGAACGTCAGCACCAAAACCGATTCCGACTTTATCAGTGCGGTTTTGAATGACTTTTTCAAGCCCACCAAATGCCCCGCCGCAAATGAACAAAATATTAGTTGTGTCAATCTGCACGAATTCCTGATTAGGGTGCTTGCGACCACCCTGCGGCGGGACCGACGCGATCGTGCCCTCTATCAGCTTAAGCAAGGCCTGTTGCACACCCTCACCGCTCACATCACGTGTGATGGATGGGTTGTCGGATTTTCGGGAAATCTTGTCGATTTCATCGATATAGACGATGCCACGCTGTGCTTTCTCGACATCGTAATCGCACTTTTGCAACAATTTCTGGATGATGTTTTCTACGTCCTCGCCGACATAACCGGCTTCTGTCAATGTCGTCGCGTCCGCGATTACGAAGGGTACGTTCAGGAGACGCGCCAACGTTTGCGCGAGTAAGGTCTTGCCCGAACCGGTCGGCCCGATCAGAAGAATATTCGATTTTGCAAGTTCAACTTCGCCGTCCTTGGCACCGGTCTTCAAACGCTTGTAGTGGTTGTACACCGCGACCGAGAGGATTTTCTTGGCCAATACCTGGTCAATTACGTATTGATCGAGGATGTCGCAAATTTCCTGCGGCGTCGGCAGATCGCTCTTCGACGTTTTCGCGTTGGGATCGCTTTGCGCTTCCTCGCGGATGATGTCGTTGCATAGGTCGATGCACTCGTCGCAGATAAATACGGACGGGCCGGCAATCAGTTTCCGCACTTCGTGCTGGCTCTTGCCGCAGAAGGAACAATAAAGCAGTTTTTCGCCAACTTTTTCGGTCATCGATGTGTCCGTTTCAATCCTTGCTTGCCGCGTTGTCCGCCATTTGTCAGCTGCCGCACCGCGCCGAATTCTTTCGCGCCATCAACAATCAAAGTTGGTGACGACTTTCCAGAATTTTATCGATGATACCGTATTTCAACGAATCTTCCGCAGAGAGGAAATTGTCGCGATCGGTGTCGCGCTCGACCACTTCAATCGACTGGCCGGTGTGCCTGGCCATGATCTCGTTGAGGCGATTTTTCAGGAACAAAGTCTCTTTGGCATGTATCGCAATATCGGATGCCTGACCGCGAAATCCGCCCGACACCTGGTGAATCATCACGCGGGAATTGGGCAGGCATATGCGCTTACCTTTGGTGCCGGCAGCGAGCAGAAATGCCCCCATGCTCGCGGCGAAACCGGTACAAAGCGTCGTCACATCGGGCTTGATGAACTGCATCGTGTCATAGATTGCCAAGCCCGCAGTGACAGAACCGCCTGGCGAATTGATGTAGAGCGAAATGTCTTTGTCGGGATTGTCCGACTCGAGGAACAACATCTGTGCGACGATCAGATTGGCGGTGGCATCATTGACTTCACCGACGAGAAAAATCACCCGCTCTTTCAGCAGCCGCGAATAGATATCGAATGCGCGCTCGCCGCGTCCGGATTGCTCGATCACCATCGGCACATAGCCAAGGCCGGATGTACCATACCCACTACCCGCTATCGGTGCCATGCCAGTCAAGTCATAGGCCTGGGACTGAAAATCGCCGAACCTTGTCAAGCTTTTCATTTGCGCACAATCTCCATGATTTCATCGAACGACTGAGCAATCACTGAAACATCCATCGATTTCGCCGCCCAATCCACGACGTTTTCTTCAAGCACCATGGCTTCAACTTCCGCCAGGCGCGATTGATCGCTGTAATACCAGCGAACCATTTGCTTCGGATCCTCGAAACTCTCTGCGTGCTCTTCGACGATGGCACGAATCTGTTCCGGTTTTGCCTTCAATTCGTTTTGCTTCACGACTTCATTCAAGATCAAACCGAGCTTGACGCGCTTTTCTGCACGTTCCACAAATAGCTCCGGTGGTAATTGCAACTCCTTCGTCGTCATGCCGCGCGCCTCAAGATCCTTGACCGCTTGTTCCTGCAATCGGCCAATCTCCATATCCACCAGCGATCGCGGCAATTCCAATTCTGAAACAGATGACAATGCCTCCATCACCTGATCCTTAGTTTTGGACTGAATGCGTTTTTTCAACTCCCGCTCAAGATTTGCCTTGATTTCGCCGCGCATTCTTGTGATGTCGCCATCAGGCACACCCAGCGACTTGGCGAATTCGCCGTCGACCGGTGGCAATTTTGGTGCATTGACCACCTTGACGGTCACTGAAAACTGGGCGGTCTTGCCGGCCAAGTCTTCCTGGTAGTCGGCGGGAAACGTGAGATCAAACGATTTGGTGGCACCACCCTCCATGCCGATAAGTGCAGCTTCAAAATCCGGAAGCATGCGACCTTCGCCCAGAACAACGCCAAAATTTTCCGCCTCGCCGCCTTTGAAAGGCTCGCCATTCTGCGTACCACGAAAATCGATCACCATGAAGTCACCCATTTGCGAAGCACGATCGACTTTGTCGTAGGTTGCCCGCTGTTTGCGCAGCGTTTCAAGCGTGTTGTCGACATCGACGTCCAGCACCGCCGCACTCGGGCGCACGAGTTTCATGCCGGCAAGCGAACCCAGCTTTACGTCGGGATAGACTTCAAAGGTCGCGCTGAATTCAAACTTGTCCGCCGAATCTCCGGAATTGGCAGGCGCGAAACGCGGGTATCCCGCAACACGGAAATTTTGGCCTTTGACCGCTTCGGCGAAACACTTCTGTACCGATTCCGACATGACTTCCTGACGAACCTGGAACCCATATTGGTTGGCGACCATGTTGAACGGCACCTTTCCCGGCCGAAACCCTGACATCTTCGCTGTGCGCGCGATCTGCTTGAGCTTGCTGGTGATTTGCGATTCGATATCGACGGCCGGTAGCGACAGGATCAGATTCCGCTCGAGGCGGCTGGGCATTGGCGCGCCGGAAACACTTGGGGGGGTGGCTTGTGCTTGCATGAAGGTCCTTAGTACTGTGTTAACTCTGTCGGCGCAGGTTGTGTCGTGCGGGAACAGACCGCCATTGACGCAACCGCCAAACAGCGATCAAGAGATTAAAGATGGTGCGAAAGAAGGGACTCGAACCCCCACGCCGCGAGGCGCTGGAACCTAAATCCAGTGCGTCTACCAATTCCGCCACTTTCGCCCAGATTTGCGAGATGCTTTTTTGATTCTGCTCAATTGTTTCTTACCGCGCGCATTTTACCTGAAACGGCTCCGGATCGCGCAAGCAAAGACGCTTATTTGTTCCCGCGTATAAAGCGAAAGTACTTGTTTTGCAAATATAATTCGGCCACAAACTCATTGAGCATTCAATCCTTCCGCACGTGCCCGTCGATCACTACGAGAACTTTCCGGTCGCGTCCTGGTTGCTGCCGCGCCATCTTCGGCAGCCGATCGAGATCATCTACAATTTTGCCCGCAATGCCGACGATTTCGCCGACGAAGGTGACTTGTCGATTGCCGACCGGTTGGCGCGACTTGGTGAATACCGAAGCGAGCTGGATTTCATCGCGGCGCGCGCCAAAACCACTCTGCCGCTGTTCGCCGATCTCGCCAATGTCATTCACAAACATGATTTGCCGCTGCCGTTGTTTTACGATCTGCTCGACGCATTCACGCAAGACGTGACAAAAACACGCTACGCCGACTTTGCAGAGTTATTGGCGTATTGCCGCCGCTCGGCGAATCCGATCGGCAGATTGGTGCTGCATCTCAATTGCATCGTGACACCTCAGAATCTGGCATGGAGCGATTCAATATGTTCTGCCTTACAACTCATCAATCACTGGCAGGACGTGGGCATTGATTGGCAAAAAAACGACAGCGGGCGCGTATATCTTCCACAAGACGAACTCAAGCAGTTTGGATTGGGCGACCTAGACATTGCCGATCAAACCAACAACGACGCATGGCAAAAAATGATGGCGTTTCAATGCGCCCGTGCTCGCAACATGATGGAATCTGGGCGTCCACTTGGCCGCGTGATGCCCGGACGCATGGGTGCGGAATTGCGCTTGATGATCGCGGGTGGTCTCGCGATTCTGGATAAAATTGACGCGGTTCGCGGCGATATCTTCCGTCATCGGCCGCGCCTCACCCGCTGGGATTGGCTCAAAATCGCGCCGCGCGCACTGATACCGACATGACACCCGACGAATACTGTGAAAACAAAGCCGCGAAAAGCGGCTCCAGTTTTTACTACAGCTTTCGCTTTCTTGCCCGCGATCGACGCCG
>JAYTUX010000350.1:0-1512 GCA_043744315.1 Betaproteobacteria bacterium | reverse complement strand
GTTGGACCGCAATCGGTCCCACGTCTTCCGGTCGGTACACACCAAGTCCCCCGCCTTCGATCATCGCGGGCCCGCCCATCCCGATATTTGAATCGCGCGTCGCGATAATCACATCGCAAATGCCGAGCATTGCCGCGTTACCGGCGAAGCAGCGGCCTTGATTCACGCCGATTAACGGCACCACGCCGCTCATTGCGGCGAGATTGGTGAACGTCGGGCATTCGAGCCAGGAGGCGAACAAGTATTCAGTGTCGACATCCCCCGGTCGACCGCCACCGCCTTCGGTGAAAAAGATGATGGGCAAATGCGCGTCGCGCGCGACATCGATCAGGCGATCCGTCTTGCGGTGATTTTGGAAGCCCTGAGTTCCTGCCAGCACCATGTAGTCATAGGCAAGCACGACACAGCGCGCGCGCGCGGTATCGAACCACGTGCCGTTGATGGTCCCGACTCCCACCACCATGCCATCGGCCGGTGTGTTGTCGATTAAATCCTCGAGCGTTCGCCGTCGACGCTGCGCGGCTAAGGTCAGCGCGCCATATTCAACGAAGCTATCGGGATCGCAGAGATCGGTAACATTCTCACGCACGGTGCGTTGCCCGAGCGCGTGACGTTTCGCCACTGCCGGCACGCGCGCAGCATCCAAGGTTCGCGCATGACGGGCCAATGATTCGGCGAGATCCGGCCGGATATAGGCCGGATCTAGCATCGCCGCGGGAGTGGCGGAAACAGTGGCCGTCGCGCTCCGCGCGAGGGTTAAAAGCACCTCGTTTTCCAGCAACGTCATGTCCGGCGCGACGAGGAGCTCGACGACTCGCGCATTGAATGGCGCGACGACCTCGTGCTCCATTTTCATCGCTTCTAATACGCACAAGGTTTGGCCGGCGGCGACTTCATCACCGGGGGCCACACAGACTTGAATCACAGTGCCTTGCAGCGGGGCAGTCACGGGCTCGGCGGGCGCTAATGTCATGGGTTGGTGCAGTCTGTTTTGAAAAAGGCATGAAGTGCAGGAGTGGCATCCCACTCGCGTTATACTCCTCGGACGATAGCCTAATTTGAGAGGGAGAGCATCATGCGTTTACGCGACAAGGTCGCCGTGATCACCGGTGGCGCGGGCGGGATGGGTCAAGCGACGGTCATGCGGTTTCTGGCCGAAGGCGCGCGCGTGGTGATTGCCGATTTCAATGCCGAGACGGGCGCCGCGACGCTGGCGGAGGCTGCGGCAGGCCACCCCGGGATGGCGCGCTTCATCAAGACTGATGTCGCCCAAGAATCGGATGTGGCAGCAATGATCGACTGCGCGGTTAAGGAATTTGGTCGGCTCGATATCGTGTTCAACAATGCGGGTGTCGGCGGCGCGATCGGCCCGTTGTGGGATATCGAAGAAGCCGAATGGGATTACACCTTTGATGTGCTGGTAAAAGGAGTCTTCCTCGGCATCAAGCATGCGACGCGCGCATTCCGGCGTCAGGGGCAGGGCGGGGTTATCATCAATACCGCTTCAATCGC
>JAYTUX010000349.1:0-4806 GCA_043744315.1 Betaproteobacteria bacterium | reverse complement strand
AGGCGGAAGCGCATTTCTCGTTTGCCCGCGAGACCGCACCAAACATGGCCGATGTGTTGCGCTCATTCGGCTATCTCGCGCATGTGCATGGCAGACTCGATGAGGCGGTGATGTACTTTGGCCAGGCATGTGAAGTCGATCCTTTGGCGATTCGTGGTTATGGGCATTACGGTCGGTCGCTGCGCGCGGCGGGTAAGCTGGCCGAGGCAGAAAATGTCTATCGGCGTGGGCTGGAGCTTTCACCACAGGCGGCCGGATTTCAGATGATGCTTGCGTGGCTACTACTTGCCCGGCAGCAGCCCGATGAGGCGCTCGCCGCTGCCGAGCTCGATGCCGCACCCTGGGCGCGCCTGTGCGGGCTCGCCACCATCCATCATGCGCTCGGTCACTCGCAAGAAGCGGAGGCGGCGAGGGCGGAGCTGGAGCTTTGTTTTGCGACAAGCGCGGGTTTTCAGCTTGCAATCGTTCACGCGGCGCGCGGCGAAAAGACCGAGGCGTTCTGGTGGCTCGATCGCGGCCTCGCGCAACGTGAATATTCGATGAGCCTTGCCAAAGGCGAGCCGTATTTTCAATCTCTGCATGGTGACAAACGCTGGAAAGCGTTTCTCAAAAAGATTGGCGTTGCGGCCTGAATCAGTTGATCTATTTGGTCGCCCAAGCCCCTTACGGAAGCAGCGCAGTTATCAGCATGAAGACCGCAATCCCGGCCACCAATGCACCAGCGACATATAGCGGCCACAGGCGTGCTTCTCCAAACAAATTCGCATCTGACCGCTTCCGCGATCCGGCGTGAGGCTGAAGACCGCGATTGCGCGGTCGCCCTGTCATGCCGGTGTTGAACATCAGGTCAGCATCGAACACCCGATCCATATTCACCTGTGCCGTCGTTTGTTGACGCGCCATGCCTGTAAACGATGTTGCACCCCCCGCCGCTGCCGCAGACAACTGTGGCGGCGCAAAAAAAAGCTTGGAATGGGCAGGTTGTCGGCTCAGTCGGTTCATGTTGATGCTCATAATGAATTCCCCCTTGTGCTGGTTGGCTGTTTGAATGGCGGTGCTCGATGTCTGCACTGTGCGCCCGCAACCCTGCCGTTGTCCTTTACCGTTCTGAGGCGTCCTTAAATGTTCTGAGTATTCGGGGCAGGGGCCCCAAACAGAGCGCGGAAATTCCAAGTGACCGAGGAAACTTGTCGACATTGCGGCATAAACCTAATAATTGACGCGCCTTTTGCGCTTGCGAAGTACGGAAATGCTTGTTAGTGCTTGAGTTTCCCCAGAGTTTCCGATGATCAAGCGATAGTAGAATTGTCTGCCGTTCTGGCCTGCGCAACTTAACCGCACTCGATCTAGAAATGAATTCACATGCAATTATTGCGATCGGCCCGCTCGGTTTTCCGTGGCGGACAATCGATCCTTTTCTATTCTGTGTCCATCACGACGATGCCTATCCAAAGGGCAATGAAGAGATGGGCCCTGCAGCGACCTTGTCGGGACGAAATCTCGGCCAGGATTTCGCCGGCAAGGATGGCTGGAACATGTATCACGGCATGACGGTGCCGGGTTTCCCGGCGCA
Organism: Betaproteobacteria bacterium; assembly: GCA_043744315.1. Taxonomy (GTDB): domain Bacteria; phylum Pseudomonadota; class Gammaproteobacteria; order Burkholderiales; family Usitatibacteraceae; genus UKL13-2. Next base: position 3,233 of record JAYTUX010000349.1, on the reverse strand, counting down.
TCCACATCGCGGTTTCGAGACGGTCACGATTGTGCGCAACGGTTTCATTGATCATTCCGATTCGCTTGGCGCAACCGCGCGTTTCGGCGCGGGCGATACGCAGTGGCTGACCGCGGGGCAAGGCATTGTTCATGCAGAAATGTTTCCATTGCGCGAGCGAGATCGCGCCAATCCGCTGGAGCTGTTTCAGATTTGGCTCAATTTGCCGGCGCGGCTAAAAATGGTCGAACCGCATTTCACGATGCTATGGTCGGAAAACATGCCACGCCAGCAGAGCACGGACGATGCCGGGCAAGCCACAGAGGTGGTCTGCATTGCCGGACAATATGGCGCCGCGATGCCAGCGTCCGCGCCACCGAATTCCTGGGCCTCACAGCCGGGCGCAGATGTCGCGATCTGGACCATCAAAATGGAGGAAGGCGCGCGCTGGATGTTGCCAGCTGCCATCGGCGGCACCACAACCCGCAGGCAGTTGTATTTTTTCAAGGGGGGCAATGTGACCATTGACGGGCGACAGGTTGCCGCATCGGCAGCAATTGAATTGAACGCGTCGTCAGATGTCGTGATCGAGAATGGCAACGAGATGAGTGAATTTCTATTGCTGCAGGGCAGGCCGATCAACGAACCGGTGGCGCAGCATGGCCCGTTTGTGATGAACACCAACGCCGAGATCGCGCAAGCCTTTGCCGACTACCGCCGCACTGCGTTTGGCGGCTGGCCGTGGCGCGATCAGGCACCAGTATTGCCAAGGGAGCAAGGCCGATTTGCCAAACACGCCGACGGTCGCACCGAATCGCGTGACGCGTAAAATATCGCGTGAGCGGCAAGCAGTTTTTCATGGGGCCTGAATGAGCGAATCTTTTTATCAGCAACTTGGTGCGACACTGCGCCAGATTGAAGCCGACGGTTTCTCCAAACGCGAACGAATGATCGCGACGCCGCAAAACGCGTCGATCAAGCTGGATTCCGGTGTAGAAGTCATCAATTTTTGCGCGAACAATTATCTTGGCCTCGCCGACGACCCGCGTCTGATTGCCGCTGCAAAGGCAGGGCTGGATCAATACGGTTTCGGCATGGCGTCGGTGCGTTTCATTTGCGGCACACAGACCTGCCATCGCGAATTGGAAACGGCGATTGCGGCGTTTTTGGGCACTGAAGATGCGATCCTGTATTCCTCCTGTTTCGATGCCAATGGCGGCCTGTTTGAGACGCTGCTTGGCGAACAAGATGCCATCATCAGCGACGAATTGAATCACGCGAGCATCATCGACGGCATTCGCCTTTGCAAGGCTAAACGTTTTCGCTACCGCAACAACGACATGGCCGATCTTGAGGCGCAATTGCAGGCGGCCGATGCCGCCGGAGTGCGCTTCAAAATGATTGCCACCGATGGCGTTTTTTCAATGGATGGCATCATTGCCAACCTGAGCGAGATCTGCGCGCTCGCTGAAAAATATGATGCACGGGTGATGGTCGATGATTCGCACGCGGTCGGGTTTGTGGGGGCGGGCGGGCGCGGGACGCCGGAAGCGTGCGGTGTGGCAGACAAGATTGATCTATTTACCGGCACGCTTGGCAAGGCACTGGGCGGTGCATCGGGCGGCTACATTGCGGGACGGCGCGAGGCAGTAGAACTGCTGAGGCAACGCTCGCGGCCGTATCTGTTTTCCAATTCGCTGGCACCAGCCATTGTTAACGCCTCACTTGCGGTGCTGAAACTGCTCCAATCGGCTGAGGGGGGCGATCTGCGCCAACGTGTACACGCCAATGGCCGCCACTTTCGGCGTGAAATGTCCCGGCTTGGATTTAATCTGGTTGCGGGTGAGCATCCGATCGTGCCGGTGATGCTGGGCGATGCGGCGCTCGCGCGGCGGATGGCGGATGCCTTGTTGGATGAGGACATATACGTCATCGGCTTCAGTTTTCCGGTGGTGCCGAAAGGCAGAGCACGCATTCGCACGCAAATGTCAGCGGCACATACGCCCGCACAAATTGATCGCGCCGTGACGGCGTTTGCGAAAGTTGGCAAATTGTTGGGCGCAATTTAAGGAACTCAACATGAAGGCTCTCGCCAAACTCGAACGCGCCCCCGGCCTCACCATGACGGATGTCGCGATACCCATGGTCGGCCATAACGACGTCATGATCCGCATCAAAAAGACCGCGATCTGCGGTACCGATATTCACATCTGGAAGTGGGATGAGTGGGCGCAAAAAACGATTCCGGTGCCGATGCATGTCGGCCATGAATATGTCGGGCACATCGTCGAAATGGGCCAGGAAGTGCGCGGCTTCGAGATCGGCGACCGGGTCTCCGGCGAGGGGCATATTACTTGCGGCCATTGCCGCAATTGCCGCGCCGGTCGGCGGCACTTGTGCCGCAACACCACTGGCGTCGGTGTCAATCGCGAGGGTTGTTTTGCCGAGTTTCTGGTTATTCCCGCGTTCAACGCATTCAAGATTCCGGAATCCATCAGCGACGATCTCGCCGCGATTTTTGATCCCTACGGCAACGCAACGCATACGGCGCTGTCATTCAACCTGGTCGGCGAAGACGTGCTGATCACAGGTGCCGGGCCGATTGGCATTATGGCCGTGGCGATTGCGCGTCACGTGGGCGCGCGCCATGTAGTTGTCACCGATGTCAATGATTACCGCTTGAGTCTGGCGATGAAAATGGGTGCCACTCGCGCAGTCAACGTCGCCAACACTTCGCTCAAGAGCGTGATGGATGAGCTCGGGATGGTCGAGGGCTTCGACGTGGGCATGGAAATGTCGGGTGTGCCATCGGCGTTTCAAAGTCTGCTTGAAAACATGAATCACGGCGGAAAAGTGGCGCTTCTGGGTATTCCACCATCGAATACCGCCATCGACTGGAATCAGGTGATATTCAAAGGCCTCGAAATCAAGGGCGTTTACGGACGGGAAATGTTCGAGACCTGGTACAAGATGGTGGCGATGCTGCAAAGCGGACTCGATCTTTCGCCGATACTTACGCATCAATTCGCGGTCGATGATTTTGAAAAAGGATTCGCGGCGATGCTTTCGGGCCAATCGGGGAAAGTGATTCTGAATTGGCGTTGAGCATGGTTCGTCAACCGATCGCGGGTGCGAATCGTATAGGGATAAAATAAGTCGCAAATCGCATCATCCTGTCAAGGCCGTGCGATGCGGGTAATATTCTGCAACATAAAAATCGGGAGACGCATATGAAAAGCGGGCGATTTTCAACT
>JAYTUX010000348.1:0-4809 GCA_043744315.1 Betaproteobacteria bacterium | reverse complement strand
ACATTTCGGTGACGGTGCCGTTGCTGGCAATTTTCCAGACACGGCCCTGACCGGTGGTGCCATCGCCAGTCCATACATTGCCGAAGCGATCGAACGCGAGCCCGTTGGTGCCCGGCACGCCGGAGGCGAAGAGTGTGGCAGTCGGCGCGGCTGTGGCACTTGGTGTAAAGCGATAAATGCGATCGGTTTCTGTCACGTACATCTGACCATCCGGGCCAATCGCCAGACCACTCGGCGAACAGAGTCCGGTGGCCGACGGCGCGGGAATAAAACCGACTACCGTGAGCGAAGGGCTCGCGAGCGGAATTTTCCAGACCGGGCATGCCGCACCGGCGGCGGTGGCGCGGCCCGGTTGATAAAGATTGCCGTCGTTGTCGTTGGTCAATCCTTCGGCGACCAGCGGCGTGGTGATCAGCGTGGTGAACGTGGTGGTTTGCCGAGCGTCGTCGGCATAGGCACCAACGCTGCATGAAACAAAAAAGGCGGCGGCGAAAGTTTTAATTGTTGAGGTGGTTGGTTTCATGGCTTGTCCCCAGTAAGCGCAGCGACGCGAAAAAATCATGATACGCCGCTGACTTCGGGGTGCAAGCGTTCCTTCCGGTGGGAAAAAAGGGTGATGCGGAAAATGCGCGGGCGCAGTCAACTCGGTCGATTCATGCCCAGCGTTGCCTTGGGATTGCGCAAATGAAGCGATGGCTGGATCAGCGCTAGCCAACCATGCGCCGTCACGCCATGGTTCACCAAGCAAGCTTGTCGTATCAGCAATATTGCGACAAGTGGTTTATCCGCGAACCCAGACCTTAACTCTTGCCTTTGGTGTCGACCTCCACCTGCCTCGCATACAACTCCCAAAGCCGCGCCAAATCGGCTGCGCCATCAGCCCCGATCACCGTCTTGAAAACCTCCCCCGCCTTCGGCTTTTGTCCTGCCAGCACCAACGCGATCCCATAGCGCAGTTTCGCTTCTTCCGGCCGCTTTTGATCGGCCGCTTTCATTCCCGCCTCCATCAATTCGAGGCCTTTCTTCGCATCCCCCTTGAGCACGGCGTCGTACCCGTGATTCATCAGTGCAATCGCACCCTTTGGCGGTGCTTGCCCAGGTTTCGCGGCGCGTGCGTTTTCGTCGGCCAGTTCTTTGGCGATCGAGGCGCGCAATTTTTTCTCGCTATCTGCGTTGGTATCGCGTGTCAATGCGCCGACGGCAATACCCGCTTCGATGGCCTTGCTGGCTTCAGCAGGAAATCCACTTTGCAGCGTGAGTGACGCCATTTCGTTGAAGTCGCTTTTTTCCGACATTGCCCCAGTGATTAATTTCAAACGATAAACATCGAGCGCCAGTCGCTCCGAAAATCCGGGCTTGGATTCAACCCGGTAAATGAGATCGGCCCAATATTCTTTGCTCGGAAATCGAACGACGATCCTTTCCAGTGTCGCCGCATAACCCGCGGTGTCATTGGATTTGAGCGACGAACTCGCCAGCAGTCGCAATTGGTCTTCGGTGGGCAGCGTGCCGAGTTTTTCATTGGTGGCGAGATAGGTGCCAATTTCAGTTTTGGCGAGAGCAAAATCGTTGTTGATGTAGGCCGCGTGCCCAAGCATCAGACGGGTTTCGTTGCGAGCGCCGGGTTCCTTGAGCGCCAGTGCCGCCCAGACCGCGGTTTGCTTGTAATCCTTCAATCGGTAATGGATACGCGCGATGCCATCGAGAATATTCAGCTTGTCGGCGGCAGGGATTCGGCCCGACGCAAATGCGGCCTCGAGCGATTTGACGGCGAGTGCGTCATTGCCGTTACCAATTGCGGCCGATGCGCGCATCCGATCCAGAAGATAAATTTCATACGGCGTTTTGCCGTCGACTTTTTCGGCTTCGACAATCTGCTGCAGCGCCTCGGCATATTTCTTTTCCTGAAGCGCTTTCTCGGCAGCAATCATCGGTTTTGCAATCGCTGGGCGAATGGTCTCCTTGACCTCATCGGCCTTGGCGGCCGGCGTTGTTTGCGCATTGCCGGATTGCATATTGAATGCGCACGCCGCGAACACGATCGCGCCGGCGCAGTATTGGAAAGTGTGTCGCCATTTCGCGAAAGGAAGTGAATTCATTGGGGATACCTTGGAAGTGTGAAATTGGTCGCGCCGGGGAGGCGCGGAAGCTAAATTATGCCATCGCTCGACTCGGATAACGGGTGTGTAGCTGCCGCGAAATGCGGCCGACCGATAAAGGCGTAACTTCAAGAAAAATTACGTAGAACGAATACGGGTGCAGTGTTTCAATGTTTTTTGGCCGGTGCGCCGCGCCAGTTCTCGTCCTTTTAAAACAGTTTAGGTGTTGAATTCATGCGAGCAAACGATTACGCAATAGATTGCTGATCATATCGACCATTGCCACCAGCACGATCATCGCGAGGAGAATGGTGCCGGTCTCGCGGTACTGCAGCAAGGACAGGTGGAAATAAAGCATTTGTCCTAGCCCGCCAGCACCGGCAACACCCAGCACGCTCGCCGCGCGGATATTGTTTTCCCAGCGGTAAAGGGTATAGCCGGTCAATTGCGGTGTGATGAGCGGCAGCGTGCCGTAGCAGAATGCGGGTACCGGATTCACGCCGTGTCTGCGCAATGCTGCCATCGGCTCGGGTGACGCGTTTTCGAGCGATTCCGCGAACAGCCGCCCGAGCACGCCGGTGGTATGCAAGGCCAATGCCAGCGTGCCAGGAAATGGGCCGAGACCGGCAGCAATTACCAGCATCGCCGCCCAGACTAATTCGGGAATCGCGCGCAACACATTCAAAATAAATCGAATCGGCGTGCGCCATGCCGGCCCCCAATAACCGGCCGCGGGCAATGCCAACACGATTCCTGCCAACATCGCGAGCAAGGTGCCCAGCCATGAGATCGCGAGCGTCTCGATAAACGCAAACGCGATTTTTTTCAGAAATGGCGTATCCAACGCGGGTGGAAAAAACGCAAACGCCAATTCAGCCATGCTACCCAGCGCCTCGCGACCGAACAGACTAGACCAGTCGCCGGTGAGGCTTGCGAACGACGCTGTCAGCAACGCTAGCAATGCGGCGCACACCAGCCAGCCGCGCCAGCGCGGCGCAAATGACTGCTCATTGCGGGAAATGTTTGCGTTCATTCGAGCAACTTTCGCAAGTACTTGCTCGCGAGATCCGCGATCCATACCAGTGCGACAAAAATCGCAAGAAATGAAAAGACTTCACTGCCAGCGAGCATGCGCATCGACAATTCCATTTGTTGCCCAAGCCCGCCAGCACCGACAAACCCCATCACCACCGATGCGCGGATCGCGCACTCCCAACGATAGACGGTATACGACACCAGTTCCGGCAGGCAGGCCGGCAACGCGCCATAGAAGAATGCCTGCAAGCGGCCCGCGCCATTGCGCAACAATGCGCGAGTCGGTTCGGCCTCCGCCGACTCGAAAATTTCCATGAATACTTTGCCGAGCATGCCGCCGTAGGTGAGAGCGATTGCCATCACACCCGCCGTGTCACCAAGCCCGACTGCACGCACGAACAGCAGCGCCCAGACCAGTTCCGGAATGCTGCGTAGCGCGATCAACAGCCAGCGCACCGCATAGCGCAGCGAATGACAAAAGAAACACATGCGGTCAACACCGATCATGGAAATCGACAGCGACTGATTGGCGAGCAATGACAGCGGAATGGCGATGATCAGCGCCAGAAAAATGCCGACAGTCGCGATCGCCACCGTCTTCCAGGTTGCTTCGGCAGCGAGCTTCAAAAATTCCAGCGAATGGGCGGGCGGAAAAAAAGTCGCGAGAAATTGCTTGGCGGCCTTGAGACTCAACGGCTCGAAAAGCACCAGCGGATTGAACTCTGCGAAGTATCCAACCGGCAGTAATACGACGACAAACAGGATTGCGAGCGTGAGCCTTCCATTCCACGCGGGATCCCGCCATCGCTCTGAGGTCAATGCGCCGGGCATCAGTAGCAGCGTGTCAGCTTGGTTTGCGACGCGGCGCTTTCCGGCAATGCGAAATCGCTCGCAGCGAGTGAAAGTTCGGGGCCGTAAAGTGCGACAAGTTGTGATTCGCGCAATTCGTCTGCACGGGTATCAAACTCCACCCGGCCATTGCGAATGCCGATCAGCCGCGTGAAGCGGCTGCGCGCAAGATTCACATCGTGCAGGCTCACTACCATCGTGGCGCCACGATCGGTCGCTTCAGCCTGCGCAGTTTCCAGTGCCGACGCGCCCAAAACCGGGTCGAGCGACGATACCGGTTCATCGAGCAATATCAGCGGCGCGTTCGACAGCAACATGCGGGCCAGTCCGACTCGCTGGCGTTCACCGCCCGACAGACGATCGCACCGCAACGTAAGTTTGTCGCCAAGTTTAAAACGCTCAAGCGCGCGCCCTGCTGCCGGTGCATCGAGCGGATACACGAGTGAACGTAATGCTTGCCAGGTGCTCATTTGCGGCAGGCGTCCGGCGAGCACGGCGTTAACCACGCGTTGGCGCGGCGGCAACGGCGGCGCTTGTGGCGCGAGGAATACGCGCGCGCGCAGCCGATGGCGTTCGACATCATTGCATTGCCAGGGATCGGTATTGAACATCGACACGTGTCCGCCAATGGGCCGATGCGCGATCGCGAGAGTGTGAAGCAACGTGGTTTTACCGGCGCCGCTCGGGCCAATGATCGCCACTTGTTCACCTTCAGCGAACGTCAGCGTGACCTTGTCGACGGCGAGACGTGACTCCGGGCCGTTGCCGAGGCGGACCGACAGATTTTCGAGGGCAATGAAGGTGGAAGTGGTTGCGGATGACAAGC
>JAYTUX010000347.1:0-4819 GCA_043744315.1 Betaproteobacteria bacterium | reverse complement strand
AGCTTCTCCAGTCCGGCCACGGACGCACATCGACATTGATCGGCAGTTTGATCATGTCGGCGCGTTCCAGATCGGTCCCCATCACTTCCACCTGCACGTTCGCGCCGTGCTCGCCGGCTTTCTTCGCCACGCGCGGGGTGGCGGAGAGTTCGAGGACGAACGCCGGGTTGAAGCCATCGATGGTGCGCAGCGCATTCTCCGTATAGGAGTGATGGCCTTCATCGATCACCACGATCGGCCGTCGCGCGCGCATCACGTTACCTAGCGAATCCTTGATGATCGAGCCCTTGTTGCGGGCCGCGCTTTCGCTGGAGGTGCGGAATGGAGCATAGACATCCAGATTCGGTGTCGCTTGCAGTGCGGACCAGTGCGCCTCGATATCATCTTCTCGCGGGAAAAAGCCGAGCACATTGCCGCGGTCGCGGAAGAATCGCAGCGTTTCCTTCGATTGACGCGCAGCCGATTGCAACATCAGCAGCATCACGCAGAGGTTGGAATCGACGTCCAGCCGGTTGAGCGGCGAATCCTTCTCCAGCAGCTTGACCCGCCCGGCGCCTGCCACGTTCAGCAGTTGCCGATAGGGATGATCGCGATTGGCCAGTGCCTTTTTCGTTTGCGTATAGATCGCCTCGTTCGGCACCACCCAGAGCACCAGCCCGGTGTGAGCACGCAGGTAGCGCGATTGCAAGAGCGAGATCGCGGCAGCCGCCACCAGCGTCTTGCCGCCACCAGTAGGAATCTTGACGCAGATATTGGGAATCGGGCGTTTGGCACCGTCGAACCGGGAGGAATGCTCGCCTGCCTCGGTCCGTTTCGGTGGCAGTGAGCCGCGCCGGGCCAGGGACGCCCATGCTTTTCGAGGAAAGTCCGGCAACTCGACGCCTTGTAGATCTGGCTCCATCGCCACCTTCGCGGCAATTCGGTCGAACGACGCCCGCTCCCGATTCAATTCATCGACGTACTCGCCAAGGCGCTCCAGCGTAGTACGCTGGAATTCCTTCATCTCCAGCGCGCCGATATCGGACACCCTCGCCTCGCCCCGATGCGGAGACCAGAATACTTTGCGGTCACGCGTGACGTTGCTTCTGAATTTATCGTCGAGACTCGACTGCCAATGGGTGATGTCCACGCGATAAATCAGCGCCAGTTCCTCGATCCGTCCCGTCAGTCGCGCAAACTCGGCCGCGCTCATCGCCGATGTATCGACCATCAAATCGATGTCGGAGTCGTGTCGATGGTCGCCGCGCGCGCGCGATCCGTATATCCACACGTGATCGATGCCTGGCGTCGACCGGAACAGGGCGAGCAGCTTGCCATACGTCGAACTGGCGATGCCCCAGGAATCACCGCTACCTTGGCTCATTCTGCCCGCGCCAGAACGGTCAATAGTTTCTCGAACGCGGTCAGGCCGCTGCCGCGCACGAAGGCGACGATTTCGATGGCGCGCTGCTGGTTGTATTCGTGACTGGTGTCGTTGCGATAATCGCGCAGGTTGTCCCAAGCTTCGGCATCGTCGATCAGCCGTGCGGCGAACGCTTCCGGCAACACCGCGAACGCCTTTTTTGCAACGCTCTCGCCTTTCGATTCAAGATAGTAAAACATCGATTTCCACGCCATTTCGAAAGTGAACTCGAACCGCTGGATGATCGAGTCGCGCACGATGTCCGATTCATTCTCGGTAAGCACTTCGCGAAATCGCGCAAGGGCGCGTTCGAAATAGTCTCGCTGTTCCTCGAATCGCAGCCGCTTCTCCGCACTCATTGTTACGCCTCCCGGTACAAGCCGAACGGCAGCGACGCGAACTCCACGCCGTGCTCCAGCAATTGCTTATTCGACATGAATTTTGCGGCGGCGAATACCAGGTGCGGCTTGCCGGCGCGTTTGGTCGGCAGCTCGCGCGCAAACGACAGCGTCAGCGCCGCCGCTGTCGATTTTAGGAATTCCATGTCAGGACGATAGATCAACCAGACATGCCGGTCGCGCGCCTCACCCAGATAAAAGATGGATTCGTCAATGTGCGTGGGGTCCAGCGTACCGCCGGTTGCGGTATGGAACAGCCAGGCGCCGAGGTTGGCATAGTCGGGCAGCGATTCGCCCGAGAGGAGGCGCTCGGCATCCAGCGGTTCGCCCAATGTGCAGTAGGTGAATTCGCCGCCAAGGCCTTCGACGCGCTCGGAAATCTTCTTCTCGCCTTCAACGCACAGTTCGCCATCGTTTATTTTCACGCTGATCTTGTCGAAGCGTTTTTTGATCTGAGTGCCCTGGTCGGCAAGATCGCCTTCGGCAAAACCTTCGCGGGCTTTGATGGTCTCTACTTCCTGTAGTAGCGAGCGACTTTTCTGCAACGTGGACAAGTTGATTTTTTCTGCAAGCAGTTGTTCTCGCTGCGTGCCGATAAATGCGTATCCCGCAATGACGCGTCGAACCCGTTCTGCAGTTAGCTTGTCTGCATAGTTCTCACACTCAAGCAATATGAATTGTCGATTCCCACTATCTTCAACATTTGCTCTCAGCACTGCGTGCGCGGTTGTGCCCGAGCCAGCAAAAGAGTCGAGAATTAAAGAGTCGCTGTTCGAGGCTAAAGCAAGGATATCGTCAAGCAGACCAACTGGTTTTGGAAACTGAAACAACTTTTCAAGACCTAGGCGGCCAAGTTCGGTTGTACCCTGTTCACTAATATGCTTAGACTCCGCCCAAATCGTCTTAGCTTTTACGCTCTCTTTTCGATATTTCTCAAAGACTCGCCACTGGCCTTCACGCGTCTTGCGCGCAAAAAGAATGTCGGTACTGCCTGCTGATAGCGCTTTCCTGACTTTATCTTGGCCCCAGCGCCAGCAGCTATCATTTCCCTCACTATTCTTTGGAAGAATCTCTTCATGTGAATCGGTTCTATCAATTGCTGCAATGTGGTGACCGTACTCATCTACATTATTGGGGTCAACATAGATCGGGTAGTACAAGTTTGGCCGATTGTGTTTTCCAAATTGGGGATTTCTGTTTCTTAGTTCTCTTGCCGAGAATTTTCCACGCCTGTCATTTTGATCTAGGTTTTCGCCGTCCGTTGAAAATTCAGCTAGTTCAGTATTGGGTGATCGACCGTAACAAATCAGGTACTCGTGCGTCTTTGCCAACTGCTTGTAGGTCTGGCCGCGCTTGTTTGTTTGAACGACAATCTGTGCAATAAAGTTCTCGACCCCAAACAATTCATCAAGCACCGATCTCGCCCGATGCATTTCATTGTCATCCAGCGTAATCCAGATCGAACCATTCTCGGCGAGCAACTCCCGCAACAACACCAGCCTCGGCCACATCATGCACAGCCACTTGTCGTGCCGCAGCATGTCCTCTGCGTTGACCGGGTTCGACGACAGCCATTCCTTCATCAGCGGCGAATTGACGTTGTCGTTGTAAGCCCAGTTCTCATTGCCGGTGTTGTAAGGCGGATCGATAAAGATGAGATCGATCTTGCCGGCGTAGCGCGGCATCAGCGCCTTCAGGGCGTGCAGGTTGTCGCCGTGGATGATGAGGTTGCCGGACAAATCGGCGGTGCCGATGGATTTGTCCTTGTGCGGAATCAGCGGCCGGTAGGGTACCGTCAGGTGATGGTTGTAGACGTATTCCTTGCCCTTGAAGATCAGTTCTGGCATTTTCTTTTTTATCCCGAAGTTGTCCCGCCTAGTTTAGCGGGCATGGGCAAATACGAGGCGCGAAATTTGCGCCCGGGGGTCGGGCGAAAATGAAACCCTAGCACTGGCGGGGATTCCAGACTATTTTTGGTTGGAAAGCCGCGCCAGCGCTGGAGTTTTGATTTGATTCGCAATATGGCATTGCTTCAATACGGCAGCGGCACGTCCGATTTCGCCGCCGTCAGCACCCGGCGAAAATCCTCTTTGATGCGTGTCAACGCCGCTTCAGTCTCGGCTTCAAACCGTAGCACCACCACCGGCGTGGTGTTCGACGCGCGCGCCAAACCGAAACCATCCGGATACTCAACGCGCACGCCGTCGATGGTGATCACTTCCGTGGCCCCTTCAAAGCGCGCCGACTTTTCGAGTTGTGCGACCAGCGCGTGCGGCTCGCCTTCCTTCAGTTTCCAATGCAATTCCGGTGTAGAGATCGCATTCGGCAACGCTTTCAACGGCGCATTCGCATCGGCATGTTTGCTGACGATTTCCAGCAGACGCGCGCCGCAGTACATTGCGTCGTCGAAGCCGTACCAGCGTTCCTTGAAAAAAATGTGCCCGCTCATTTCGCCCGCGAGCGGCGCGCCGGTTTCCTTCATTTTCAATTTGATGAGCGAATGTCCAGTCTTGTAGAGGGTTGGCCGCCCGCCACGATCGCGAATCCATTTGAATAAATTACGCGAAGACTTCACGTCGAAAATAATTTCGCCGCCCGGCACGCGCGTCAGCACATCGGCCGCGAACAGCATCAATTGCCGATCGGGATAAATGATTTCACCATCCTTGGTCACCACCCCCAGCCGGTCGCCGTCGCCATCGAACGCGAGGCCCAGTTCAGCGTCGGTTTCCTTCAGCGCGCGGATGACGTCCTGCAAATTTTTCGGCTCGGCGGGATCGGGATGGTGATTGGGAAAATTGCCATCCACCTCGCAAAACAACTCGATCACCTCGCAACCCAGTGCACGGAACAGGCGCGGCGCGAACGCCCCCGGCGCGCCGTTGCCGCAATCAACGACGATTTTCATCGGTCGCGCAAGTTTGGTGTCACCGGTGATGCGTGCCATGTACGCGTCGGTCAAGTCGCGGGTTTCGTAAGTGCCGGTGCCGGTCGAAAAATCGTCCGATTGAATCGCGCG
>JAYTUX010000346.1:0-4821 GCA_043744315.1 Betaproteobacteria bacterium | reverse complement strand
TGATGATTTTGAACAGACTCGCCAGTCGATCGCATTCTTTTGCACCCAACGCTCCGCTGGCAAGCTTGTTTTCGACAATGGCGATAAACACATCGAATGCCTCGCGGCCCGGCCATTGCCCCCGCCCAAGCGTGAGATTGCCGACTGACTCGCCGATAACCTGAAATTTGAGGCGCGATTTAAGTTGGTCGAGAGCGTCTTGGGCAAGCATGGGAAAGCTAATGACGATTATTGTGAGACAGCAAAGGGCGCTTGAATTATAGCTGTCGCATGCCGGGATCGGCCCCTGCCGGTCTTACATTTGTCGTCATTTGAGGACAAAAGATTTCAGCTATCCACACTTGTTCAGGCGCGGATGACCGATACAATGGATACGAACCTTCGCATAGCATCGGAGTTCGGCGCACGCCTCTGCGACTTCCACTGCGACACTTTGCAATTCTGGGAGGCTTCTTAAACCCGCCCGCTGTGGCGCTGGAAACTGACAACATGCCATCAACCAACACCACTCGTCTCGCTCTGATCGCCGCATTACGCACCATGCGCGATGAGAACGCCGATCCGCTCGCGCAATTTGTCGGGCTGGTTGATGCGTTGCGTCCGGCCAACGCAAACAACGCCTTGCTGGCGACGGCGAATTTCGCGGTTCTGTGCGAATTGATAGAAGCCGACGAGACCACACGCGTCGCCCTGCGCAGCCGATTGCTCGCACTATTTCCGGGTCGCAAGCAAGTCAGTTTTTTCGCCGATAGTGGGATTTTGCCCAACACCGGGTTTTTCTCCGAGCTGTGGCGTCGAATCGTGCAACGTGTGCTTCCCGCCATCATCGACACAAGCTATTTGAAAGACTGCGTCAATCTGATATTTCATCGCCGCGACGACTACCTGTGGCTCGAATCGGTACCGAACGAATTGAAGTTGCGTTTCTGGCAGACATTGAGCCTGGCCGAATCACGAGATGAAACAACGATGACGGAATCGCTCTCGCAGATGCTCGATGCCGGCGACATTCTGGCGATTCGCATCGGCGCGATGGGGCTGGAACCGGAATTGGTGCGCCTGCATCCGAGTATCGACGAACACGATTCGCCGTTTCTGGCGCTGGCCGCCGAAGCGCAACAATTCTCAGTGGGCTATCGACAATATCTCGCCGGTGGCGAATCGCCCGCCGAGGACGAGCGCCAGCTTCACGTGTTGATTGAACAGTGCCGCGACGTGATTCTGCGCATTCGCAGTCGCGCGGCCAACATCGGCACCAGCCTCACACTTACTTACCTGTTGCGCAGGCTCGAACAAAGTCTCGCGCGACTTGAACTGTTGATCGCCATACTCGCGACGCGCCATGAATCAGCCGAGATGGAACTCGACCATCGCGGCGATTACAAGTCGATCTCGTTATGGGTCGAGTTTCTCAGTCAGGCGATTCACGGCGAAGGCTTACGGCAAGGCATTCGCAGCCATATCAGCCGCACCATCGGGCTATTGGCAATGCGCGTGACCGATAACGCAAGCCGCGCCGGCGAACATTACATCGCAGCCAATCGCGAAGAATATTTCTGGATGTTGCGCTCGGCGATGTGCGCAGGTGGTCTGGTGGGTTTCATGGCGCTGCTGAAATTGTATTCCTCGCAGGCAAGCATGCCGCCGCTCGGCTACGCACTTGCGTACAGTATGAATTATTCGTTCGGCTTCATGTTGATTCATGTGATGCACTGGACACTCGCCACCAAGCAGCCGGCAATGACGGCATCTACCATCGCCGGTGTCATCAGCGAAATTCGCGGCCGCATGAAGGATGTCGAAAAACTAGCATCGTTGATCGTCGATGTGCTGCGCAGCCAGTTTGCCGCCATCGCCGGCAACGTACTCATTGCGATTCCGACAGCGATGGCGCTATCGTTTGCGATCGGTAAACTGAGCGGCCAACCGATCATGAGTGCCGAGAAGGCCGCGCACATATTGCATGATTTGTCGCCCATCGACAGCCTTGCGCTGTTTCACGCCGGATTTGCGGGTGTGTGCCTTTTTCTAGGTGGATTGATTTCAGGCTATTACGATAATTTCGCCGCGTATGAACGCATCCGCGAGCGCATCGAACATGCCAAATGGTTGCGCGCATTGCTCGGTGAAGCGCGCCTGAAAAAGTTTGCGGTGTACCTCGACGATAACCTCGGCGCTCTCGCCGGCAACTTTTTTCTCGGCATCATGCTGGCGATGGTCGGTACCATCGGCTTCCTGACCGGCTTGCCGATCGATGTTCGCCACGTCACACTTTCGTCGGCCAATTTTGGCCTGGCGATGGCGGCGCTCGATTTTTCGGTGGATGCCATTGTGGTTGCGAAGTGTCTGGCTGGCATCGCGCTGATTGGCTTCATCAACCTTGCGGTAAGCTTTTCGCTCGCGCTGTGGGTAGCTTTGCGCGCACGCGGCGTGGGCTTTGGCCAAACCGGTACGTTGTTATCAATCCTTTTCAATCGCCTGATTACGGACGGCAAGCAATTTTTCTGGCCTGGAAAAACTCTTTGAATTTCAAATGTAAGGAATCGACATGACCTCCATGCTCAATTCGATCAGAGCCATCGCGTTGCGCCGCAAAGGCAATGGCGCGCAAACTCGAAAACTGGTGCAGGCGTGCCGGCAATTGCTATCGGAACGCGGCGAGGCATTGGGCGTATCGCTGGCGCAGGAAACGTTGGCGCTGTACGCGCAGCTATCGAAAGAAGAACAGGTCGCGTTTTTTCAAGCGCTTAAATCGGATTTTTCACCTGATCCTGCCAAGGTTCTGGCCGCCGCGACCGCCTATGCCGCCTCGCCCGATAGCGAACATCTCGCCCGCCTCACGCATCAAGCCGAGCCGCCGCGCCAGGAATTATTGCGGCGGTTGAATCGCGCACCGGGTGGTACACGCGTCATCGTCGGCATGCGCGAAAGATTGCTGGATGCGCTGCCCAAAGATCGCGAATTGCGGCAAGTCGATGACGATTTTCATCACCTGCTGCAATCCTGGTTCAATCCGGGTTTTCTGCGCATCGCACGAGTGGATTGGCACACGCCGGCGACGCTGCTTGAACAATTGATTCGCCATGAAGCGGTTCACGAAATTCGCGGCTGGAATGATTTGCGTCGGCGGCTACAGGATGATCGCCGCTGCTTCGCCTTCTTTCACCCCGCCCTGCCCGACGAGCCGCTGATTTTTGTCGAAGTCGCGTTACTGGCAGATATGCCCAGTGCGATTGAGCCGCTGATCAAAATCGACAGTACGCCTGCGTCGCAGAAAGAATTTCATCTGGCCGCGTTCTACAGCATCAGCAACTGCCAGCCGGGATTGCGCGGCGTGTCGCTGGGAAATTTCCTCATCAAACAGGTGGCGGGTTTGCTTGCCAATGAGTTCGGCCGCGTAAAACACTTTTGCACGCTGTCACCTATCCCGGGTTTCCGTGAATGGCTGCGGCGCCTCATCTCGTCACCCGATCAAACTGAAGGGTTTTCCCCAACCACGCGGCAAAGTCTTGAGAATGTGCGGCGCGCGATGGGTCCGTTGCTGGACAAAAGCGTCGCCGACCTGCGCGCCGCCGAGCGCGTCCGCGAAAGGTGCGCCGACGACCTCGAGCGCCTTTGCGCCGCGTACCTGCTGGGTGTCGGCGAACCTGACGGCATCACCCGCGATCCGGTTGCGCGTTTTCATCTCAACAACGGCGCGCGCATGGAACGTTTGAACATCGCCGGCGATTTGTCGGACAAGGGATTGAAGCAGGCGCTCGGGATGATGGTGAACTATGTGTACGATCTGAAAACGATCGAGCGCAATCATCAGCAATTTGTCGCCGGAAAAACCGAGGCGTCGAAACAGGTGCGGGGGTTGGTTGGCTGAGGGTGATGCACAAAGTCGTTATCTGGCGCGGTGTTTGGGACGAAAAGTGTCGGAAACGCTCGCCAGTGTTGTGGTTTGGGCCAGGCAACTTTTATCGGTTCTCTAGTTTGTCTGCCCGGACTCGTTCCGGGGCCAAATTTACAACTTCATTCAAGTGGCAGCAGAACTTGGGTCCCGGAATGAATCCGGGAAGACAGATTTGTAATTTGTTTGCTACATCTGACATCAGTATTTTCTTTCGGCACGTTGTAACTGAGAGTACTTTGTACCTACGCTAACGTTGCGCCACTCAACAAATCCATGTCATTCCAGCCTCGTCTCCGGAAATGACGCCTCTACTTGTTCCACACCCGACATTTATCCCATGCCCACCATTCCCTACATCACCGATCAAGACATCGCCGCCGAAAGAGTCCCCGCCGACCTGGTCGCGGCGATCCGCGCGCGCCGCGCCAATGGCAACCTCCTCAACCTCGACCGCATGCTCCTGCACAGCCCGCCCATCGCGCGCGGCTGGAACACCTTTCTCGGTGCGATTCGCCGCGATCTCTCGCTGGCACCCCACTTGCGCGAACTCGCCATCTGCGCCATCGCGAAACTGAATCGCGCCGAATACGAATGGACGCAACATGCACCGATTTTTCTCGCCGAAGGCGGACGTCAATCGCAACTTGATCGCCTGATGTCGATCGACACTGCACACGCCGACGAAGGCGAATTCAATCGTGTTGAGCGCGCCACACTGAATCTGACGCGCGAGATGACACTGCACGTCGATGTGAGTACCGCGACGCGTGACGAGATTCGCGCGTTGTTGTCCGATGCCGAAGTCGTGGAGTTGATTGGCGTGATTGCGACCTACAACATGGTGTCGCGGTTTTTGGTGGCGCTGGGGGTAGGGCCGGAGTGAGTGGCTAGAAAACGTAATAATGCCAATTTGCGCGACCATC
>JAYTUX010000345.1:0-1526 GCA_043744315.1 Betaproteobacteria bacterium | reverse complement strand
CACCGGCAACATCTACGTTGGTCTGGACGGCAAATCGGCGCCAGGCCAGTTAGGCGTCGATCACGATGACAAGGTTCCCGCGCTGGCAAGCTTGGTCGATGCGGTTCACGCCCACGGCAGTAAGATATTTGCACAGCTCAATCATTGCGGCCGCCAGGTTGTGCCGCGATTTGCCGGCACCAATGATCCGGTATCGGCTTCCAATGTGACTGAGTTGGTCACCGGCACGCAGCCGCGCCCGTTGCAAGTTGACGAGATTGCCCGATTGGTGAAACAGTATGCCGACGCAGCGCGGCGCTGCCAACAGGCCGGCTTCGATGGCGTGCAGATTCATGCCGCCAATGGCTATCTGCAAAGCCAGTTCTTGACGCCGCACACGAACCGCCGCACCGATGACTATGGCGGCGGGATCGAAGGGCGCAGCAGGTTATTGCGCGACGTGGTGCGCGCCGTCAAGGCAGGCTGCGGCGCGGATTATCCAGTGATGGTAAAAATTAACGGATCGGACTATTTACCACTGCGCAATGGCCTGAAAACCGACGATCTGGTCGACATCGCGTGCCTGCTGGAGAAAGAAGGCGTCGACGCTATCGAGGTGACCGTCGGCCACTATGAGTCGGGATTCCCGATGGTACGCGGCACCTTTATGCGCTGCATGCGCAACATGGTGCAAGGCAGTATGCGTCAATTACCATGGGTGCGCCGCTGGGCGTTTCGCCTCTTTTGGCCGATCTTGGCGCTGCTGTTCAACGCGCTATTCGGTCGGCGCGAAGGCTTTAATCTCGCCTACGCGAGCAAGTTCAAAGCAAAGCTTACGATTCCGGTAATTTGTGTCGGTGGTTTTCGAACGCGCAGCGTCATGGAGGCGGCGATCGAGAACGGTGGCTGCGACATCGTCTCCGCCGGCCGCGCGTTCATTGCCGATCCGTTGCTCTATCGGCATTTGCGCGATGACGAGCCGGGCCCGAAATGCGTCGACTGCAATGCCTGTATTGGCCATCTCGGCGCGCAGCCGGCGGATTGCTATCACCCGGTCATCGGTGCACAAAAGCGGGCGATGTTGGCGCGCTTGGCTTAACCAGATTCGGGTGTCAACTCGGCCGAAGCGCGATACGGGCCGACATAAGTTGCGCCAATTCATGTGCCGAAGGTTCGTGGAAATTCTATATTTGCGAATTCAACCGGATAAGCATCGATCAAAAATCAAACTGCCCGCGAACGGTAATCGCCGATTCTTTATCCGTCTGCGTCGCCTTGCCTGGTGCGGCGGGCGTGACGGTAATGGTGTTGCCGAAATCCGTGCGGATGTAGTTCAGCAAGAATCGGGTATTCGGATTGACGATCCATTTCACGCCCAAGGTCCAGGCATCGGCAACGCTGGTTCCTGTGCTGGGAATGACACCTGTGCCGGAAGCATTGCCGCTCTTGAAATCCCCCGCATCGAACTTGGAATAGCGCAGCCCCAATTCCCACGCGCCGCAACAGGACTTGCCCGGCGCGAAATTGGCTTTCGGGCGAACGCGTCC
>JAYTUX010000344.1:0-1532 GCA_043744315.1 Betaproteobacteria bacterium | reverse complement strand
GGCTAGTTGCGCGCAAAATGGCGTCGCGTTTTTTCAAGGTTTCTTAAAGATGGCTATGTTCAAAGGCAGTCTGGTCGCAATCGTTACGCCGATGCACGATGATGGTTCACTCGACCTGCCGGGGTTGAGGCGTCTACTCGACTGGCACGTGGCTGAAGGCACTGATGGCATCGTGATCGTCGGTACCACGGGCGAGTCGCCGACCGTCAATCACGATGAACATTGCGCACTGATCAAGACCACGGTTGATCACATCGCCAAACGGATTCCGGTGATTGCCGGCACCGGCGCCAATTCGACCGCCGAGGCAATCGAGTTGATGAAGTTCGCCAATTCGACTGGCGTCGATGGCTGCCTTTCGGTGGTGCCGTATTACAACCGGCCGACGCAGGAGGGGCTGTATCGCCACTTCAGGGCGCAGGCTGAGGCGGTTGACCTGCCGATGCTGATGTACAACGTGCCAGGGCGCACGGTGGCCGATATGGCGAACGACACCGTCCTGCGGCTGGCGCAGGTGCCGGGCATCGTCGGATTGAAAGACGCTACCGACAACATTGAGCGGGCATCGCACTTGATGCGCGATCTCGCGCGCAGCGGCAAAGCGGATTTCACCATGCTTTCCGGATGTGATGGCACCGCGCTCGCGTTTACGTTGCTGGGTGGGCATGGCACCATCTCTGTGACGGCCAATGTGGCGCCAAAATTGATGCATCAAATGATTGCAGCGGGCTTGACCGGCGATGTGGCCAAGGCGTGTGAATTGAACAACCGCTTGCTGCCGTTGCATCAACGCCTGTTCCTCGAAGCCAATCCGATCCCGGTGAAATGGGCGGTTGCGCGGATGGGCCGAGCCGGCGGTGCATTGCGTCTGC
Source organism: Betaproteobacteria bacterium (assembly GCA_043744315.1). Classification (GTDB taxonomy): domain Bacteria; phylum Pseudomonadota; class Gammaproteobacteria; order Burkholderiales; family Usitatibacteraceae; genus UKL13-2. Next base: position 660 of record JAYTUX010000344.1, on the reverse strand, counting down.
CGATGACAGCGCTGGCATCGCAACATCACGCAGCGGTCGAAGACGCTTTGCGCCAGGCCGGTGCATTGGCAGCGGGGGCATAACGATGAACAGCTATAGGTCAATTTTCGTGTTGCTTGGGCGCGCAAGCATGCTCGCATATTGTATCGGGCTCGCCGGTTGCAGCTGGACGCAAAACCTGCTCAAGAGTGACAAGGTGGACTATCGCAGTCAGGGGCAGACTGAAGCACCGTCGCTCGATATTCCGCCGGATTTGACCACCCCGACGCGCGATGACAGATTCGCGGTTCCTGGCGACTCAACCCGCCGTACGGCTACCGCAAGCAACGAGGCTACGCGCTCTGGAGTGCGCCCGGCATCAACAGGAGTACTGCCGCAGATCAAGGATGCGCGTATCGAACGCGCTGGCACTCAGCGCTGGCTGGTAGTGGCTCCCAAGCCAGATCAAATCTGGCAGACCATTAAGGAGTTTTGGCTGGAAAATGGTTTCGTATTGGAGATGGAACGCCCTGACACTGGCGTAATGGAAACCGATTGGGCGGAAAATCGTGCCAAGATTGGGCAGGACTTTATTCGCAGTTCGATCGGGCGTTTTTTTGATTCCCTTTATTCAACTCCAGAGCGCGACAAATTTCGTACGCGCCTCGAAACCAACGCTGC
>JAYTUX010000343.1:0-4894 GCA_043744315.1 Betaproteobacteria bacterium | reverse complement strand
CAGGCATTTCTAACGCCGCGTGTTCAAAAACAGACCCGACGCTGTTGGAATCAAATACGCCATCGGCCACAAACAGTGCGCTCATGTAACGGCCAGGCTTGTCTTCCGGCGTATCAACTCCTTCGTGCGAATAGCCCACCTCGGGTGACCAACGCAGTGCACGTTCGTTACCTAGCTTGGCATAACAAAGCTGGAAACCCTGCAACACACCATCGTAGTTTTCCCATGTGTAGAGATCGAATTCATCATCGTGAAACCAGCGGCGATGTTTGCCGGTTTCGTATTGCGTCACATCTTTTACTTCGTTGAGCATGGGGCCTCCTTGATGACTGGTCAGGGTAGGAGAAATTTGCAGGGCCTGGAGTGAACCGCTTCACCTTGTTGAGACGCGCGTGTTAGCTCAATCGTTCATTTTCGCCAGCAACGCACGCAGTTTTTCCGGGTCGTCCGCTTTCAAAATTCTGGCGGCAATCGGCGCAATATCCGGCAGGTTCGATATCAGCACCCGCTGTTTGACCAGCAACAAATTAGCCGGATGCATCGAAAAATCGCGCAGGCCAAAGCCCAGCAACAAGCGCGTCAATTCAACATCGCCCGCCATTTCTCCGCATACCGTGACCGGCACGCCGGCCTCAACAGCCTGACGGATGACGCTTGAAATCAGTAACAGCACCGCTGGGTGCAGCGGATCGTACAAGTGCGCAACGGTGTCATCGGTGCGATCAATGGCAAGCGTGTATTGAATGAGATCGTTGGTGCCGATGGAAATAAAATCGAGGTGCCTCAGGAACATCGGCAGCGCAATCGCGGCGGCGGGAATTTCAATCATGCCGCCGACTTGCAGGTTATCGTTGAATTTCCTGCCTTCGAGTTTTAGCTGTTCCTTGGCGCGCGCAATGGCCGCGAAAGTCTGTGTGATCTCATTGGCCGATACGAGCATCGGAATCAAAATACGAATATCGCCAAAGCGTGAAGCGCGAAGAATGGCGCGTAGCTGCGTATTGAAAATCTGTGGCTCCGAGAGGCAGTATCGAATCGCCCGCAATCCCAGCGCTGAATGGGCCGGGCCCTGATCGGTGCCACTGAGCGATTTGTCTGCGCCGATATCGAGCGTGCGAATCACGACGGGCTTGCCCTTCATGCCTTCGGCCACGTGTTTGTAGGCCTCGAACTGCTCTTCTTCGGTGGGCAGATCTTTGCGGTTCATGAATAAAAATTCACTGCGAAACAGTCCAATGCCGGCCGCGCCCGACGCTTTCACGCCATCGAGATCGTCTGGCAATTCGATGTTGGCCAGCAATTGGATGTGCGTGCCATCGAGCGTATTAGCCGGTGCGGTCTTGATCCGCGTAAGTTTTTGGCGCTCCAGTTTCCACTGGTTTTGTTTCAGCCGATATTCGGCCAGCACGGTTTCATCCGGCTCGACGATAACTACGCCCTGAGTGCCGTCGATGATGATCAATTCATCTTCACGCACCAGTTCGCGCGAGGTGTGCAATGCAACGATCGCCGGGATCGCCAGACTGCGCGCGAGAATCGCGGTGTGGGATGTCTGGCCGCCCAGATCGGTAACGAAGGCGGCGACCTGATGATCCTTGAACAAGATCACATCGGCGGGTGAAAGATCGCGGGCGACAAGAATGGTGTCTTCATTGCGCGCACGCAACTTTTCTGGCACCACGCCACCCTGGCCGGTCAGCGCGGCAACCACCCGTTCTGCCACCTGCCGCACGTCGGTTTTTCGTTCGCGCAGGTATTCGTCCTGAATTTCCGCAAAGTGTGCCAGCAACTCATCGAGCTGTAGTTTCAGCGCCCACTCGGCGTTGCAGGCTTCGCGTTTAATGATCTCCCGCGGCGCTTCGGAAAATGTCGGGTCGTCAAGAATCATCCGATGCACCGTCACGAACGCGGCCATGTCGCCGGTCGCGTCGCCGCGTTGCGTGGTGTGCAAGCCGTGCTCCAGCGCATCCAGTTCGGCCCGTACCTGCTTCACGCCTTTATCGAAACGCTTTACTTCGCGCGCGATGAACTCCTCGGGGATCGAATAGTGATCCACTTCGAGCGACGCGCTAGTGAGCAGATGCGCGTGCCCGATGGCAATGCCACCACTGACGCCCAGACCATGTATCGTGAAGCTCATCTAAAAATAGCCAACGTCAGGCACTGGTGGGCCTTACAGGGCATAAATACCTGAAGAAGCCCGCCAATACTAGAGTTTGAATAACTACGCTTCACTATTCGCCCTCGCCAAACTTATCATTGATGAGCGCCACCACGGCCGCCATCGCATCGGCTTCGTCCACGCCCTCGGTCTCAAGCGTAAGCATGGTGCCTTTGCCCGCCGCCAGCATCATGACGCCCATGATCGATTTCGCGTTCACCCGCTTGGCGGCTTTGGAAATAAACACCGCACTTTGAAATTGCCCTGATGTCTGCGTGAGCTTGGCCGAGGCACGCGCATGCAGCCCCAGTTTATTGATGATGGTGATTTCCTGTTTCAACATGGTCAGCTATCCAGGGCGACAGCCATACGGATGACGCCTTCCTGCGCGGCGGCGAGTGTCTTTTGAATCAAAACTTCCATCGGCTGCTCCCGGTAAGTGAGTGCTTTGATGAGCATCGGCATGTTGATGCCCGATACGCCTTGAATACGATCTGGCACCAATAAATTGCAGGCGATATTTGAAGGCGTGGCACCAAAAATATCCGTCATCACCAGAACGCCCTGGCCCTGATCGAGGAAGCGGATCAAGTCGCGGCCTTGCGGCAACAGCGCTTCCGGATCGTCGTGAACGGTAACGCCTAGCTGACGCAAATATTGTGGGCGCTTGCCCATCACGTGGCTAGCGCAGTGAATCAAGCTTTCACCCAATGTACCGTGGGCAACGATCAGAATGCCGATCATGTTGGAAATAAGTAACGCAATGACACCATTCTAGCTGATGGCCGCTGAAAGACCGGCTAGCGCAGCGCACGTTGCGGCTATGCCGCCACCGCCTGTAGTTTGGGGGTGGGTGCACATGCCCGCGCCTTCGGGAAAAGCGTCGAAAACTGGGTGCCGTGGTTGGCCACCGCCCGCGAACTCTGGATATCGAGGCGACCGCCATGGCGAATCAACACGTGCTTCACAATCGCCAGACCCAAACCCGTGCCGCCGGTAGCTTGCGAGCGCCCACGATCAACCCGATAAAAACGCTCAGTTAGCCGCGGAATATGCTCAGGCGCAATGCCCTCGCCGTTATCGGCGACCCGAAACACCGGCGCGCCGTCTTCCAGCCCCCAGGTGACATCGATCTTTCCACCGGTGGGTGCGGCAGGCGTGTAGCGAACGGCGTTGGTCACAAGGTTGCTGAACGCGCTGGTGACTTCATCCCGGTTGCCGATCAGCCACACATCCCCCGCCTGGCACGTCAAGGTGTGCCGTCCGGCCGACAACTGTTCGGCATCGCGCACCAGCGATTGCAACAGTTCCGGCACATTGATTGGCGCTTCGGCCAAACGATGGGTTTCGTCCTCCAGGCGTGAAAGCGTTAGCAAGTCTTCAACCAGCCGCTGCATGCGCGCCGATTGCGCGGTCATGTGCCCAAGCGATTTTTCGATCAATGGTTGATTATTGATGCCCGCTGCGGTGGCGTTGGTGATGGTTTCCAGAAACCCTGACATCACCGTGATCGGCGTGCGTAATTCGTGGGAAACATTAGCGACAAAATCGCGCCGCATGGTTTCCAGCCGCTCGACTTCAGTGACGTCGCGGGACAGCAGCAACATCTGCTCGTTGCCAAACGGCACCAACTGGACGGCGAAAATCAGTTCTTTCATCGCGCCACCGGCATCGGCGCGCGTGAGCTTCAATGCCAGCGGTACGCCGTATTGGCGTGCGTTGAGATAATCGATGAATTCCGGGTAACGGATCAGATACGTGATGGTCTGCATCCGGTCGTTTTTGCGCGAAATATTCCAATGCGTCTCGGCCGTCGGATTGGCCCAGACAATGTTGTAGCCGTTATCGAGAATCACCGCGCCATCGGGCAGGGCGGCGGCGGCTTGTTGAAAGCTTGCCAGCGTATCGGTGATTGACTCACGGTTAAGGCGCTCATCGCGCAACATGCGGTAGAGCTGGAGGAGTACGTCGCCCCACAGCCCGCTGGCATTGGGCAGGGTGGCCGCGGTAGGGTTCCTGAGCCAATCTGACATTTGCGCCAGCTTCCACGCGTAGTAGCCAAATGCCACAAAGACCACCAACATGGCAGCAGCAAAACCGACGGCAGATCCGCCCAGCATAGTGCCAACTGCGCCTGCGAAGGCAGCCAGTAGCCCGACGCGAACAAGCGACACGAGCAGGAATTTTACGGCTGGCGATAAACGGAGGGGGAAAACGCGAGATGGCAACATGGCAGTGTGATGTTACCTTGAGTTACCTTGAGTTAGCGCACGACGTGGGCCGGTTGGTTTAATCTTTCGCGAACCGATATCCACTGCCGCGCACCGTTTGTATCAGATCCTGATGGTTCGATGGCGTGAGCGCCGAACGCAAACGGCGAATGTGAACATCAACGGTGCGCTCCTCAATGAAAACATGGTCTCCCCAGACAAAATCGAGCAACTGCGTACGCGAATACACGCGCTCCTGATGGGTCATGAAAAAATGCAGCAAACGAAATTCAGTCGGGCCCATGTTCAGCGTTTTTCCGGTGCCGGTCACTTTGTGTGAGGCCGGGTCCAGCTTCAAGCCGTGGAACTCAATCACGTCCTGTGTGAGCTCTGGCGCGCGCCGCCGTAACACGGCCTTGATGCGGGCCTCCAGTTCGCGCAGCGAAAACGGTTTGGTGATGTAATCGTCTGCGCCGGATTCGAGACCCTTGAGCTTGTCTTCCTCAGCACCTTTGGCCGTGAG
>JAYTUX010000342.1:0-1546 GCA_043744315.1 Betaproteobacteria bacterium | reverse complement strand
TGGTCGCTTCGGCCGCCTCAAGCGCGTATCCCTTGCCGCGAAACTCGGGCAAAAATGCGAAGCCGATATCAACGTCATCGAGCCCGTCACGCTTGATGAGGCCGCACATGCCGATCGGCGTGGCATCGCCCTTCAGCTGAACCAGATAAAGACCGAAGCCCATCTTCTCGTACTGCGCCATGTAGCTCTTGGCCATGTACACGCACGCTTGCCCTTCGTTGTGAACGTCGCGGTCGCCGATGTATCGGATCCAGTCCGGGTCATTCAGGAGCCGCACAAAAAACGCCGCGTCCGTGTATGCAAAGCGACGCATTTGTAGTCGCGACGTCTCAATTACAACATCGCCGGTTGTCTCGCTTATCATCCTAATATCCACATTTTTCATCCACACCAATTCATACACCCTGAGATCAACTCATTATGAACACAAGCTTCCCGAGGGCGGTTTCGCGCGCAATCATCGTTGCGTTCATTGCGGCACTGGCGGGTTGCGCAACCGTATCGGATTCAGGCAAGGCGGACGTCCTGATCACCAACGGGCGCATCGTCGACGGCTCCGGCAATAGTTGGACGCGCGGCGATATTGCAATTAAGGACGGCAAGATCGTCGGCATCGGCCGGCTGACGGGTATGCCGGCCAACAGAACCATCGACGCGCGCAACCGTATCATCGCGCCGGGCTTCATCGACGTTCATGCTCACATCGAGTTCGGCCTGTTCGAGACGCCAACCACTGATAACTTTATCTACAACGGTGTCACTACCGTCATTACGGGTAACTGTGGCGGCTCGGCAGACAGCCTGAAAGAATTTTTTACCCGTATCGACACCTCAAAGACATCTATCAACGTGGCCTCACTGGTCGGACACAATACAGTGAGGCGGCAGACCATGGGGCTCGCCAACCGTGAAGCCTCTTCCGATGAACAACGCAACATGGAGCGCCTGGTGGATGTGGCGATGAAGGAGGGCGCGGTCGGTCTTTCGACCGGATTGATCTACCTCCCGGGCGTCTATAGCACCACGCAGGAAGTGGTCGGGCTAGCGAAAGTCGCTGCACTCAACCAGGGAATCTATGCGTCGCATATTCGTAACGAAGGTAACCGGGTAGTAGAAGCCATCAACGAAGCGCTAGACATCGGCCGCGCAGCCAACATGCCGGTGCAGGTATCGCATTTCAAGGTCAGCGCACCGGCCAACTGGGGCCGCTCACGCGAGACCTTGGCACTCATTGAACAAGCGCGACGCGATGGGCTCGACGTCACCATCGACCAATATCCCTACACCGCCAGCAGCACCAGTCTGGGTGTCATGCTGCCCGATTGGGCACGCGAGGGCGGCGAGGGTGCACAGAGCGACGTCACAAAACGCCTGACAGACGCGACGACACGCCGCAAAATCGCTGCGGAAATGCTCGCCAATGCACAATCGCTGAAGCGGCCAAGCTTCGCCTATGCGGTGGTGGCGCACTATGCGGCAGACCCTTCGCTCAATGGCAAAAGTATCGCCGACATCAACCTCATGCGCGGCCGCGCGGCCGGTCTGG